>JABWBQ010000003.1 GCA_013360395.1 Flavobacteriales bacterium
GGCGTCCACGGCCACGGTGGCGCCCAGGCGCGCCCAGAGGGCTTCCCGCAGGGCCTCCCCACAGCGTGCGGCGGCCAGCATGGCGGTCAGGGCACGCAGTTGCGCCACAGGCTCGGGCCCGAAAAGCGCCGCCAGCAGCTCGGCGGCGTCCTCCACCGGCCGGTCCACGGATTCCTGTTCGGCTTGGGGCAGCAGCGGGCGGAGGGTCTCGCGCAGGTCGTCCAGCGCCTGGTCCACGGACACCAGCCGCAGCTGTGCGCCCTGCCGTTCCAGCATCCACCGCACCAGGGAGAAGCTGTAGATGCCTTGGACCGTGGCACCGGCCATGCCGCTGTTGAGCAGGCGTGCGCCCAGGCCCGCGGCGCGCACGTGCTCGCCCACGCGCTGCAGGGCCCCGGTCACCAGGCGGTGCTCGTGGGCATCGGCCGGGTGGGCCAGCAGGAACAGCAGCAGGTCATGCCATTCCCGCAGGGCCTTCGGGGAGCGCACGGGGCGGCCCAGTGCAGCCTCGAGCAGGCGGCGCCGTTCCGGACCCGGGCTGCGCGTCAGCGTGCGGCGCAGGACGAGGATGTCTTCGGTGCGCAGGGCTTGCATGGGGCGGAGTGCGGCCCGGAGCGGGATCCCTTCAGGCCTTGGCCTCGGTGATCACCTTCATGCTCGGTTGCGGACCGGCCACACCAGCGGCCTGCAGGGCGGCCAGCCCCTGCTCGTAGATCTCGAAATACACGGTCCAATAGTCCTCCGGGGCCGCGTACGGACGTACCGCGAGCTGCACCCCTTCCAGGTTCAACTGGGCCACGTTCACGCTCGGCGCCGGGGCCTTCAGCACCTTGGGGTGCGCGTTCATCACACCCATCAGCAGCTCCCGCGCCTTGGGCAACGGCGCCGCATAGTTCAGTCCGAAGGTGAGGTCCACCCGGATGCTGCCCTCGCGTGTGTAGTTCACGATGTTGCCGTTGGCGATGGGGCCGTTGGGCACGATGGCGGTCTTGTTCTCCGGCGTCAGCAGCACGGTGGTGAAGATCTGGATCTCCTTCACGTGACCCGTCACGCCCTGGGTCTCGATCAGGTCGCCCACCTTGTAGGGCTTGAACAGCAGGACCAGGGTGCCCCCGGCGAAATTGGCGAGCGTGCCCTGCAGGGCGAGACCGATGGCCAGACCCGCCGCACCGATGATGGCGATGAAGCTGGTGGTCTCCACGCCCAACATGCCGATGAAGGTCACCAGCAACAACACACGCAGGGACACGGTGACCAGGCTGTGGAGGAACCGTTGCAGCGTGGGCTCCACTCCGCGCGCGGCAAGCACCCGGCCGAGCAGACGGGCCAGACCTTTGATCAGCATGGAGCCGATCCACAGCACCAGCAGGGCGAGGATCAGTCGGGGCGCGAACTCGATCGCCTGGTCCTTGAGGCGCATGGCCCAGTCCCCGGCTTGCGTCAGCTTGTTCTCCACGTCGTCCATGTCGGGTGTGTTGCGGGGTGGAAAGGTAGAATGGAAGCGCTTTGGTGCAGCGGTGTACATGGACCGACGCACAAGGACCCACCCCTTGTGGAGCGGGTCCTTCGCATGCTGTGGACCGGCCTGTCAGCCCTGCTGCAGCAGTTGCACCTCGGCCTGGATGCGCACCTCGTCGCTCACCAGCACACCACCGGCCTCCAGGGCGGCATTCCAGTTGAGCCCCCAGGCCTTGCGGTCGATCCTGCCGTTCAGGTTGAGCCCGGCCTTGGTGCGGCCCCAGGGATCCCTGACCACACCGCCCCACTCCACCTGCAGCGTCACCGGCCGGGTGATGTCCTTGATGGTCAGGTCGCCCGTCAAAGACCAGTCGCTCCCGGCGCGTTCGATGCGGGTGCTTTGGAAGCTGAGCTTGGGGAAGGCCCCGCTGTCGAAGAAGTCGGCGCTGCGCAGATGTTCGTCACGCTTGGCATCGTTGGTGAAGATGCTGGCGGTATCGGCCCAAAAGCGCACCCGGGCCCCCGCCAGGTCCGCGCCGGGCAGTTCCGCTTCGGCACCGAACTCCTTGAACGTGCCGGTGACGGTGCTGATCATCAGATGCTTCACCTTGAACTGGATCTCGCTGTGGCTGGGATCGATGGCCCATCGGGTCGTGGTCGTGGTCGCTGTTTCCATGGTTGTCAGGGTGTTGGGTTCAATGCCTTTGTGAATGGTCCGTTGCGCATCCGGTGCACCGGTTCAGCATGCGCTCGGCACGCGCTCCGGCTCCATTCCGTTTTTCACGACGCAAATATATTATCCATGTTAATTGTTTCATTCGCAACTATATGAACGACCCTTGGAAGCTCAACCTTGACCGCAGGGCGGAAGAGGAGCGGCCAACTCCACCGATCTTCGTGGCATGTCCCATCCCTGGATGTCCGCCGCCGATGCCGTGCGCCTGGTCCGGAGCGGGGACCGGGTCTTCATCCATGGCAGTGCCGCCACCCCGGTGCATCTGGTGCGTGCCCTGCTGGACCGTCATGCCGAGCTGCACGATGTGGAGCTCACGGCCATCAGCACCTTCGGCGAGCTGGGCTTCGACCGGCCGGAGGTGCAGGGGCCCTTCCAATTGAACGCCCTGTTCGTCAGCGCCAACATGCGGAGTACGGTGGCCGGGCCGCATGGCGACTATGTACCGGTGTTCCTCAGCGAGATCCCCCGGCTCTTCGACCGGGGCATTCTCCCGCTGGATGTGGCCCTGCTGCATGTATCGCCACCCGACAGGCACGGATACTGCTCACTGGGCGTGAGCGTGGACGTGGCCCGGAGCGCGGTGCGCAATGCCCGCACCCTCATCGCACAGGTGAACCCGAACATGCCGCGCACGCTCGGCGACAGCCCGGTGCACATCAGCCGGTTCGCGGCGCTGGTGGCCGTGGACGACCCGCTGCCCGAGGTGGACTACACCGCGCAGGTGGGTCCCGCGGAACGCCGGATCGCCGAGTACGTCAGCGCGCTCGTGGAGGACGGCAGCACGTTGCAGATGGGCATCGGCGCCATTCCCGATGCCATCCTGGGCGCGCTTGGTGGGCACAAGGACCTGGGTGTCCACACCGAGATGTGCTCCAACGGCATCATCGACCTGGTGGAACGCGGGGTGGTCACCAACAAGTACAAGCGCAAGCACCGGGGCAGGGTGGCCACGGCCTTCGCCTTCGGCACACGGCGTCTTTACGACCTGGTGGACGACAACCCCTCCTTCGCGTTCCTGGACGCGCAGTACGTCAACGACACCAAGGTGATCCGCGAGAACCCGAAGGTGGTGGCCATCAACAGCGCCATCGAAGTGGACCTCACCGGCCAGGTCTGCGCGGACAGCATCGGCACGTACCAGTACAGCGGGGTGGGCGGCCAGATGGACTTCATGCGGGGTGCGGCGCTCAGCGAGGGCGGCAAGCCCATCATCGCCTTGCGCAGCACCACCACCAAGGGCGCCGGCAAGATCGTGCCCTTCCTGCGACAGGGCGCCGGCGTGGTCACCACGCGCGCGCACATGCATTACGTGGTCACCGAGCACGGGGTGGCCTACCTCTACGGCAGGAACCTGCAACAGCGTGCCAGGGCCCTCATCGCCATCGCCGATCCCGCACACCGTGAGGAGCTGGAAAGGGCGTATCGCGAGCGCTTCGGGTCATGACCGTCCGCGTCACCACGGGCCTGGTCCCAGGGCCCAAGGGTGATGGATCGGAACGCCGGGCGCTCAGGGCAGCGCCACCGGCCATACCGCCAGGGCCACCACGCCCACGCCGCACAGGGTGATCACCAGCCAGTTCAGCGGGGCCACGGCCAGGGTGCCACCCTCCTGCTCCCTGGGCGCGAAGGCCTCGCGCACCACCAGGGCGTAGTAGTAGATGCCCAGCAGGGCCATGGCCACGGCGAAGAAGGTGATGAGCACGTGACCACCGGCCAGACCGAGCATGAACACGCGGTACTTGGCCACGAAACCCGCGGTGAAGGGGATGCCGGCGAGCGACAGCAGCATCAGCAGGGCCGCCACGGCCACCCACGGCCGCTCACGGAACAGGCCGCGGAAGATGCGGATGTGCTCCTCGCCCTGGGCGGCGCGTTTGGCCAGCGTGAGGATGATGAACAGGCCCACGGTGGCCAGGGTGTAGGCCGCGAGGTAGTAGAAGAGCACGTCACCGCTGCGGGGGTCGCCCCCCACCAGGGCCAGCAGCAGGAAGCCGGTGTGCGCGATGCTCGAGTAGGCCATCAGCCGCTTGAACTGCGTTTGCCGCAGTGCCACCACATTGCCCAGGAAGAGCGTGAGCACGGTCATCGTCAGCAGCATGGTGCCCACCGCATCGGGCAGGTGCAGGGCCGCGATGAAGCGGTGGAACGCCGCGAAGGCCGCGGTCTTCACCACGGTGCTCATGAAAGCGGTGATCAAGGTGGGCGAGCCTTCGTACACGTCGGGGCTCCAGAAATGGAAGGGCACGGCGGCCAGCTTGAAGGCCAGGCCCGCCAGGGTGAGCAGCAGGCCCAGCAGGAAGACCGTGTCATGGCCGTGGGCCGCATCGGCCGACCAGGTGCCGATGGCGGCGAGGTCGAAGGAGCCGGTGGCGCCGTACACCAGGGCCAGGCCCATCAGCAGGAAGCCCGATGCGAAGGAGCCCTGCACGAAATACTTGAAGGCCGCCTCGCCGCTGCGGAAGCTGTCGCGCTTGCCGCCGGCCAGGATGTACAGCGGGATGCTCAGGATCTCGATGCCCAGGAAGAGCATCACCAGGTTCGAGAAGCTCACGATCAGGATGCCGCCGACCAGCGAGAACAGCATCAGCGCGTATTGTTCGGCCACGTTGCGCTGCATGCGGGCGTAATAGTCCACCCCGAAGAGGAAGAGCAGCACGGTGGCCCCGGCCATCAGCAGGGTGTAGGCGCGCGCCGGGCCGTCGAACCGGACGATGCCCGCGAACAGGGGGCTCTCCAGGTGCCATCCGGTGGCGATGAGGGCGATGGTGCCCAAAAGGCCGGCCACGCCGGTGGCGGCCAGTGCGGTGCGGCGGCCGAAAAGGCCCAGGTACAGCAGCACCACACCGACCACGGACAACAGGACCAACGCGCTCATCTCAGGGTGCCGTAAGGCCGGAAAGGAGTTGGAGTACGGGGGTGTCCACCAGGTCCAGCACCGGGCCGGGCCACACCCCCAGCAGCAGGGTGATGGCGATCAAGGGCACCAGCACCAGATGGTCGCGTGCCGAGGCATCCGCCGCGGCCAGGCCATCCCGGGCCGGGCCCAGCATCACGCGCTGGTAGGCATGGAAGACGTAGATGGCCCCCAGGACGATGGTGGTGAGGCCCAGGAAGGCGTACCACCCCTTCACCTGCCACAATCCGGCGAACATCAGCCATTCGCCCACGAAGCTCTGGGTGAGCGGCAGGGCCACGGCGTTGACCACCACCAGGAAGTACAGGGCGGCCAGCCGTGGGGCGGCGCTCTTCAACCCGCCCATGGCCCGCAGATCGGTGGTGCCGGTGCGTTCCTGCACGGCCCCCACGATGTAGAACATGCACAGCACCAGGATGGCATGGGCG
Organism: Flavobacteriales bacterium; assembly: GCA_013360395.1. Taxonomy (GTDB): domain Bacteria; phylum Bacteroidota; class Bacteroidia; order Flavobacteriales_F; family PHOS-HE28; genus PHOS-HE28. The sequence continues at coordinate 5,537 of JABWBQ010000003.1, forward strand.
AAGGCCTGGTAGAGCGAACCGCTGATGCCGTATGCGTTGCCGGCGAAGAGGCCCGCGCACAACAGCCCCACGTGGCTCAGCGAGGAATAGGCCACCAGCCGCTTGAGGTCGGCCTGCCGGAAGGCGATGATCCCGCCGTACACCGCGCCGATCAGGGACAGGACGATCACCGTGTCCTGCCAGTAGGCCGTGCCGACGGGAACCACCGGAAGCACCAGCCGGTACACGCCGTACAGGCCCATCTTGAGCATCACCGCACCCAGCACCATGGTGCCCTGCAGCGGGGCCATGTGGTAGGTCTCGGGCTGCCAGCCGTGGAAGGGGAAGATGGGCAGCTTGATGGCGAAGGCCAGGAAGAGCGCCCAGAAGAGCCACACCTGGGTCCCGGCCGGCAGGTCCATCGCCGCCAGCGCCGCAAGGTCGCCGTTGCCGCCGTTGAGCACCAGCAGGTACACGATGCCGAACAGCAGCGCCAGGCCGCCCAGCAGCGTGTAGATGAAGAAGCGCATGGTGATGCTGCGCCGGTGCTCGCCGCCCCAGTACAGCAGCAGCAGGAACACCGGGATCAGGGTGAGCTCGTAGAAGATGTAGAACAGCACGGCGTTCTGCGCCAGGAACACGCCGTACAGGAAGCTCTGGGTGAACAGCAGCAGGGCGTTGAACGTCGCGGGGCGGTCCTCCGGCTGCCCGTAGCCCGCGGCCACGATGAAGGGGAACACCACCCCGGTGAGGATGAGCAGCAGCAGGCCCACGCCGTCGTGGCCCATCTTGAGGCGGAGCCCCCAGGCATCGGCCCAGGCCAGGTCCAGGTGGGTGACGGCGCCGCCGGTGAAGGTCGCCCAGGCATAAAGCACCACGGCGAGCGAGGCCAGCGTGGTGGCCAGGGCGATGGCACGGGCCTGCGCGGGACGCAGCAGCAGCAGCGTCAGTGCGCCGAGGAAGGGGATGAGCAAGAGGAGCGCCGCGATCATCTCAGCTTCCCATTAGGGTGAAGGTCAGGAGCAGGATCAGGCCGCACAGCATCGCCAGGAGATGGAAGCCCGCATTGCCCGTCTGGATCCCGCGCACGGTCTCCCCGACACGCAGGGCCGCATCGCCCACGCCGCGCACCAGGGGGGCCACCACCTTGTTCTCGGCGATGGCGTACAGGTTGGTGCTCAGCCAGCCAAAGGGCCGCTCGAAGAGCGCGCGGTAGAGCTCGTCCACGCGCCAGCGCTGCGCCACCAGGCGCTTCAGGAAGGGCATGTCCGCCTCGTCACCCTCCAGGGTGGCCTTCACCGCGAAGCGGCCGTGGGCGATGTAGATCACCACACCGACCAGCACGGTGGTGAGGGTCATCAGCACGATCTCGGTCATGGTGTCCAGCGCCAGGTTCTCGAAACGGATGCCCTCGGCGGCCGACTCCAGGAAGTGTTTCATGGCCTCGTGGCCGCCGAACAGGTGGGGCAGGTTCAGCAGGCCGCCCGCCACGCTCAGCACGGCCAGCACGACCAGCGGCACGGTCATCGTCGGCGGGCTCTCGTGCGGGTGCGCCTGGCCGCGGTAGGTGCCGTGGAACACCAGGAACAGCAGGCGGAACATGTAGAAGGCGGTCATCAGTGCGCCGGCCAGCAGCAGGGCGAAGAGCACCGGCGAACGCTGGAACGCGAAGGCCATGATCAGGTCCTTGCTGAAGAAGCCGCTCATCAGGGGCAGGCCCGCGATGGCGATGGTGCCGATCAGGAAGGTGATGTAGGTGGTCCGCACCGTGCCTTTGAGGCCGCCCATGCGGCGGATGTCCTGCTCGCCCCCCAGCGCGTGGATCACGCTGCCGGCGCCCAGGAAGAGCAGCGCCTTGAAGAAGGCGTGGGTGGTGACGTGGAACATGGCCGCGCTGTAGGCCCCCAGGCCGAGCGCCACGAACATGTAGCCCAGCTGGCTCACCGTGGAATAGGCCAGCACCTTTTTGATGTCGTTCTGGAACAGGCCGATGCTGGCCGCGAGCAGCGCCGTGGCCGTGCCCACCCAAAGGATGATGTCCTGCGTGAACGGGGCCAGCTCGAACAGCACGCTGCTGCGCACGGTGAGGAACACGCCGGCCGTCACCATCGTGGCGGCATGGATCAGCGCGCTCACCGGGGTGGGGCCCGCCATGGCGTCGGGCAGCCAGGTGAACAGCGGGATCTGCGCGCTCTTGCCCGTGGCGCCCAGGAACAGGAAGAGGGTGGCCGCGATCATCAGCGGATCGTTCACCCCGCTCGCCCGGTCCATGATGGCGTCGTACTCCAGGGTGCCGAAACGCTGGAAGAGCAGCACCATGGCCAGCACCATGCCCACGTCGCCGATGCGGTTCATCACGAAGGCCTTGCGGGCCGCGTAGTTGTATTCCGGGGTCTTGTACCAGAAGCCGATCAGCAGGTAGCTGCACAGGCCCACGCCCTCCCAGCCGATGAAGGTGACCAGGAAGTTGCTGCCCATCACCAGCAGCAGCATGGCGAAGGTGAAGAGGTTGAGCTGCGCGAAGAAGGTGGGGGCCCGTTCGTCCTCGTGCATGTAGCCGATGGAGTACAGGTGGATCAGTGCGCCCACGCCGGTGACGATCAGCATCATCGTCAGGGAAAGGGCGTCGATGCGCAGGGCCAGGGGGATGTCCATGCCGGCCACGCGCACCCAGTCCAGCAGCTTCACGGTGCGGCCGCCGGCGGCCGGGTCGAAGCCCTGGAAGAGGAGGGCGCTGGCGACGAACGCCCCGGCGACCAGGGCCGTGGCCAGCCCTCCGGCGGCGTTGGCGCCCAGCTTGCGGCGCAGCGCGGCCAGGGCGATCGCCCCCGCCAGCGGCAGGGCGGGCACCAGGGCCGCGAGCAGATCGGTGCTCATCCTTTCAAGCGGTTCAGTTGGTTCACGTCCACGCTGTCCACGATGCGCTTCATCATCACCAGGATGGAGAGGCCCACGGTCACCTCCGCGGCGGCCACCAGCATGATGAAGAACACGAACACCTGCCCGCGCGGATCGCTGTGGTGGGCGCTGAAGGCGGCCAGCAGCAGGTTCACGCTGTTGAACATCAGTTCGATGCACATCAGCACGATGATGGTGTTGCGGCGCAGGGCGACCCCGGCGGCGCCGATGCCGAAGAGCAGGAAGCTCAACAGCACGTAGTGGTCCAGGGGGACCGTACGGATGGCGGTGATGATGCCCTGGTCCATGGTCTATGCGGTGCGGCGGGCGCGTTCAGGCCCGGTGATGTGCGGGTCCGGCGCTTCGTCCTTGTCCTTCTTGGCGAGCATCACCACGCCCACGATGGCGCTGAGGAAGAGCACGCTGCTCACCTCGAAGGGCAGCAGGAACTCGGTGAAGAGCACCTGTCCCACGTGACGCACCAGGCCCACGCCCGGGTCGAAGCCGGCGGCGGGGGTGATGGCCACACCCTGGCGCACGGCGGCGGCCAGCGTGAGGAAGAGCAGGCCGCCCGCCACGGCGGCCGCCAGGCGCATGGCCAGGGACTTGCGGGGCCCGCCCGGCTTGTTGAGGTTCAGCAGCATGATCACGAAAAGGAACAGCACCATGATGGCGCCGGTGTACACGATCACGTGCACCATGGCCAGGAACTGGGCGTTGAGCAGCACGTAATGGCCGGCGATGCTCAGGAAGCACACCACCAGCGCGATCACGCTGTTCACCGGGTTGCGTGCGCCCACCACCGTCAGCGCGCTGATCACGCTGATGGCGGCGAGGATGTAGAAGAGCGCGGCCATCGGATCAGCGGTTGTGGGCGTAGCGGGGGTTCTGCTTGAACGTGCGCACGGCTGCGGTCTGCCGTCCGCTCACATCGATGCGCCTGGCCGGGTCCATGGGCTCCACCAGCTCGTCCTTGCCGAAGACGAAGGGCATGCGCTCCCGGTCGGCCTTCACCAGGCGGTCGGTGAGGAAGATGGCCTCCTTGGGGCAGGCCTCCTCGCACAGGCCGCAGTAGATGCAGCGCAGCATGTCGATCTCGTAGATGCGGGCGTACTTCTCCTCGCGGTACAGGTGCTCCTCGCCGGGCTTCCGCTCGTCGGCCACCATGGAGATGGCCTCGGCGGGGCAGGCCACGGCGCAGAGGCCGCAGGCCGTGCAGCGTTCCCGTCCCTTCTCATCGCGCTTCAGCACGTGGCGCCCGCGATAGACGGCCGGGCGGGGACGCTCCTGTTCGGGGTAGCGCACGGTGGGCTTGCGGCGGAAGAAATGCCGGATGGTGATCAGCAGGCCCGCCACCATGGCCGGCAGGTAGATGCGCTCCATGAGCGTCATCCGCTTGTCGCTCACCACGCGCGAGCGGGTGGTCAGGGGTCGGAGGTCGCTCATCCCTTCCAGAGTTCGGCGAGGTGGTACACGGTGCCGGTGATCAGCACGTTGGCGATGCCCAGCGGGATCAGGCCCTTCCAGCCCAGGTTCATCAGCTGGTCGAAGCGGAAGCGGGGGGTGGACCACCGCACCCACATGAAGAAGAAGATGAAGAAGAAGGTCTTGGCGAACATGGCCGCCGTGCCGATCAGCGTGGTGAGGTTCGGGTCCAGGCCCAGCCGGTCCAGCCCCGGCACGTGGTAGCCGCCGAAGTAGAGCGTGGAGATGACCGCGCTGCTGATGAACATGTTGGTGTACTCGGCGAACAGGAAGAAGCCCAGCTTCATGCTGCTGAACTCGGTGTGGTAGCCGCCCACCAGCTCGGTCTCGCACTCGGGCATGTCGAAGGGCGAGCGGTTGGTCTCGGCGAAGGCGCACACCAGGAAGATGATGAAGCCCAGGGGCTGGTAGATGATGTTCCAGCCGTGGGCGGCCTGGTGCTCCACGATGCCGCCGAGGCTCAGCGTGCCGTTGAGCATCACCAGCGCAACGATGCTCAGGCCCATGCCGAGCTCGTAGCTCACCATCTGGCTGGCGGCGCGCACCGAGCCCAGCAGGGCGTACTTGTTGTTGCTGGCCCAGCCGCCGAGCATGATGCCGTACACGCCGATGCTGACGATGGCGAACACGAACAGGATGCCGATCTCGGGATCGGTGCCCTGCAGGCGGAAGGTCTCGCCGAAGAGGGTGAGCTCCCCGCCCCAGGGGATCACCACGCCGGTCATCAGGGCGGTGATCATGGCGATGGCCGGGCCCAGGGTGAAGAGGCGCCGGTTGGCCGCGGCCGGGATGAAGTCCTCCTTCATGAACATCTTCGTGCCGTCGGCCAGGGGCTGCAGGATGCCGAAGGGGCCGGCACGGTCCGGGCCGATGCGGTCCTGCAGGAAGGCGGCCACCTTGCGCTCGGCATAGGTGGAATAGGCCGCCACCGTCAGGGTGACCACGAAGAGCACCAGCAGGAAGAGGGCCGTGGCGAGGGTCATCGGTCCTTGAGGTCTTTGCGCTTGGCCAGCTCGGGCACGTTGGGCGCCGGGGCGGTCAGCAGGGGTTGGGTGCGCTTCAGGTGATAGTGGCCCTGGGAGATCACGCTGTGGCGGTCCACGTTGCGCGGGCCTTCCACCGTCCAGGCCGCCAGGTCCTTGCGGTCGTAGCGGCAGGTGTTGCAGATGAAGCTTTCCACCTCGCCCCACTGGTCCTTGCGGCCGGTGACGCGCAGCACCTCATCACCCTTGAGCCACAGCACCACCTTGCCGTCGCAGCCCGGGGTCTCGCAGTCCCGGTGCGCGTCCATGGGCTTGGTGAACCACACGCGGCTGGCGAAGCGGAAGGTGCGGTCGGTGAGGGCGCCCACCGGGCACACGTCGATCATGTTGCCGCTGAAGTCGTTGTCGATGGCCTGCTCGATGTAGGTGCTGATCTCGGCGGCATCCCCGCGGTTGATCACCCCGTGCACGCGGCCGTCGGTGATCTGCTCGGCCACCTTCACGCAGCGGTAGCACAGGATGCAGCGCGTCATGTGCAGCTTGATCGTGTCACCGATGTCGATGGGCTCGAAGGTGCGGCGCTCGAACTCGTAGCGGCTGGCGGCCGTGCCGTTCTCGTAGCTCAGGTCCTGCAAGTGGCACTCGCCGGCCTGGTCGCAGATGGGGCAGTCCAGCGGGTGGTTGATGAGCAGCATCTCCACCACGCCGTTGCGTGCGTCGATCAGCGTGGGGTCGGTGGTGTTGGCCACCTCCATGCCGTCCATCACGGTGGTGCGGCAGCTGGGCACCGGCTTGGGCATGGGGCGGGGGTCCTTGTCGCTGCCCTTGGGCACCTTCACCAGGCAGGTGCGGCAATACCCCCCGCTGGTCTCCAGCTTGCTGTAATAGCACATGGCCGGGGGCACCACGTAACGGTCCGCTTTGTTGCGCTCGCCGATCATGCGCGCCGCCTGCAGGATCGTGGTGCCCTCGGGGACCTCGATCGTGATGCCGTCTATGGTGACCTTGGGCATGGCGTTGGGTTAGACGGTCTGCGGCCGGGCCGTGCGGCGGAAAGGCTCCCGCGCGAAATGCCGCGGGTCCTTCACCTTCTCGCGGTGGGTGACGTGGTACTCGAACTCGTCGCGGAAGTGGCGGATCGCCGAGGCCACGGGCCAGGCGGCGGCATCACCGAGGGGGCAGATGGTGTTGCCCTCGATCTTGCGCTGGATGTCCCACAGCAGGTCGATGTCCTCGGCGCGACCCTCCCCGAGCTCCAGGCGCTCCAGCACCTTGTCCAGCCAGCCGGTGCCCTCGCGGCACGGGCTGCACTGGCCGCAGCTCTCGTGGTGGTAGAAGCGGGCGTGGTTCCAGGTGCTGCGCACGATGCACTGGGCGTCGTTGTACGCGTAGAAGCCGCCGCTGCCCAGCATGGTGCCGCTCACGAAGCCGCCGTCGGACAGGCTCTCGTACGACATGAGCCGCGGCTCGCCCTTGGCGGTCCTCAGGAACAGTTCGTAGGGCACGATGGGCACACTGCTGCCGCCGGGCACCACGGCCTTGAAGGCCCGCCCGTCCACGCCGCCGCAGTACTCGTCGCTGTTGATGAACTCGTCGCAGGGCAGGCCGAGCTCGATCTCGTACACACCGGGGCGCTTGATGTTGCCACCCGCGCTGATCAGCTTGGTGCCCGTGCTCCGCCCCACGCCCACCTTGGCGTACTCCTCACCACCGTCGTTCACGATGGGCACCACCGCGGCGATGGTCTCCACGTTGTTCACCACGGTGGGGCACTGGTACAGGCCCTTCACAGCGGGGAAGGGCGGCTTCAGGCGGGGGTTGCCGCGCTTGCCCTCCAGGCTTTCCAGCAGGGCGGTCTCCTCCCCGCAGATGTAGGCGCCTGCGCCCACCTGCACGTGGATGTCCAGGTCGAAGCCGCTACCCAGGATGTTCCTCCCGAGCCAGCCGGCCGCACGGGCCTCGCCGATGGCCTGCTCCAGGATGCGGGCCACATGGAAGTACTCGCCGCGGATGTAGATGAAGGCCGTGTTGGCGCCCAGGGCGAAGCTGGAGGTGACCATGCCCTCGATCAGGAGGTGCGGGATCCGCTCCATGAGGTAGCGGTCCTTGAAGGTGCCGGGCTCGCTCTCGTCGGCGTTCACCACCAGGTAGCGGGGCACACCTTCGGGTTTGGCGAGGAAGCTCCACTTCATGCCCGTGGGGAAACCCGCACCGCCGCGGCCGCGCAGGCCGCTCTTCTTCACCTCCTCCACCACGGCCTCGGGGGCCATGGTCCGCAGGGCCTTCTCCACGCTGCGGTAGCCGCCGTGGGCCCGGTAGCCCTCCAGCCCGCGGATGCCGGGCTTGTCGATGTGCTCGAAGAGGATCTTGCGGGCCATCACGAACGCAAAGTATTGGGCAGGCGCCGGGACGACGGAGGCAGCGGCCCGGCGACGGTGCCGGCCGCATGTGCCCGGGCCCGCACGCGGGTGCGCAAGGGTCCCCTGCCGGTCGCGAGCTGCCTGCGGTTCATCGGTCCGTGTAATTGGCGCGTTGGTTGCGGGCGCGAAGCTCGTCGATCAGGCGGTCCACCTTCTCCACGGTGAGGTCCTCGTGGTAGCGGGCGCCGCACTGCAACATGGGCCCGGTGCCGCAGCTGCCCAGGCATTCCACGGTCTTCAGGGTGAACATGCCGTCCTTGGTGGTCTCCCCGGGGTGGATGCCGAGCTTCTTTTCCAGGTGCGCGATCAGCTCGTCGCTGCCGCGCAGCATGCAGGGGGTGGTGCGGCACACGTCGAGCACGTATGTGCCCACCGGGTGCAGGTTGAACATGCTGTAGAAGCTGGCCACCTCGTACACCTCGATGCGGCGCAGGCCCAGCAGCTCGGCCACGGCGTCCATGGCGTTCACGCTGAGCCAGCCGTCGTTCTCGGCCTGGGCGATGTGCAGGATGGGGATCAGGGCGCTCTTGCTGCGGCCCTCGGGGTAGCGGGCGATCAGCTCGCGGCACTCGGCCAGCGCGGTCGCACTGAAGGCGAACGGACGGACGCCTTCGGTGGTGGTGACGGGTCTGGTGCGGGCTGACATCAGTTGCAGGGTCCTGGGGTGGTCCGTGGATTGCCGTGCTGCCGGGCGATGCGGTCGTTGCGATGGGGCGTACCGTCGCAACCGCACAGGCCGGGACGGTCCATGGTGCGTGCCTTGTCCCGATAGGCCGCTTGCAGCGCGGGATCATGGCGGCCGGTCTCCTTGATGCAGGCGGCCGGGGCGAGGGCGGGAGCGCCGATATGGATGGAGGCCTTCATGCGTCGAGTTCGCCGGCGATGACGTTCATGCTGCTCATGGTGATGATCGCATCGCTGAGCATGCCGCCCTTGATCATCTCGGGGAAGGCCTGGTAGTAGATGAAACAGGGCCGGCGCAGATGCAGCCGGAAGGGTGTGCGCCCGCCGTCGCTCACCAGGTAGAAGCCCAGCTCGCCGTTGCCACCCTCCACGCAGTGGTACACCTCCCCCACAGGCACCTCGGTCTCGCCCATCACGATCTTGAAGTGCCAGATGAGCTCCTCCATGTTGTTGTACACGCCCTCCTTGGGAGGCAGCACCCATTCGGGGGCGTCGGCCCGGTAGGTGGTCCTGTCGCCCAGCTTGTCCATCTTCTCCAGGGCCTGGCGGATGATCGAGATGCTCTGGCGCATCTCCTCCTGGCGCACGCAGAAGCGGTCGTAGGTGTCGCCCTGGGTGCCCACGGGGATCTGGAAGTCGAACTCCTCGTAGCTGCTGTACGGGTCGGCCACGCGCACATCGTAGTCCACCCCGGCCGCGCGCAGGTTGGGCCCCGTGAAGCTGTAGGCCAAGGCGCGCTCGGCGCTGATGGGACCGCAGCCGATGGTGCGGTCCATGAAGATGCGGTTGCGCAGCACCAGGTCGTCGAACTCCTTCAGCGCGGCGGGGAGCTCCTTCACCACGGCCTTGACCTTCGCCCAGGCGGTGTCGCTCCAGTTGCGCTCCCACCCCCCGATGCGGCCCATGTTGGTGGTGAGGCGCGCACCGCAGATCTCCTCATAGATCTCGTAGATCTTCTCGCGCCACTGGTACACGTAGAGGAAGGGCGTGGTGGCGCCCACGTCCTGCCCGATGATGGTGTTGCAGATGATGTGGTCGGTGATGCGCGACAGCTCCATGGCGATCACCCGCATGTACTGCACACGCTTGGGCAGCTCCAGGCCCAGCAGCTTCTCCACCGTCATGTGCCAGCCCATGTTGTTGATGGGGGCGCTGCAGTAGTTCATCCGGTCCGTCAGCGTGGTGATCTGATAGAACGGACGGCGCTCGGCGATCTTCTCGAAGGCCCGGTGGATGTACCCGATGGTCTGCTTGGCGTCCAGCACGATCTCACCGTCCATGGTGAGCACGTTCTGGAAGATGCCGTGCGTGGCCGGGTGCGTGGGGCCGAGGTTGAGCGTGGTGAGCTCGCTCAGGTCCCTGCCGTGCACAAGGTCGGTGGACCGGGGATCGGTGGCGGGCAGCTGGCTCATCGTCCGAAGAAACGGTCGTCCTTGTCCTGGCGGGTGGGGTCCTCCAGCGGGTAGTCCTTCCGCAGCGGGAAGGCCGGGAAGTCCTCCATGTTGAGGATGCGGCGAAGGTCCGGGTGGCCGGCGAAGCGGATGCCGAAGAAGTCCCAGGCCTCACGCTCCATCCAGTTGGCGGCCGGCCACAGGTCGGTGGCGGTGCGGAACTCCAGGTCGTTGGCCGTGGTGCGGCACTTCACACGGATGCGATGGCCGGCGCGCATGTCGTGCAGGTGGTACACCAGGCCGAACTCCTGCGCCTGGCCCGGGAAGTGCATGCCGCAGCAGGTGGTGAGGAACGCGAAGCCGTGCGCCTTCAGGGTGCGCAGCAGGTCGTGCAGCGCCTCCTTGCGCACATGCACGCACAACAGGTCGCGTTCCTGCTCCATGGCCGTGATGCGCTCGCCGAAGGCGGCGTGCAGCAGGTCCTTCACCTGCTGGTCGCGCTCGGCCTTCACGGCGAACCCCGGCATCAGTCAATGACGTATTTGGCGAGCAGCTCCTGGTACTCGCGTTCGTAACGGCGGCGCCCGCTCTCGTTCTTGGCCAGCTCCTGGATCTTCAGGATGCCGTCGATCACCTGTTCGGGGCGCGGCGGGCAGCCCGGGATGTACACGTCCACCGGGATCACCCGGTCGATGCCCTGGAGCACGCTGTAACTGTCGAAGATGCCGCCGGTGCAGGCGCAGGCGCCCATGCTCAGCACCCACTTGGGCTCGGCCATCTGCATGTACACGTCGCGCAGCACGGGGGCCATCTTCTTGGCGATGGTGCCCATCACCATCAGCAGGTCGCTCTGGCGGGGGCTGAAGCTGAGGCGCTCCATGCCGAAACGGCTCAGGTCGTAGTGCGAGCTCATGGTGCTCATGAACTCGATGCCGCAGCAGCTGGTGGCGAAGGGCAGCGGCCACAGGCTGTTGGCGCGCGCCAGGCCGATGGCCTTGTCCACGCTGGTGGCGAAGAAACCCTCGCCGCTGTGCCCGTCGGGGGCCTGGACGAAGGTGGGCCGTGGCCGTTCGATGTTCTTCCGGTCGCTCATTCGATCCGCATCACGCCCTTGCGAAGCACATAGTAAAGGCCGGCCAGCACGAAGCCCACGAAGACCACCATCTCCACGAAGCCGACCGCCCCCAGGGCCTTGAAGTTCACCGCCCAGGGGTAGAGGAAGATCACCTCCACGTCGAAGAGCACGAAGAGGATGGCGATCAGCAGGTACTTCACGCTGAAGGGCCTGCGCGCGTCGCCCTGCTGTTCGATGCCGCACTCGAAGCTCTCCTCCTTCTTGCGTCCGTGCAGCCTGGGGCCCAGGAAGGCGGCCGCCGAAAGCGCGAAGCCCACGAAGCCCACGGCGATGGCCGCCTGGACCAGGACGGGGAGGTAATCGTGCGGGGTCGAAATGGGTTCCACGCGGGCGCCGGGGCGAGGGTCGGGGCCAAATGTAGTGCCCCGCAACGATCGCCGCGACTGACGGAGGGCATTGGCCGTGGCGCGGGCCGGTGTAAGGCAGCGGGGCCACAGGGGCACGGACGGGCGCCCTCCCGCGCTCCGAGGCCGTGAGCGCGGGGAATGCCACTCGAACCCGGGTCCATGGAATGGAAATCCACCTGCATTTGTTCATGGATCTCCATGCTTTCAGGCATTCCTGCCGGTGGGCGATCGGCATGTGGGGGCATGGTCCATGGGGCGACCTGGCAGGCGGACAGGAAGAGCATCGCGAAAGGAGCAGCGGATCGCAGCCATGCACTGTTCAGGGATGGCACCGGTTCCGATCGGCCTCCTCACCCCGCCGCCGCGTGCATCCGCCGCAGCTTGGCCGCCAACCCGGCGGGTCGCAACACCTCCACGCTGTTGCCCAGCGCAAGCAACGCCTGCTCCAACTCCATGTTCGGCACCACGAACAGGTCCACCACGCAGCCGTCGGCATCGTCCTGCACCACCTGTTGCGAGGGGTGCAGCGGCAGTGCTTTCACGTAGCGGCCCTGCAGCGCGGTGAACTTCAGGCGGATGGACCGGGGCTCGCCGCCCGAGGTGTCCACGCCGATCACATGGGCGTAGAAGTCGCGCACCATGTCCTTCTCCTTGGCGGGCACACGCTGCGCGGTGGGGTGCAGCCCCACGATGCGGTCCAGACCGAGGCTGATGGGGCGGTCGTAGCCTGCGGCCATGCCCAGCACGTACCAGCGGCCCTGATACTCCTTCAGGAAGTGCGGACGTAGCTCAAAGTGCTGCTCGCGTTCACTTTGGAACCGGCGGTAGTCCACGCGCACCATGCGCCGCTCGTCGATGGCCCGCAGCAGCACTGGCCAGCGGGCCAGGCCGCTAAGCCGACCATGCTGTTCCATGATCACGTGTTGTGATGCCCGACCGATGCCGCCCGCATCGGCGCCCAGCAACGTGCCCAGCACCGCCCGCTCCAGCAGTTGCAGCGTACGGGCCATCGCTTCGTGTGGTCCTTGCAGTTGGTAGGTGTTGCTGGGACGGTCGTACACCACCTCCGCTCCAAGCTCATCGCGGATCTGTTCGATGTCGCGGTGCAACGTGCGGGTGCTCAACTTCAGTCCGTACTGGTCCAAGTGGTCACGCAGTTCCGCGAATGAGCAGGGGCGACGCATCCGCTCGAGCAGGAGCAGGTAACGACGCAGGCGGGCCGATGTGCGCATGGCGCAAAGGTGCGGATCGTGTTCGTGCCGGACTCCGCATACAAGATGGACAGCCCGACACAGAAAGAACCACGAACGGGCAGGAGCGAAGTCGTTCCCGCCCGTTCCCGGTCCAATGCGATCCTACGAACACACCGTGAGCGCGGGCGTCTTGGCGACCTCCACAGGAGGATCGTTGGGAAGCTCCAGCGCGCTCCGCAACATTTTCCCACTGAGCGAGCCGTACTGCACCAGCAGGCCGGTGATGGCCTCCAATCGGCGGCGGTTCGCGGTGAGGGTCTGCAGGGCAAGTTGCTCCCCTTCGGCCACGAGGCGGGCGGCCTGCTCTTCCACCACTGCCAGCCCCATGCGGAAGCCGGTGCCGAACGCTTCGGGGTATTCGGCGTGATGGAGGCGGTCCTTTCCGAAGCCGTGGTTCTTCAGCATGCCCAATGCCAGTTGGCTCGCCTTGCGCAGGTCATCATCGTTGCCTGCGGTGACCCGGTCGGCACCGAAGAGCAGGCGTTCGGCCGCCCAGCCGCCCAGTGCTGAAGCGATCCGTGGCACTATTCTGTTCCGGGTGAGGTGTTCCGTGTCGTTCGCCCAGATGGTGAACCCGCCGATGCGCTCGTGCGAGGTGCGTGCGCAGACCTGCAACGGGGTTTGGCCGAGGAGCGATACGCCGCAGATCAGATGCCCCGCCTCGTGCGCCGCGATGTTGCGATGCACCTTCTCCTTACCGCCCGGTGCCTGGCGGTGCAGGGGCCAGTTGAGCGAGACGCGGTCATTGCCATGCAGGGAATCGCACAGGGCCAACGCCTTGCGCCCGCACGTATCCAGCACGATGCTATGAGGTGCTTCCAAAGTCGTGCGCGATAGCGCCTCGGCGATGAGTGCGGGCAGCACCTGATGCACGGCCTCGATCACCGGGCGTGCCCCAAGCACGGCGATTGATGCCTCGCGCTGGATGCGGTCCAGCAGGGTCTCGCGTACGGTGATGGTGGTGCCCAGCGCGGCCGAGGCACTGGTCGCGATGCGTTCGGCCTCCGCGCCTACCAAACGCTTTACCGTGCTTGCACCAATGGGCGGGAAGATCACATGGTCCGAACCCAAGCGTCCCACCTGCTCAATGCGGAACAGCTCCAGCAGCGCCTGTTGCACCCCTGCAAGGTTCATCTGCTTGTGCCGCGCCAGCAGCACATCGGGCTCCAGTTCGGCCACCGGTTCGCTGCCAACGGTGTACAGGCCGTCCAGATTACCGAGCACGATCACCAAGGTCCGGCGGCCATCAAGGATACGGGGCGAGCGGACCGCATCGATCTGGCTTTTCAGCATGGCCAGTATGGCCGCACCGTCCATGTGTTCCAAACGTTGCTTGAATCCGAGGGTCGATTCGCGACCGGGCTCCCGCGCCCATGACCATGTGCTGCGCGGCAGGGCCCAACGCTCCTTCCGGCCGATCGTGTCAAGGCGGTCGACCATCATCTCCAGAAACACCTCCACGCCGGCGGTCACGCGCCCGTTGCGGATCTCACACCCACGTGCGATGGCTTCGCTCAGGTCGCGGTGCAGGTCCTGCAGGTCCTCCAGCTTGTTGCGCCATGGCATCACCACCGCGCGGCCCGAGTCCATGAACTCCCAAAGCCGCCGAAGCTCGACCGATTCGCCAAGGTCATCGCCCCCCTTCACTGTACGCGCCCGTTGGAACTCGTCGATCACCACCACCGTCTCCCCGCCATCGTGGTGGTCCATGATCAGCTCCAGATGCCGGTCCAGCCAGTTATGCAAATGGCTCTCCCCCGCATCCAGCCAGAAGGTGCGATCGCCCAGGCCAAGCGCGTCCACCAACGCGCGCACCAGGCTGCTCTTGCCGGTGCCGGTCATGCCCCACAGGCCGACCACGCGGGGACGCTGCTGTGTGCTGTTCAACAAGTACCACGTGGTCACGGCCTGCATCAGGCGGTCCACCTCGGTGTCTATGCCGAAGTGGCTGCTGCGGATGGTCTCGCGGGCCTGTTTGAGTTGTTGTATCCGAAGGTCGATGTCCATCTCGGTGTTCATGTATGGAGTATTGGGTTGCGTTGGAATGTTCTTGGAATGCCTGTACTGCTGTGAGCGGACGTTGCGGCCCGCGGTGTACTTCGCCTACATCGGCCACCGTTCTGCGAAGCGGGCCACGATGCCGCGCAGTTCGACGGGCAGCTTGTTCAGCGCCTGCTCCACGAAGGCGCTGGGCACGGCCTTGAAGAACGCCTGCGCCACGCCGCCGGTGATGCACGCCACGGTGTCGGCATCGCCGCCGAGGCTGATGGCGTTGCGGATGGCGGCCTCGAAGTCGGGCGCGTCGAGGAAGGCGATGAGCGCTTCGGGCACTGTGCCCTGACAGCTCTCGTTGAAGTGGTACACCGCGCGTACCTGCTCCACCGTGCGGCTCAGGTCGTAACCGAAGCGGGTGGTGATGGCGCTGCGCAGCTCGTCCCTGCTGGCGCCTTTGCGGGCAAGGAACAACGCCAAGGCCGTGGCCTGCGCGCCCTTGATGCCTTCGGGGTGATCGTGCGTCACCGCCGCGCTGCGGGCCGCTTCGCGCAGTACGTCCGCCTCGGTGTCCAGCGCGAAACCGATGGGCGATACGCGCATGGCACTGCCGTTGCCCCAGCTGTTGTACGGCATGGGGTCCTCGGACCGGAGCCATTCGGCGAAGCGCACACCGTAGCCACCGTACGGGTAGGGGTGGCGTTGTCCGAAGATGAGGTACATGTCGCCATAGCCGCTGCCGGTGAGCAGCGCCTCGGCCGTGGCCAGCGTCAGGATGCTGTCGTCCGTGTATTCGGCATCGGGCGGGAACAGGTCCACGTTGGGGTCTTTGTTGCCGGTGAATTCGTGGGTGCTGCCGGCGATGTCGCCGATGATGGAGCCGACGATGGGGATATGGGTATTGGGGTTCATGTGATCGGTTGTTGTGTGAATGGTATTGGGTTGGAACGGTGCATCTGTCGCATGCACCCATAGCGTCGACCCATTGGGTCGGCCTGCCACATGGTATCAGGCACGGATCTACGCCGCACCCCCGCCCGCCCATTCCGGCACGGCGGCCCACGTGATGCAGTTGAACACGCCGCCATCGCGCGCGATGGGCATGGCGTCCAACGCGATGATGTGGTGGTCGGGGAACAGTTCCTGCATGCGGCACAGGGCGGCCTCGTCCTCGGGCTGGCCGAACTGCGGCACCACGATGCGGCCTTGGTGGCACAGGTAGTTGATGTAGCAGCCCACGGCCGATCCGGCGCGGCCCATGGCGCGGGGCGCGTAGGGTAGTTCCTCCACGGTGAGCCCGGCTTCGCGCAGGGCGCGGCGCACGCTGCGGCCCAGATCGGGGTCGATGTCGCGGTAGTCGTTCATCACCACGGCGTCGGGACCCAACACGCGCACCATGCCATCGGCGTGGCCCGTGAAGTCGGCCGCGTCGTCGGAGATCAGCACGATGCGCGACACGCCCAGCCGTTCCGACAGTTCGTCCATGATCTGCCGGTTCGTGCGGTTCGGGTTCTCGCGCAGCACCTTCCGTGTCAGCACCGCATAGTCCGGCCCCAGGATCACGTTGCCGCCGTCCACGATCAGGTCGCAATGCTCGCGGGGCACGTCGGGCTGCACCGTGATGGTGCTGGCCTCCACGATGGTGCGGAGGTACTTGGGCGAGCGCACGAGGTAGTCCGGCCAGTAGCGGAACTGCACCAACACCCCGCGCACGGTGGCCACGGGCATATAGTCCCGGCACCACGGGTTGTTCTGGGCCTGCCACAGTGTGGACATGCGCAACCCCGCTTGGGTCACGATGGGGCAGGCATCGTTGAAGAACGGCTGGTAGGCGCGCAGGGCCTCGGCGACGTAGAGTATTGGGGTGGGCATGGCGCAAAGAAGCGGGTGCCACTATGCCATATCGTGACGGAGTGGGGTCAGAGAACGGTCGCCTGTTTGTGGTAGGCGACGCTGCTGTACAGCTCGAAGTAGGAGAGTGAAAGAGGGGAAAGTTGAAAATTATTCGGGCCGCGCTATCTTGAAACAGCACATGGCGTGAGGCATTTCAATCGACACACTTGGTCCGAGGGAAGGCTTGTTCATACTTATAGACCTTGAACTCCGCCAGCAACCCCTTGGGGATTCTTTCCGAAACCGTTTCACCCTTGGGAGCAGATTGTTTTGCCTTCCATTTCCTTTTTACATGGTCAATTTCGTCCTGATTATTTCTATTGATAAGATACTGATACAACTCCGCATTCAATCCCAATGTGCAATTATCAGAATTAAAATATGAAGCATTTGAGCCTCCAGATGGAGAAGGTAAAATTTTCACTTTGTCCTTGACCTGTTGATATTCCTTTCCCATTATTTTTGTGAAATTGAATAAAGCACTGTTGCGGTTTGTGCCACTTGTAAAAATAAGTGTTTCGATGGTTTTATACTTAGTAAGAACATATTCCTTAATAGAGTGGTTAAAATCTTCCCATTCTACGATTAAGTCACTATCCCTGAATGAGCACGGGTCTTTCCTTGTGCAATACTTCACGGTATCAGTAATGCCTATGGAGTATTGGTCTTGCCATTCCTGAATGGCCTCTATATCATTGAACTTATAGGAAGGATATACCTTTCTAAGAATATTCCATATGGATGCCGAATTGCCGTAGAAATAGTCTATTATGTAACTTCTGTTCGATACTTTTTTAGCCTTACAATCCGCATCTGTTGGAAGTTCCTTTGCAGGTGGAAATGTTCCAATAAGCAAGTGCCTATACGATTTGTTCAAAGGATATCTGTCGAGAAAGGGGTGGACTTCTTTGGGTGTCATGGCGGCTATTGATGATTGTCCTTCCGGCCAAATGTATGACCCCCTTCTCCACCAATGAAGCATCCCTCCCGCATTCCGAGAATACCCCCCGCATTTCGGTGCCTTGGCACCATCCACCCCATCTTGCATTCCAGATCCGGCCAAGATGTCGGCCCGGACTCAGTGCTTGTAACGGCGCATCAAGTTGTGATTGGCGGATACTGGCGGGCTTGGGTGTACATAAGGGCACAAGGCTAGGCTCCAACCGTGTGCATGCAGCTTGCAGGGTGCTGCGTGAGCGGGTGGAGCGGCAGCTTGCCGAAACAGCGGCCCAGCAGCGCACGCGGCGAGGAGGCTGCGAGGAACGAGCAGACCCCGTAGCCGGTTGCGATGCGGACCGGTGCGAGGCAACTACAGCGGAACACGCGACCCGCGCGTGGGCTTTGGGCGCCGGGAATGGGGCACGCCCCGCAATACCCACCCCTCCCGCACGTTCGAGAACTCCTTCGGAAACCCCCGATCCCGTTACTTTTGTTCGTTCGCCCATGAGCACCGCCCCTGCTGCGTATCCCCTCCTGGACCGCATCCACCTCCCGGCCGACCTCCGAGCGCTGCCCGAGGACCAGCTGGAACAGGTGTGCAAGGAACTGCGCGAGTTCATCATCGACGTGGTGAGCGTGAAGGGCGGCCACTTCGGCGCCAGCCTCGGCGTGGTGGAGCTTACCGTGGCGCTGCACTACGTGTTCAACACGCCGTACGACCAGCTGGTGTGGGACGTGGGGCACCAGGCCTACGGGCACAAGATCCTCACGGGCCGGCGCGAGGTGTTCCACACCAACCGCATCCACAAGGGCATCAGCGGTTTCCCCAAACGGAGCGAAAGCGAGTTCGACACCTTCGGCGTGGGGCACAGCAGCACCAGCATCGGCGGGGCGCTGGGCATGGCGGTGGCCAGCCGGCTGAAGGGTGAGCAGGACCGCCAGTGCGTGGCCGTGATCGGCGATGGCGCCATGACCGCCGGCATGGCTTTCGAGGCGCTGAACCACGCGGGTGGCGCGGGCACCGACATGCTCGTGGTGCTCAACGACAACTGCATGAGCATCGACCCCAACGTGGGCGCGCTCAAGGAGTACCTCACCGACATCACCACCAGCCACACCTACAACAAGGTGAAGGACGAGGTGTGGAACCTGCTGGGCAAGGTCAGCAAGTTCGGGCCCAACGCGCAGGCCATCGTCCAGAAGGTGGAGAACGCCGTGAAGAGCGCGCTGCTCAAGCAGAGCAACCTGTTCGAGAGCCTCAACTTCCGCTATTTCGGTCCGGTGGACGGCCACGACGTGGATCGCCTGGTGAAGGTGCTGCGCGATCTGCGCGACATCCCGGGGCCCAAGATCCTCCATACGGTCACCGTCAAGGGCAAGGGCTACGCACCGGCCGAGACCGGCAACGCCACCATCTGGCACGCGCCCGGCCTGTTCAACAAGGACACGGGCGAGATCATCAAGGTGGTGCCCAAGAGCCCGCAGCCGCCCAAGTACCAGGACGTGTTCGGCCACACCATCGTGGAGCTGGCCGAGAAGAACCCGCGCATCGTGGGTGTGACACCCGCCATGCCCAGCGGCTGCTCGCTGAACATCATGATGAAGGCCATGCCCGACCGCGCCTTCGACGTGGGCATCGCCGAGCAGCACGCCGTGACCTTCAGCGCCGGGATGGCCACGCAGGGCCTGGTGCCCTTCTGCAACATCTACAGCAGTTTCATGCAGCGCGCCTACGACCAGGTGGTGCACGATGTGGCCCTGCAGAAGCTGCACGTGGTGTTCTGCCTGGACCGCGGCGGGCTGGCCGGTGCCGACGGCCCCACGCACCACGGCGCGTTCGACATCGCCTACTTCCGCTGCATCCCCAACATGATCGTGAGCGCCCCCATGAACGAGGAGGAGCTGCGCGACCTGATGTACACCGCGCAGCTAAGGGACCACGGCCCCTTCAGCATCCGCTACCCGCGGGGCGAGGGCGTGATGACCGAGTGGAAGACCCCCTTCAAGGAGATCAAGGTCGGCACGGGGCGCAAGGTGCGCTCGGGCAACGACATCGCCGTGCTCAGCATCGGGCACATCGGCAACATCGCCGCGAAGGGGATCGATGCACTGGAGGCCGAGGGCTACAGCGTGGCGCACTACGACATGCGTTTCGCCAAGCCGATCGATGAACTGCTGCTGCACGAGGTGTTCGGCAAGTTCAAGCACGTGGTGACGATCGAGGACGGCTGCATCCAAGGCGGCATGGGCAGCGCGGTGCTGGAGTTCATGGCCGACCACGGCTACCACGCCCAGGTGAAGCGCCTCGGCATTCCCGACCGCTGGATCGAGCACGGCACGCAGCCGGAACTGTACGCGGAGTGCGGGTTCGATGAGCAGGCGATGGCGGCGGCGGTGCGGGAGATGCTGCCGGCGAAAGGGAAGACGGTGAAGGCGAGCGCGTGATCCTGTTCTCTGCGGATCGTTGGGCCATGTAGAAGAACTCCGGCCCGACACCGATCCTGATCGACAGCCATCCATGAGCAAGAAGAAGCAGAAGGCCGAGTCGGAAGAATTCTTCGCTGCTGTGGCGAAAGCCATGAAGGAGGCCGCCAAGGAAGCCCGCCGCGTGGCCCGCATGCACGGCACCAAGGTGTGGGTGGTGAAAGATGGCAAGATCGTGGGGCTGGAGCCGTGATCGGCCGGGCATCCTGAAGCATCGGGCAGCGCCTGCACGCGTGATGCGGGGCCAAGAGCGGCACGTTGCCATCGCCCCTGCGGACGAAGCACGCCCGGAGGATCGGACGGTCGCCACCGCGGCCGCGGAACGGGCGGTGGGCGGCGCGTCAGGCCGTGGCCGCCGACTGCGGGGCGCGGGCCTGCCGCCTGGCCCAGCGACGGTGCTTGATCTTGGCGATGATCAGCAGCATCACGGGTACCATGATCAGGGTGAGGAAGGTGGCGAAGGTGAGGCCGAAGATCACCGCCCAGCTGAGGGGGCTCCAGAAGATGCTGTTGTCCCCGCCCATGTGCAGGTGCGGGTCGAGCTCGGTGAAGAGCGTGAAGAAGTTGAAGTTGAGGCCCACGGCCAGGGGCAGCAGGCCCAGGATGGCCGTCACCGCCGTGAGCAGCACCGGGCGCAGGCGGGTCTTGCCGGCCAGCACGAGCGCCTCGCGGCTTTCGGCGATGGGCAGCACCCCGTCCTCCTCCAGGCCCAGCTTGCGCCGGCCGCGCGCGTATAGCAGCCGCGCGAAGTCCATCAGCACGATCGCGTTGTTCACCACCACGCCGATCAGGGAGATGATGCCCAGCATGGTCATCATCACCACGAACTCCATGCGGAAGACCACCAGCCCCAGGAACACCCCGATGGTGGAGAACACCACCGTGCTGAGCACCACGGTGGGGAAGCTGATGCTGTTGAACTGGGCCACGATGATCAGGAACACGATGAAGATGGCCACCAGGAAGGCCGTCAACAGGAAGCCCATGTCCTTGGCCTGGTCCTCCTGCTCGCCGGTGAAGCGCATGCTGAAACGGTCGTCCAGGACGAAGCCGGAGGACAGTTCGTCCTTCACCTGCTGCACCACCTGGTTGTTGTTGTAGCCGGCGATGACGTTGCTGCTCACGGTGACCACGCGCTTGAGGTCCTTGTGCTTGATGGCACTGAAGCTGCTGCTGCGCTCGGCGGTGGCGACGGCGCTGATGGGCACCTGGCGGATCTGGCCGGTGAGCATGTCGCGGAAGGTGATCTTCATGTCCATCAACCGCTGGGGGTCATAGCGGTACTCGTCCTTGAGCCGCACATTGATCTCATAGTCGTCGTCGTCGCCATCGATGCGGTAGGTGCTCACCTCCTTGCCGAAGAGGGCGGTGCGGATGGCGTCGGCGATGGCGTAGGTGCTCACGTTGAAGAGGCGCGCCTTGGCGCGGTCGATGTGGATGGGCATCTCCGGCTTGGCGCGGTCGATGTCGATGCGCAGCGCCTCCACGCCGGGCACGTTGCGCGAGGCGACGAAGGCCTTCAGGCGCTCGGCTTCGGCCAGCAGCCCCTCGATGTCGTCACCGGTGAGCTCGATGTTGACCGGCTTGCCCACCGGGGGACCGTCGGCGTTCTTCACCACGGAGACGAGCACACCCGGGTAGCCTTCCACCTGCTGTTGCAGCTCGGCGAGCACGTCGTTGGTTTTGATGCCGTGGCGGTCCACGTACTTCACGAAGCTGATCTGGATGCGGGCCTTGTGGGGGGTGGCGCTGAGCTCCATCTCCCCGCTGCCGGGGTCGCTGGTGCCGCGACCCACCTGGGTGATCACCGAGTTGACCACCTTGTTCACGCGCTCGGTGCGCGTGCTGCCGTCGGGCAGCGTCGTGGTGCGCTCCTCGATGTACTTGGGCGCGTCGATCACCCGCATCACCTGGGCCTCCACGATGCGGGCCACGCTGTCGGTCTTCAGGATGTCGGTGCCGATCGGGGCCTCGATGAACACGTTGATGTACTGGGGCTCGTTCACCGGGAAGAAGAGGGTCTTGGGCGGTGCGACGGCGATGAGCACGAAGGCGGCGAGCAGCAGGCCCACGGTGCCCAGCAGGAAGGTGCGCGGGTGGCGCTTGGCCAGGGCGTAGCGCAGCAGGCGTTCGTACCGGTCCTCCAGGCGGGGCAGCCAGCTGTTCTGGAACCAGTCGGTGGCGGGCACCACCCACTTGGTGAACACCAGGGCGAGCACGCCCAGGAAGATGGCGAGGGTGCCCAGGCCGAAGATGGCGTTGACGCCGACGCCCAGGCCTAGGGCGGCGAGGCCGGTGCCGACGGCCATCAGGATGCCGGCGGTGCGCCAGGTGCGGCGCATGGTGGGCGGCGCCTCGTTGACGCGCATGAACTTGGAGGCCAGCGCGGGGTTCACCACCAGGGCCACGAACAATGAGCTGCCCAGGGCGATCATGAAGGTGATGGGCATCCACTTCATGAAGGCGCCCATGATGCCGGGCCAGAAGAGCAGCGGCACGAAGACCATCACGGTGGCCAGGGTGGCGGTGCTGATCGGCAGGGTCACCTCCCCCACCGCGAGCCGGGTGGCCTTCAGCGGAGGCTCCCCGTTGCTCATGTGGCGGTAGATGTTCTCCACGATCACGATGCCGTCGTCCACCAGGCGGCCCAGGGCCAGGATCAGGGAGAACAGCACCATGATGTTCAGCGTGACGCCGAAGGCGTTGAGCACGGTGAAGGAGATGAACATGCTCATGGGGATGGCCAGGCCCACGAACACCGCGTTGCGCAGGCCCAGGAAGAGCATGAGCACGCCCACCACGAGGATCACGCCCAGGACGATGTGGTTCATCAGTTCGTCCACGCTGGCGCGTGTCTGGTCGCTCTGGTCGCCGGTCTTGGTGATCACCAGGTCCGCGGGCAGCACGCGGCCGTGGTCCTCGGCGATGATGGCGTTGATGTTGTCGCTGGCGGTGAGCAGGTTCTCCCCGGCGCGTTTGATCACATCGAGCATCACCACGGGCTTGCCGTATTCGCGGGCGAAGCTCTCGGCCTCCTTGTAGGTGAAGGCCACATCGGCGATGTCGCCCAGCCGCACCTCGCGACGGAACTCGTTCTTCACCACGATGTCGCGCACCTGGGCGGCGTCCTTGAACTCGCCGATCACGCGCACGGCACGGCGCTGGTCGCCCACCAGCAGCTCGCCGCCGCTCAGGGTGAGGTTCTCCATCTGCAGGGCCATGGCCACGTCGTTGAACCCGAGCTCCAGGGCCTCCATGCGGGCCAGGTCCAGGCTCACGCGCATCTCACGCTCGGGCACGCCCCGGATCTCCACCTTGTTGATCTCCGGCAGGTTCTCGATGCGGTCCTCCAGGTGCCGGGCATAACTGTGCAGCTGGTCCAGCGGGTAGTCGCCGCTGATGTTGATGTTCATCACCGGCATCAGCTCGCTGAAGTTCATCTCGAACACGTTGGGTTCGGCGGGCAGGTCGCGCGGGAAGTCGGCGTCGCCCCGGGCCTTGTCCACCGCATCCTTCACCTTGCGCAGGGCCTCGGTGGGGCTGATGTTGTAGTTGAACTTCACATTGATGCCCGAGTAGTTGGGCACACTGGTGCTTTTGATCTCATCGACCCCGCTGAGGGTGTTGATCTCCTTCTCCAGCGGCTTGGTGATGAGCTTCTCGATGTCCACCACCGAGCTGCTGTTGTACGGGGTGCCGATGAACACCTCGGGGGTCACCACCTCCGGGAAGCTCTCCTTGGGCATCACGATGTAGGAGCGGATGCCCACGATGCAGATGAGCAGCGTGAGGACGATGACCGTGGTGCGGTTGTTGACGGCCCAGGTGGTGATGGCGAACTGCCGTTCGGGGCCGTGGAGGTCCTTCTCGATGTCGTGTGCGTTCATGGCGGCTGCGTTGGAGGCTGGCGGGCGGAGGCGGTCAGTGGGCGATGCGCACCGCCTGGCCGTTGCTCACGTTGCGCGCACCCTCGGTGACCACCGGCACACCCTCGCGCAGGGCGCCCGCGGTGAGGGCTTCGATGCAGGTCATGCCCTTGTACTCGCTGGTGCGGCGCACGGGCAGCTTGACGGCGCGGGCCTCATCGCCGGGACCGGGCTCCAGGATGAACACGTAGGACCTACCGTCGAGGTCCTCGAGCACGGCGCTCGAAGGCACGGCGATGGCGCTGTCGATGCTGAGGTCCAGTACACTGATGTCGCTCAGCAGGTTGGGGTGGATGTAAGCGCCGCCGTCGGGCACATGGACCACGAGCTTGAAGGTGCGGTTGGCCGGGTCGATGTAGGCGCCGGTGTGGCCCACGCGGGCTTCGAGGACGGTGTCCAGGGCGGGGAAGGACACACGTGCCGGCGCCCCCTTGCGGATGCGGCCGAGGTAGCTCTCGGGCATGTCGGCCTCGAGCTGGGCGCCGGTGAGGTCCACCACGCGGGCGGCGGGCATCTGGGGTGCGGCCAGGTCGCCCACGCGCACCAGGATGTCGTCCACCACACCGTCGAAAGGTGCGGTGATGTTGCTCAGGCGCTGCTGTTCCTCGAGGGTCTCCACGCCGGCCTTGGCCTGCTCCATCTGGGCCTTGGCCTGCAGCCACTGCATCTCGCTGCCGATCTGCTGCTTCCAAAGGCGGTCCTGCTTCTCGAAGGCGGTGCGGGCCAGGTCGTAGCCGGTGCGGGCCTGGGCGATCTGCTCGCGCACGATGTCGTTGTCCAGGCTCACCAGCAGCTGCCCCTGGCGCACCCGGTCACCGGTGGCGACGTGCAGGGCACGCACGCGTCCGCCGGTCAGGGGATGCAGGTCCGCGGCACGGTCGGCCTTCACACTGCCGTGCACGTCCACGTAATGGTCGAAGCGCCCGACGTGCACGGGCATGGCCTTCACCAGGGGCAGGGTGCGGCGGCTGGTGCTGTCGTGGGCGGCGAGCCATTCCTCGATCTCGCGGATCCGCAGGCCGAGGGCATCGTATGCCTCCTTCAGCGAGTCGCGTTCGGCGCGTTTGCGGCCCAGTTCGCCGGTGGCCGGGGCGGCACCACAGGCGGCCATCAGGGCCGCCATCGTCATCAGCACGATCGTCTTTCTCATGGGGATGGGCCGCCCGCGGGGCGGAGCGGTTCGTTGGTTCAGTAGAGGTCGAGGCTTCGGCGCAGGTCCACACGGGCCATCAGCAGCTCGGCCAGGCGTTGCACATAGAGCTGCTGGGCCTGCAGGTACTGGCCCTGGTCCTGGTTGAGCTCGAAGCTGCTGGCCAGGCCGTTGGTGAATTTGATGCTGGTGCGCTCGAAGATGCGGCGGGCCAGGTCCAGGCTCGCCAGCTCGCTGCGGTAGCTCTCCTCGGCCGCCAGCGCCTTCTCGGTGCGCTCGGCCGCCTCGGCCAGCAGGCGCTGTTCGGTGGCCTGGAGGTTCACCCGCGTCTGGTCCAGGGTGATGGTGGCCTGCTTCACGCGGTTGGCCCGCATGCCGCTGCTCCAGATGGGCACCGTGAGGTTCACGCCCCAGATGGTCGCCGGGAACCAGTCGGTCTCCACGGGCCCGTTGGTGCCGAAGCTCTGCCGCTGGTGGCTCAGGAAACCGTGCAGCTTGGGCAGGTAGCCGGCCTTCTGGTTGCGCACGTCCATGGTCTGCAGGCGCACCAGGGTGCTGGCCAGCTGATGGTCGATGTGGGTGTTGAGGTCGATGGCGCGGGTCACCAGGTTCTTCTCCTCGGCATCGTCCACGATGGTGCGCAGGTCGTCGGTGAGGTCCAGGGGCGTGTCGGCGGCCACGCCCAGCACCAGGCGCAGGTAGGCCAGGGCCACCTTCTCCTGCTGGGCGAAGCTGCGGGCGCGGTCCTGTGCGCTGGCCTTGGCGATCGCCAGGCGGTCGGTGTCGGTGTTCTCCATGAAGCCCACCTGCACCATGCCCTCGGCCTCGCGCAGGCTCTTCTCCAGCACGGGCACGGCCTCGGCGGCAAGGCGGGCGCCTTCGCGGGCGGCCAGCACGCCCAGGTAGGCCTTGGCGGCCTGGGCCATGGCGTCGGCCCGTGCCTTCTCCAGCTCCTGCTCGCTCTGCACCTTCAGCTCACGCGTGGCCGCCAGACCCACCAGGTAACTGCCGTCGAACAGCAGCTGGCTCAGCTGGGCGGCGCCCGTCACGGTCCAGGGTACGCCGAACTGCACCTCCAGGAACTCGGGCTGCCCCCCGAAGAAGTTGGGCACCACGCTGGTGGGCACATCGATGTAGTTGTTGAGACCGCCGGTGACCTCCACTTGCGGCAGGCCGATGGCCAGCACCTCCCGCACCCGGGCGCGGGCCTTTTCCGCGGCCAGCTCGCTGTTGCGCACGGCGTAGCTCTGCCGGGCGGCCAGGTCCAGGGCCTGTTGCAGGCTCAATGCCATGGGGCCTTGGGCGGCGGCGGTCAGCGCACAGGCCAGGACCGCGAGGGTGGGCAGGGTTCTCATCAGGCTTGCGGGTTCTTGGCTTTCTTATCCAGGTAGGCGATCCCCTTCCTGCTCGCGATGCCGCGGAAATGGTAGTCCAGATGCTTCCACAGCACATCGGGCAGGCTGAAGCTTTCGGCGGGGAACACGTGGCCGTCCCAGGTGGCGTCCACGCGGGCCAGGTACAGGCGGGTGATCACCTCCACATCGAGGTCCTCCCGGTACAGGCCCTCCCGGATCCCCTTCCTCAGGTTGGCGGCAAGGCAGCGGTGCACGTCCTTCTTCTCGCAGGTATCCAGGATGGCCCAGGCCTTGGGATGGTACTTTTGCAGGTCGTATTGCACGCTGGGGTGCATGCCGCCCACCTGGGCAACCAGGAAGCGGGTGATCTCCATGTGCTCCTCGATGGCGTTGAGCCCCTTGGCGCAGATCGCATCGATGCTGCTGCGATGATGGCCGCACACGGCGCTCACCACCTGCTCCACCAGGTCGTTCTTGTCGGAGAAGTGCTCGTAGAGCGTCTTCTTGCTCATGCGCAGCTGCCCCGCGACCTCGTCCATGGTCAAGCTCTTGATGCCCAGGCGCATGAACAGCTTGAGCACGTGTTCCAGGATCTCTTTTTTCCGCAGGTCCATCGGGCGTGTCGCCGGCTCCCCGGCCGAAAGCGGGCGCAAACGTAGGAAACTTTGGAAACGCGGAAATACATTTTTCGTTTCCGATGTGACGAGCGGTGAACGGACCGGATGAGCGGGAGGTGAAGTGGTCGGAAAAACCGGACAGGAATTGGGCTCGACCTACATTCCTGACCGATGACCAGAAGAGCCCGACGGAAGTTCACCGCCATCTTCAAGACGGAGGTGGTCCTGGAGGCGCTCAAGGAGCGCAAGTCGATCAGCGCGCCGACCCAGCAGTTCGACCTGCACCCCGACCAGATCAGCGTTTGGAAGAAGGAGTTCCTGGCCGGGACGAGCAAGGTGCCCCAGGAGCCGGGCGACCGCGAACGGGAGAGCCTGGAGCAGGAACGCGACCAGTTGCTCCGGCAGATCGGGAAGCTGCAGGTGGAGAACGACTTTCAAAAAAATGAGTGGTGGGGAATACCGCGCCGATCCGTGTCCGGTGGACCCGGCCTGTGCATCGCGCAAGCACGCACGGCACCGGTCCGCGTTGCACACCGCCGCACACATCGTTCAGTCGCGCCTGTGCGGATATGCCAAAGGCCTCCGCCACAGGATGGCCGGTTCGGCTGGTGAAGCGTACTTCCGCGCTTCCGGGGCTTCGTTGAACAGTGCTCGCCTACGCTCGTTCCGAGCTACAGCGAACGAAGTACATCTCCATCTCGCCCTTGCCCTTGGCCTGCACTTTGCCGCGCGGGGTGAACGTGAGGCCGGTCTCGTTCTTCACCAGCACATACGTCGCTTCGCTGATGTTCACCTGGCCCACTTCGCCGGAAGATTCCATGCGGCTGGCGGTGTTCACGGTATCGCCCCAGATGTCGTACTGGAACTTCTTCACGCCCACGATGCCGGCGACCACCGGGCCGGTGTGCACCCCGATGCGGATCTCGAAGTAGGGTTTGCCCGCCTCGATCTTCCGCTGCTTGCCTTCTTCGATGAAGTCGCGCATCTCCAGGGCAGCATTGATCGTGTCCACGGCGTGCGTGGTGTTGGCCAAAGGGAGACCACCCGCCGCCATGTAGGCATCACCGATGGTCTTGATCTTCTCGATCCCGTACTTCTCCGTGATCTTGTCGAAGGCGCTGAAGCACTCGTTGAGGTCGCGCACCAGTTCGCGTGGCGTAAGGTTCTCGCTCAGCGACGTGAAGCCTTTGAAGTCCGTGAACAGCACGGTGACCTGATCGATCTGCACAGCCTGAGCCTCGCCCTTCGCCTTCAATTCCTCGGCCACCTCTTCCGGCAGGATGTTGAGGAGCAATTCCTCGCTGCGTGCCTTTTCCTTGCTGATGCGGTTGCGCTGGATGAAGAAGACGAGGGCGAAGAGGGCCACGAGGGCGAAGCCGCCCACGAAGCCGTTGCGGATCACCTTCTGCTTCTGGATCTCCTTGGCCTGCACGGCTTTCTCGGCCACGAAACCGAGACTGTCGGCGAGCGCTTGTTTCTCGTAGTTGCGACGTAGGTCGAAGCCGATCACGGCCCGTTGGTTCTCCTCGGTGTTCAGGCTGTCCTGCAGTCGCGCGAAGAGCAATTGGGCCTCCAGCGCCTCCCGGTACTTCCCTGCGCGGTGGTAGACTTTCGCCAGCAACCCCGCCGCATCGCGCATGGGTGTGATGATGCCGTGTTCCCTGGCCAAAGCGAGCGCCTCCTCACCACGCCTGGCGGCTTCCTCCGGCTGGCCCATTTCGAACAGGACCTCCCCTTCATTCGTGAGCAGCTGGCTGCGACTCCATGGATCCCCGGTCCTCCCGGTGTGTCCGAGTCCTTCGCGGAACGCGGCCAAGGCACGTTGATGCTGGCCGGCCTTCGCGTACAGCTCGCCGATCTTGATGAGCGCCGAGGCCATGTTGTGCGCGTCATCGATGCTTTGCGCGAGCCGCAAGCCCTCGTTCAGACTGGACAGGGCTTGCGCCGTATCGCCTATCTCATTGTAAGCTCCTCCGATGTTCAGCAAAGCGGTGATCAGGTTCGGGACATCGTTCCGTTCGCGCTGGATGTTGGCGGCCATCCTGAAGTGACCGAGCGCCTTCTCATATTCGCCTTGCTTGGCGTACACCGTGCCCAGATTGCCTTCGGTGTTGGCCATGGCAGCGCTATCGCCGAGCGACCCGGAATGCTTCAGCGCCATGCGGTAGGCGTCGAGCGCGCGGTGTAGATCCCCTTGTTCCAGGTACGTGCTGCCCAGGCTGTTGTGCGCATTGGCCAATTGCAGAGTATCGCGCAACGCGGACTGTATGCGGATCGCGCGCGCCAGGACCACCAGCGCCGAGTCGTACAAGGCTCCGCGGGTGAGAAAAGTCCCCATGTTGCCGAGCGTCGCGGCCAACGTTGAGCTATCGCCGATGGCCTCGAACATGGGCAGCGTCCTGGCGCTGTACTCCGCGGCTTTCAAGGGTTGGCCACGCACATACCAGGTGATGCCTTGCAGGTCGAGCGCCTTGGCCGCCCAGTGCTCCTGCCCAGGACCGAGCGCGCTGTGCTGCATGCCTTGCGCAAGGAGGAATGCGGTATCGGGCCGGGTGAAGAGGAAGTTGTCCCAGATCCAATTGTAGTAGCCGTCGAAATACGTGCTGTCCGGCAGCGATGCGCGGTCAGGGGGCGGAGGGATGGCCGCCGACTGGCCCGATGCGAAATGCAGTGATGCAATGAATACGAGCACCGCAGCCAGCCGCAGGTTGAAGAGCGTGCTCATTCCGCGATGGAACTTTCGATCGTATTCAACCGCTCCAGCAGTTGCTGGATGAGCACACGCTGCTCATCGATCAACATTTGCTGCTCCTGAACGGCCTTCACCAAGGGTACGACGAATTCGGCGTAGCGCAGCCCAAGCATGCGGTCGCTATCGGTCACCTTGTCCACGCCGCTGAAATCATAGCCGACCGCTTTCGCCGCGGAATCCACTTCCTGGGCGATGAAGCCGGTATAGCGGATGGTCTCCTTCTCGCGCCGCGCCTGAAGGATCTCCTCGGGTTGCTCGCGTGGGATGCGACGTCCGAGTGAGTCCAGGGTGCTGTCTTCACCAAGGTCTTGTACGATACGGGCCACATCCACGTGGTAGGTAACCGGGCGCAGCTTGAGGATGAAGTCGAGGCCGCTCACATCCTCACGCACATCGCGTTTGTAGCGCGCATCGCTGGGCAGCGTCGTCCAACCGGCATACCCGCCGATGCTCGTAACGGCATTGTTGCCCAACCGTACGCGGTTGCTGCCATCGAGCGCGGTGCCGTAGCCGAGCGCGGTCGCATTGGTGTAGCCCGCTGCGTTCTGCACGATGTTCGCACCAACGATGGTGCTGTTGGCGGTTCCTGACAAACCAGCTTGGTACCCGATGGTCGTGTTGTAGTTCTGGTTCGTGATGCCGATGCCGGCCTGGTAACCCACCGCGGTATTGTAGTCGCCCGTGACAGTGGAATTCACCCCGATCGCTTGGAAGCCGACAGCCGTGTTGTTCACACCGACCGTATTGTTCCACAAGGCGAACGCGCCGACAGCGGTGTTGTCACCCCCGGTGGTGTTGTCCTCCAGCGCTTCGGTGCCAACGGCCACATTGTAAATACCCGATGTATTGGCGAACAGCGCCGTACTCCCCACAGCCGTGTTCCCGTCGGCCACGTTCGTGTACAGCGCGCTGCTGCCAACGGCCGTGTTCCCCGCGCCCAGCACGTTCACCCGAAGGGCATCGCTGCCTACCGCGGTATTGTCCGCTCCCGTGCCGTTGAAGAGCATCGCCTCGGAACCCACGGCGGTGTTGTCACTTGCCACGGTGACGTTCATAGCACGGAAGCCCACCGCGGTGTTGTTGCTGGTGCTCAGGTTCAGGTTCAAGGCCTGGCTGCCCAGGGCGGTGTTCTGGCCGCCCGTGGTGTTGGTGGCCAGCGCCTGGCTGCCCAGGGCGGTGTTATTGTTCGCCGTGGTATTGGCCGTGAGCGCGTTCTTGCCGACGGCCGTGTTGTTGGTGCCCGTGTTCACCATCAGTGCGCGATGGCCCCAGGACGTGGTGGTGCCGGACGGTGTGAGGAAGCCGCTGCGCTCGTTGTCCACGCGCACCTCCAACTGGTTGTTGTCCGTGGTGCCCAGGAAGTTGGTGCCGAGCGCCATGCCCGCATTCCCGGTCGTGCTCCAGCCTGTCGAGGCATTCAGTAGCGGTACCCACGCAGTGCTGTTGAAGTACCAGAAGCCGTTCGTGCTGCTGTCGAAGACCAACAGTCCCGTGGCCGGGGCGGCGATCGCCGTGCGCTCGGCCGTGGTCATGCGTGGTATCAGCAGCCCGCGTTTGGCGTTGGCCGGCAGGGCGGCAGCGCTCACATCGAGCAAGGCCGAACCATCCGGCGCCGATCCATCGACATTGATCCCGATGTTCTGCGCCCGGGTACCGCACACGAACGTGCACGCGAATAGCACAACAATGGCGGCCTTTTGGACCATGACCCAAAGCACCGCATCCATGCGGCAGCGTGCAATAACCCGTGCGGGTTAGAACGCAATGCCGGACCCCCGGCACCCGTTTGGTCGCCAGGGGTCCGGTTGCAGGAGGCTCGCCGGGTAGGATCCGGCATTTGCCCTGCTCGACGTGTGATCACCGTTTCTCGAGTTCTTCGATGCGCGCTTTCAGTTGTTCGATGATGGCTTGTTGCTCCTGTACGGCCTTCACCAGAGGCACCACGAAATCGGCATAGCGCAGGCCATACAGGCCCTCGGCGCTCGCCGGTCGGTCAACGCCACTGAAGTCATAGCCCAGCGAACGGCTGGCGGCTTCCACCTCCTGTGCAATGAAGCCCGTATAGCGGATACGCGACTGCTCATCGCGCGCTTGGACATCGAGCGGGTCTGTCCGGCGGATCTCCGCGCCGGTGCTGTCGTAACGCACGTCCTCCTTCAACTGCGCGGCCAAGCCATGAGCATCCACGTTGTAGGTCACTGGCCGCAGTTTCAGGATCAGGTCCAGTCCCTTCACATCCTCACGCACGGCGGTCTTGAAGCGACCATCGCTGTAGGTGGTGAAGCCGACCTGGCCTCTGATGCTGGTGATGCTGGTGTTGCCCACGTGTACCTTGTTACTGCCATCAGGACGCGCGTTGTAGCCGAGGCCCATGGCATTGGTATATCCCGTTGCCACGGGGAATGCAGCATTTCCCAGATAGGTGGAGTTGGTCATGCGGAAGAAGTTACCTGCATCGCGGCCCACACCTGTGTTGCCGCTATTGGTCGAGAGTGTTACGAATTTCAATGCGCTATGGCCTAGGGCGGTGTTGTTATCCCCCGCAGTATTCTGATTGAGCGCATTGTGCCCGATGGCGGTGTTGTATTGACCGTCCGTATTGTCCGCTAGTGAGAAGGCGCCGACCCCCACATTGGTAGCGCTGGTCGTTGTTGAATAGAGGGAGCGATAACCGATGGCCACGTTGTAAGTGCCGCTCGTATTGATGGTCAGGGCTTCATATCCAACTGCCACGTTGCCGCTACCGTCATTGTTCTGGGCGTGAAGCCCACGCAGTGCACCAGCTCCAATGGCAACATTGGCCGTGACGCTATCCGCTTCGTACATGGCTTCGCTTCCGACTGCCACATTGTTGGAGCTGTAGTGGCCTGTTCCCAACGCATCCTTGCCCAATGCCACATTGTCCCCTCCAGCGCGGTTTTCAAACAACGATCTATAACCAACCGCGAGGTTGTTGCTGCCACTTTCGTTTTCATAACCACTGAATGCACCAAACGCTGTATTACTCACTCCCTGATCATTCATAAGTGCGCGGCGCCCGATCGAGGTGGTGCCATTGGTGCTCAACAGTCCCGCATGCTCCCCATTGATCCTGAACCTCAACGGCATGAAATCCGTTGTTCCAATGAAGTGCGTTGCCGTATCCGTTCCTGCATTTCCCTGCAAGCCCCATGCGTTCAACGCGCCATCGGCGCCAGCGGGCCCTTGTGGCCCGGCAGCACCTTGCGCACCCGTGGCACCCATGGGGCCTGGTGGTCCTTGCGCTCCGGTGGCTCCGGTCGCACCCTGCGGCCCTGGTGGCCCCTGCGCCCCGGTCGCTCCTGCCGGCCCTGCGGGACCGGTCGCGCCTTGCGGCCCAGGAGCACCCACGGGACCTTGGGGGCCGGGCGTATTGCTCGTCTCCGCGTACAGCGCATAGGGCACACTGAGCAATTGGGTCGTGCTGATGGTGACCCCGTTCACCCGGGTGCGTGCGAACCAGGGACCATCGCTCCAATCGACATCCGACCACGATCCGTTCACCGGTGTGCCCTGACCGAAGGCGAGGTTCACCAAGCCGAAAGCGTTCGTGGTGGCGGCGTGTTCTTCGCTGTACACCACGGGCCCATTGATGGCGCCTTGCAGCAGCGACAATTCGATGGCCGCCGGGGTGTTGGCTTGCACCACACCATTGCCGTCACGAACGATGGCTTGGTAGCTGAAGCTCTGCGGTGTTTGCGCGCACAGGGCCGTGCAGGCCATCAATGCGCACATCAGGAAGGAAGGTCGCTTGTTCATTGGGTCACGATGAAGGGGATGGTCCGCAGTTCATTGTTGCCACGATCGAAGACCTGCAGGCGGTACGCGCCACTGGCCAGGTGATCGACGGACCAGGAGTTGGTCGATGTGATACCGGACCACATGGCGACGTGTTGGCCGAGCGCGTTCAGCACGACCGCATGGTGTGCTTCGGAAGCGTTGGTGTTGAGCCGCAGCAGGTCGCGCGTGGGATTCGGGAAGAGCTGCCAATCCGCGTTGGCGGTTACCGGAACGACCACCGTACTGAAGTCGGCCGGTGGTTGGTGGAACCCTTGCGTGACTATCACGGCCGGGCTCGTACCGGTCGCGATCATCGGTTCTCCGATGGTCCAGGCCCAATGCAGTCCCCCGCCATTCCCTTCACTGCCGCTCGGGGCCAGAACGGTTTGCGCGCGAGCGTTCTGCGTGAGCATGGCCGCCAGCACAAGGATCGCCGTGCGCATCATCGCTTCAGGAGCTTGACAGCGGATCGAACGAGGCCATTGTCCACGTGCAGCGTGTAAGCGCCCGGAAGCAGTGCGCCCAGATCCGCCTGGATCAATGCGTCACCGGTAACAGGGAGCGTCCAGTTGCGCACCGACCTGCCCGTGGCATCCAACAGTTCGCACCGAACGGCACCGGTGCTGCCCGCTCCCAGCCGGATGATGGCACGGTCGGTCACCGGGTTCGGGAATACGCCGATCATCGTGCTGTTCGCTTCTTCAGCAAGGCCTGAAGAGATGTCGTTCAGGTATTTGATGAGCACGATCCGGTTGTGCCCGGCGACTTCGGCGTATCCAATGCCGATGATGGCACTATCATTGGTGAAGGCCAGGTCGAAACAGGTCTCCTCGCCGCCGTCCTCATCGTAGTCGGCGGCTTGGAACGCGCCATTGTTGGTGAGGTTGCTCTGCTTGCGTTCCACGTTCCAGTTCCGGGAGCTGGGACCATCCGCCACTTCACCGCCGCTGATGATGAGGCCGTTGTTCTGCACCAGCAGGCTGTTCCAGCCATCCGCTCCATCCGAGCTGTCATGGAACGCATTGACGATCACATCACCGGATGCATCAAAGGTGTAGATGATGCGTGCTTGCGTTAGGCCGCTTGTGCGCTGCACGCCGGCCACTGCGAAGCCCCCGCCCGGCAAAGTGGCGACCGTTCGACCAATAAGGTCCGATCCGCTGATCTCCACGCGGGAATGGCCGTTGGCGTTACCGAAGCTCGACGGATTGTTGCCCGTTGCATCGACATGTCCGAGCAGGAGTGACTGATCGGTCACTCCCGTGGGGTATGCGAACCCGCTGAAGTAGATGCCGCCGTCGGCGCCGAGCACCGCACCCCGGAGCTGCTCGCCGGTTGCGCCGAAGATCCCGACCAGAACCGAGCCGTCGCCACCGAACGTGGCGTCCGGACCGCCATTGTCCAGGTAGCGCTCCACCACGATCTCCGTGAACTCCGTGCTTGGGCCGCTGAAGCCACAGAGCACGATCTTACCATCGGGCTGGATCAGCACTTCGTAGGCCTCCTCCGCATCCGGGGTGTTGTGCATGTCGCGCACCAGGATGCCCGTGCCGTTGAACGAGGGATCCAGGGAACCATCGGCGAGGAAGCGCGCCACGAACATGTCGCTGTTGGTCTCTGCCGCATCGGAGAACAAGTGGCCGCCCACCACCAAACGGCCCTGGTCGTCAAGTTCCGCGGAGCGGATGAATTCACTACCGGCGGCCAGGTCGTGCTGCACCACGCCGTTGGCACCGAATGTGGCGTCCGGCGAGCCATCGGCATTGAAGCGCAGGAGGACGGAATTGAAGTAAGTGCCATTGCTGGTGCGCCCGGCCACCAGGATGCGGTCGTCCGGCAGCACCACGGCGGTCACACTCTGGTCATCCTCCCCCGCACCCAGCTGGGGGACGATGACTTTTCCGTTGTTACCGAATGAAGGGTCCCAGGTGCCTGGCTGGGCGTACGTCCCCATGGTGAGGAGCGCGAGGAAGGGAAGGATGGCGTGTCGCATGTTCCTGTGGTTGTTCGTCCACAGCAAAACACGCGAGCCCCGGACGTGTCATCAATAACCCGTGCGGGTTAAGCAGACCCATCCTTCGGATACCCTTGGGGGTAGGCCTTCTTCAGCGCCTCCATCTTCCCGTTCACCTGCAGCTTGCTGTAGATGCGGCGCACATGCACGCGCACGGTCTCGGTGCTCAGTTCAAGCTTGGCGCCGATCTCCTTGTACTGGAGACCTGCGGCCAGTCCATCGAGCACCTGCTTTTCCCGTTCGCTCAACTTCTCGTCGTTGATGCGCTGCCGGGTCTCCTTCTGGAAGCTGTTCACCACCAGCCGCGCGATGGCGCTGTTCATGGGCGACCCGCCGCGGTGGATGTCGCGCACCGCTTCCAAAAGCTCTTCGGCGGGTGTGCTCTTCAACAGGTATCCGGTCGCCCCGGCGCAAAGCGCTTCGAAGATGTACGCCGGGTTCTCGAAAATGGTGAGCATGAGGTACTGCACTTCCGGCTTGCGGCGTTTGGCCTCCCGCACGGTATCAATGCCGTTGCGGCCGGCCATGTTGATGTCCATGAGCACCACATGCACATCGAGTTCTTCCAGCTTGGCCAGGAAGTCATCGCCGCTCTCGAACACACGAACCACCTGCATGTCACTGCTGCGCTCAATACGGCGGCGGATCAGCGTACGGAGCTCATCGTCGTCCTCCACGATGGCGGTGCGGATGGTGGTGGGCATGACCCGCAAGATAGCGGCCCCCGCTATTCCGCTGGTAGCGACACCGCGAAGTCCACCCGGGTACCCGCTCCTGCCGCGCTGACCACATCGAACTTCCCACCGATCCGCTCTGCCCGGGACCGCATGTTCCCCAGGCCATGCCCATGGCCGGCGTTCACCGTCATGCCCACCCCATCATCCTTCACCTGGAACGCGACCCGATTGGCCGACGTGTGGAACACCACCTGGATATGGTGGGCCTTGGCGTACTTGATCGCGTTGTTCAGCGCCTCGCGCAGCATAAGATAGATGTCGCGTTTGGTGGCAGGGTCCAGCGACCGGTCGGGGCCTTCGTGAACACAGTCCACGGTGTGCTCCAGCTTGCTCCATTTCAGCATGCGATGGCAATGCGCGCGAACGCGCTCTGTGAGCCCTGCGAGCGAATCATGGTGCGGATCGATGGCCCACACGATATCGCCCAGTGAACGGTTGGCTTCACCGGCGATGCGCTCTATGTCGTTGGCGATCTCAGGAAGCCCGTTCGTTCCGGTATGGGCCACCTCCCTGGCCTCGGTGCTGAGCAGAACGAGCTTGGTGAGGTCGCTGCCGAGCTGATCATGCACGTCACGTGCGATGCGCGTGCGCACCTCGCTGGCTTCGCGGGCGCGCTCGCTCTCGACAAGACGGGCTTGGGCGTCCAGTATGGCCGCGTTCTTCTCGGCGAGCAGCTTCCGGCTCCGCCGGGCACCACGAAGGAGCGCGAACAAGAGCGCGCCGATCAGCGCGGCCACCGCGATGCCGGCGGCAAGCAGGGTGTTACGCCTTCGTTGATCAACGATCTCCTCTCCCTGCCGCGTGTTCGTTTCGGAGAGGACTTTGAGCTCCGCATCCTTGCGTTCCGATTCGAATCGCTTGTTCAACAAGTTGACATGTTCGATGCGATCCAGGTCGAGCAAGCTGTCCTTCGCTGCCACGTACAGTTGCAGGTTGCGCAACGCGGCGGCGGCATCACCGTTGCGATCGTGCACCTCGTACAGGGCCAGGCTGGCATCGCGTGTCATTTCCAACCAGCCTTCACGTGCGGACAAGGCGATCACGGAGTCCAGTACGGTGATCGCGGAGACCCGGTCGGCAGGACTGATGAGCGCCAGCGTGCGGGCATGCTCCACACCGATGCGCGCGGCGTCCATGCGCATGTTCGGGGCTGCCACCACCTTCAGCGCCTGCTCCAGGTACGTGCGGGAGCGCGGCAGGTCGCCCTTCAGGCGATAGGCGGTACCGAGATATTGCAACAGATAGGCTTGGAGGCTGGATTCGTACAGGGAAAAAGCCCCGCTCGCTCCCTCACTGAACCGGCGTTCCGCTTCGTGCAGGACCACCAGGCTGGTGTCGGCCCGACCGGTCTTCAGACAAGACCTTCCCAAGTTGAGCAGGATCTCGAAGCGGTCCCACGACCGCTTCGGACCTCCATCAATGGATAGCGCCTGCCTGAGATGTCCCACGGCACTGGCGTGATCGCCAAGGTCCGCGAACCGCGCGGCAATTTCGCTATGCATCCAGGGCCTGTACGTGGTTGAGCGAAGTCGTTCCGCCAGCCTCAGGGCCTGTAGGCCGTATCGGATGGCCTCGGCATGTTCTCCCGAGTAGGCGGCCAGAGCTTCCAACTCGCTCAGTGCGATAAGTTCCTCCCTGGGGAGTTCCGCAGCACGGCTCAAGGCCAGGTGTTCAAAAGCGAGGCGCTCCATGGCGGTGAAGTCCTCCCTGGCCATCGCCGCGTTGAACAACACATCGAATCGATCCACCAGCAGAAAGGTGTCTTGTGCGTTGCGGACGATCCGTTCGATCTCGTTCTCGAGCGAATCCGCGGTCCGCGGCGTGAGCCCCTCGTCA
Organism: Flavobacteriales bacterium; assembly: GCA_013360395.1. Classification (GTDB taxonomy): domain Bacteria; phylum Bacteroidota; class Bacteroidia; order Flavobacteriales_F; family PHOS-HE28; genus PHOS-HE28. The sequence continues at coordinate 43,605 of JABWBQ010000003.1, forward strand.
TAGAGGTCGATCGAGAGCACCCAGTATCGCCCGGTCGCCTCCTGGTGACGGTCGAACAGCGCTCGGGCCCGTTGGTTGTACATCGCACGAAGGCTGTCCTGTCCCGCCACTTGTGAGAGATCCATGAATGCGCACCAGTAGGCGTATCCAAGATCCCTTTCCGGGCCATGCTCCTGCAGAAGGGTGATCGCCTTCCTTATTTCTTCAGCGTCACCGCCCCTGTCCATATCGGTCTGCTTTGCCGCGATCTTCCTTACGATGGCGCTGCCGAGCAGACTGTTCTCGTTGAGGCGCTCGGCGAGCGCCATGGCCTCTTGTGCGGCTTCCATCGCGCTCACGGGATCCCCGCCGCACTGGTACCACGAGAGGCGCTCGAGCTTGCGGGCGCGTTCGAGCATGCTCAGGTCCTCCCGGGCCAATTCGGTCTTCAGCCCGCGGATGATGGCATTCTGCCCGACCGTCATGCACGCGAGCGCCTGGCAGACCCCCAGGAGAAGGAAGCGGATCGACGGCATGCGGCGAAGGTGCGCGGAGTTTAGCGCATGGGCAATAACCCGCTCAGGTTATTCCGTGCCCGACCGCGCCCTGAAGACAAGGTACGTGCTTTCTGTGCATGAACTTGTCATGCTGTTCGAGCCGCCCGAGTGTTCCGCACGTCGGCGCATGTCTCTCAAGCCATGGCGTTCCAGGCATCCATGCCCGCACCTTCCTCCTTCACCTTGTGCTACACCTCGCTGTATGAGGTGCGCAAGCGAAGCATCAGCTGGTTGCAAGTTCGACCTCCAGCCGCACCAAGGTGCCTGCGCCCGGTTCACTGGCGATCACCAACTCCCCGCCGAGCCGCTCGGCCCGCTCCTTCAGGTTGCGCAAGCCGCGCGCTTTGCGCAGCGCATTGGCCGTGTTGAAGCCGATGCCATCGTCCTTCACCTCCAGCCGGATGCGCTGTTCCCGCGCCACGAAGCGCACATGGATGCAATGGGCTTGTGCATACTTCACCGTGTTGTTCACCGCCTCGCGCAGGATCAGGTAGAGATCGCGTTTGGTGGCGGGATCGAGCGGCCGGTCCCGGCCTTCCACGATGCAGTCGACGGTGTAGGTGGCGCCGCTGGTGCTGAGCATGCGCTCGCAGAACTGGCGCGACCGGTCCATGAGATCCGTGAGCTTGTCGTGTGCGGGTTCCACGGCCCAGACGATATCGCTCAGTGAGCGCCCCGCTTCGCTGGCGATGCGGTCGATGTCGGCCACGAGACCGGGGACCGCGCCCGGATCATCCTTCAGGCTCGCGTTCACTTCGCTGCCCAGCATGCTCAACTTGGTGAGGTCGCCGCCCAGCTGGTCATGCACATCGCGGGCGATCCGTGAGCGTACCTGCTCGGCCTCGCGCTGCTTCTCGGTGGCCACCACCTTGTCCTGTGCCGCGAGTATGGCCGCATTGGCCTTGCGTGTGATGCGAAAGCGGCTCCACAAGGCGATGGCCAGAGCGAACGCCAGCACGCACGCACCGATGATGATGTATCGCCGGGTGCGTTCGCTCTCCAGCTGATGTGCATGTTCCAAGGCCATGGTACGCGCGCTGCTCACGTGCTCCAGGCTATCGCGCAATTCCTCTTCGCGGAAGCGCAAGAACAGCAAGGCTTCGCGCCCGTTCATGTGCTCCACGCTGTCCTTCAGCACGCTCCAGCGGTCGCTCACCTCGAGCGCTTCGGCCGCGCGACCTTGGGCTTTCAGTGCAGCCCGTAGTCCGTTCAGTGCGTACAGCATCGATCCTTCATCGCCCAGCTCGCGTGCTACGCCGACGTTGCCGATGTCCTCCGCCAACGCGAGTCCGCGACGGTACCACTGTTCCGCAGCGCGATGGTCGCCGGAGCGGCTTAGGCCATCACCGATCAAGTTGATGCAGCCGCATTCGGCGGTCTGATCACCCATGCGCGCAGCGAGCAGTGCGCACGTGCGCGCGGTGCGAAGCCCATCGGCCGGCATATCTCGCTCATAGTACAAGCGCGTGAGCGGGGCGAGCGCAGGCAGGCTATCCCAGGCATTGTCCGCGCGGCCCGCCACGTCCAAACTCCGCAGCAGCAGCGCCTCAGCATCATCCGCGCTGCCTTGCAACTGCCGGATACGGGCGCGTTCAACAAGGACCATGGCGGAGTCACCGGCGGATCCGTTCGCGCAGGAGTCGAGGCACGCCCATGCGATGTCGTACTCTTTGCGCGCCGCATGGATGCCAGCCAGATGGGTAAGCGCTTGGATGCGCAAGCCCTTGTGGCCGATGGACCGTGCGATGCGGAGTTCATCGCGGTAAGCACGCTCCGCATGGTCTTCGGCCCCGGCCAGGCCGTAGACAAGTCCCAGCGCATCGAGGCATTCCCCAACGGCATGTTCGTGCCCACCCTCCTGGAGATCCGTGATCGCTTGCTGGAACGAGGCGAGCGCCCGCGGGATGTTTCGCTCGAATTTGGCATGGTAGCCGGTGAAGTAGTGGAACGCACCTCTGGCATGCCGGGCTCGCTCGCGCACACGGGTCGCGGGGTGCAGCAAGAGTTCTGCGCTCAACGTGTCCAAGCGATGCAGAAATGGGAAAGCCTTCGGCGAGGTGGACCATGACTCACACGCCCGAATGAGCATGGTGAGTTGCAATGTGTCCTTCTTCGCGGGATCGAGGAGCGGGATGATGGAGTCGAGCCGCGCGGGGTTCTCTTGCGCCCTGAGCACCCCATGGCAGAGGAGCCCAAGAAGAACTACGAATGCCTTTGCGCACGATCCGGTCATTGGGCAAATGTGCTCAGTCCGGAACGGCTCCACCAATAACCCATTGGGGTTAGCGCGCTCGGCATAACACGGACGGGTTATTCCACCACGCGACAGGATGGACCTGCTTTGTCCACAAGCCTGAGCGAACATGAGGACCTATAGACCCCTATTCACCATCTGCGCTCTTGCGATCGCATCCGTGGTGGTTTCCCAGAACTTCACCATCGATCCGGCATTCTGGCATTTGGACGATGGACTGGGGTATTGCGTGATGGAGGACACGGTGGCTGACCGGATCCTGGTGGGTGGTGAGTTCGAGCGGGTGATGCCACCAACCCCGATACCGTACGGAGTGGAGTTGAATGCGACGAGCGGGCTGGCGACAGAGGGCTACCCCATTGCGGACAGCACGGTCCGGTGCGTGATACCGGATGGCACTGGTGGATGGATCATCGGCGGCGCCTTCACCCAAGTGGGTGGACAGCCGCGACAACATCTGGCGCACATCCTGGCCGATGGCAGCTTGGCATCGTGGAGCCCAGCGGTGAATGGACTTGTGCTTTCGCTCGCGCTGAAAGGAGACACGGTCTATCTGGGAGGCCTGTTCTCTAACGTGAACTCGGCAGCACGCAGCAATCTCGCGGCCGTACGACTTTCCACCGGTGCCAACGTGACCTGGGCCGCCGGTACGGCGAATGGCATTGTGCGCTGCATGTCACTGAGCACGGGAAGGCTCTTTGTGGGAGGGGATTTCACGACAGTGAACGGGACCTCAAGGCCGCGCGGCGCATCGTTCACGTTGAACAACCACGCACTCACCAACTGGACGCCGAATGCGAATGGTAGTGTGTACTGCATTGCGGCCACCTCGACCGTGGTGTACATAGGGGGTGCCTTCACCTTGGTGAACACGTTGATGGTGCGCAATCGACTTGCGGCCTTCCCACCAACCTCCAACACCCCGACAGCTTGGAACCCGAACGCGAACGGTACCGTTCGCGCGATCGCCTTATCGGGAACCGACGTCTTCTTCGGCGGCGACTTCAGCCAGGTGTCCTTGACAGCGCGCAACCACATCGCACTGGTGAACGCCAGCGGGGTTCTTCAGAGTTGGAGCCGTGACCTGGATGGTGACGTCCATTGCCTGACCGTGGCGAACAATGTGCTCTACACGGGCGGCGATCTCACCTTGGTGGATGGCAAGGGACGGCAACGGCTGGTGGCCTTCGGCGTGCCCGGTTCGGGGCTCCCCACCATCACGGACTGGTCACCCGCCACTGAGAACACCGTGATGAGCATCGCTGCGCAAGGAGGGGCGCTGTTCGTGGGCGGCGTGTTCCAGCGAGGTGGCGGGTTGTCGCGTCGCAACATCGTGGCGTTCGATCCCGCCACCGGTTCGCCTACCGCGTGGGCTCCGCAAGCGAACAATGCGGTGTTCGCGCTTGAGCGTGCTGGAACCGGTGCCGTGTTCGCCGGAGGCGACTTCAGCCAGCTCGGTGGGGCCGCCCGCACCGGTCTTGCGGCCATTGATCCCGTGAGCGGTGAGGTGCTGCCTTGGTCCGTTCCCCCGGATACGATCCATGTGACCGACCTGGCCGTGCAAGGTGATACCCTGTTCGTGTGCGGGGCTTTCCGGAACATGGGCGGACAGGCGCGAGAGCATCTGGCTGCGGTCTCGATCAGCGCAGCGGTCACCCTTCCATGGAACGTAGCTCTGGGTGCTGTGGATAAGCCCACGGACCTGCTTGTGGAGAACGACACGCTCTACCTCTGCGGGGCGCTCTCCTCCGTTGGGGGCCAGCCGCGCAACGGTGTTGGGTCCATCAAGGTGTCCACATCCACTGTGCTCGGCCTTTCGGCGGGGTTCCTTCCGGCGGACTGGTCCGTGTCGCAATTGGCCAAGGCCGCCGGAAAGCTGTTCATCAGTGGTGTGACGGACGAATTCGGCGTCGGGACGAACGCCTATGTCTTGGATGCCGTCTCCGGAGCGGTCGCGGCGTATTCCATCAGCGGCTACCAATGCGTTGCGGCATATCAGGACCGGTTCTATGCGGGTTATGCCGGGCCAGTGGTGCTCGATGCGCGGACGGGGATCGAACTTGCCAAAAAGTACGTCCCCGACTTTTTCGCTTTGGACCTGATCAGGGCGCGGAACGGGGATCTGTTCGCCGTGGGGTACTACTTCGGCACAACAGACAAGGTGGTGCACCTGCATGCCGATCCCGGAAATGCCATCCGCGTGATGCTGGATGGTCCGTTCGTGGCCGGATCCATGTCGAACCCGTTGCGTGATCAGGCGCTGATCCCGCTGACCGAACCGTACACGGCATTGGGCTATGTGCACAGCGGCGGTGGCGGCGGTGAGGTCGCTCCGGCCAATATCCACACAGTGTCATTGGGGGGTGCAGGGACGGAAGTGGTGGATTGGGTGCTGGTGGAATACCGCGACCCACTGGATGCCGCGAACATTGTCGCTTCGTTCAGCTGTCTGCTATTGGAGAACGGGACCGTTCGAACAAGCGATTGGGGTCAATTGCCCACGTTCGTTCCGGATCCCAACGGGTCATACTTCGTGGCCGTGCGCCACCGGAATCACCTCGGCGTGATGACCGCGCAGCCGGTGGACTTCTCCACCAGCCCGTTCATCGACTTCACCTGGCCAGCTACTCCCGTTTTCGGGAACAACGCGCGCAAGACCAACAGCGGAACAGGCGTGCTGTGGAGCGGCGATGTGAACTTCGATGGCACCATCAAGTACACGGGAGCGAACAATGATCGCGATCCGGTGCTGGTGCGCGTTGGTGGTACCGTACCGACCAATACGGCGGCCGGCTATTTCAGCGAGGACGTGAACATGGACGGCCTGGTGAAATACACAGGTTTCAAGAACGACCGCGACCCGACCCTGGTGAACGTTGGAGGTATTGTGCCAACGAACGTCCGGGAGGAGCAATTGCCCTGATGCGGAACAAGCACCAGCCCGGAAAGGATCTTGTGCTGGTGGCAAGGGTTCAGGTGTTTTGCTTCATGATGCGCGCACCAATCCCCATCCTGCTGCTCAGTTCCGTGGTGTTCACCACCACAACACGGCCATCGGATACAACGCGGCACGTTTGAACATCACGGGAGCGCATAACGTGGCCGTCGGTTCCGGGGCCCTGTATACCAACTCGAACGGATCCTCCAACGTGGCCATCGGACGCATGGCCTTGCGAATGAACAACGACCGAAGCAACATTGTGGCCGTTGGTGACAGCGCCTTGTTCAACAACAGTATCGGGGCGGTATACGACCCCGTGGACGGCATCGTCGAGGGCTTCTCCAATACGGCCGTTGGCAGCAAGGCCCTTTATGCCAACACGCGAGGCACGGGGAACACCGCGCTGGGGTTCCGGGCCTTGTACAATGTGGTGAACGGTGACCGCTGTACCGGCATCGGTGAATTCGCGCTGGGCAACACCACCGGTGATGGTAACACGGGTGTAGGGGCCGGCAGCCTATCCACCAACACTTCCGGTACGAACAACACGGCAGTAGGCTACCAAGCGGGCCCCAATGCCGCAACACGCACCAACACGACCGCGCTGGGCTATCAAGCGAGCGCAACGTCCAGCGATCAGGTGCGCCTCGGCAACTCGGCCGTCACGACCATAGTGGGTGCGGTCGCCTTTACTTCGACCAGCGACGCGCGCTACAAGCGCAACATCGAGGAGAACGTGCACGGCCTTGACTTCATCATGAAACTCCGCCCGGTCACCTACAATTTCGACGTCCACAAGATGGCCGCCTTCCTGAACGAGGACATGGGCATGGATGCGCAAGGGAACCGTGTATACCGTGCGCCTACCCCGGAAATGGTGGCTGCGCGGGAACAGAAGGAGGCCATCCGTTACACCGGCTTATTGGCACAGGAGGTGGAGGCCGCAGCGAAGCGGGTCGGCTATGATTTCAGCGCCGTGACCGTTCCCGAGGATGAGGACGGCATGTACGGTCTGGCCTATTCCGAATTCGTGGTGCCCTTGGTGAAGGCCGTGCAGGAGCAGCAGGCGCAGATCGAGCAGCAGCAACAGTTGATCGAGCAACTGCGCAAGGAGGTGGAGGCCTTGAAGCAGCGCTGACGGCATACGGGGCTCAACCGCAAGGACGCGTACATCAGCGGGCCGGGATCCACTCCCGGCCCGCCGTGTGTTTACGGTAACCGCTTTGCGTGTCGCCTGAAAACCACGCCGATCCCGATCCTTTGCGGCCCGATCAGCGACCAGGCCCCGGCTGCTCATCCCATTGTCTGATCTTCTGATCGCCTAATTTTCTGATCGCCAGATCGCCATGCACTCCATCCAGCAAGTCCTCTCCGATGCATCGCTCACCGGCACCACCCTCACCGTGGCCGGCTGGGTGCGCACCCTGTGCTACTAAAGTGGAATTGCACGGCCGCTGCTTCCTTGGCACTTTCGTAGTTCGGAAACATGCCCATGCAGCGTAGTCGGCATCTCATCCGCCAGCCCACTGTTGCGCTGTTGGCTGCATTGATCTGCACGCTTGCATGGGCCAGCGGCTGCTCGCATGAGGCGGGACCCGGAGGGCTCGAATGGAGCCCGACGGCCGATAGCCTGCTGAACGATACGACCACCCGTTCGGTGTTGCTCGATTCCCTGCGCCAGCGCTTCCGTGACGCCGACGCGGACACGGCGGCGCTGGACGCCGCGATCGAATACGGTGCCGAGTTGCGCACATCGCCCGGCGATCGACTGGTCGCTGAAGTGCGCGACCACAGCCGGGTCTTGACCTATCCATGGGGCGAGGCCGAAGCCGAGTACCGCGCAGCCCGCAGCGCCATCCGGCACCATCGCCTCGCAACGGCGGACAGTCTGCTCCGCCTCACCGAAGAGCTCGCTGCCGGCCGGCAGGGACGCCGATGGGACGTTATGCGGATCAAGACGGTCTTCTCCCGGGCCGACCTGCAGCGCTTCGCCCGCCAAGCCGATTCCGCGATGCTCGGCTTCCGCAAAGCACTCGCCATGGCCACGCGTGTCGAGGATGCCTTCTGGATGGCATCCGGGGAAGCAGCCCTGGGTGCGTCGTTCCTCATGGACATGAAGTTCGATTCGGCCCGCGTGCATTGCGAGCGATGCGTGGCCATGGCCCAGCAGGCACGCGACCTGGACCGTGAGACCTCGTGCCACAACTTTCTCGGTGAGATGTACCGCCTACAGGAACGATATGACGATGCCTTGTTCCACCAGCAACGCGCTTTGGAGCTCACCGTACGCACGGGCGACCGGAGCCGTGAGGCGGAGATCCAATACTCCCTTGCAGGCATCCATCAACAGAAGGATGATCTTGCCCGGGCGCTGGACTGTTACCAGCGCGCGATCCACCTGGGCCGCATCATGGGAATGCCGCAAGTGGTCGCGCTCAGCGAAATGTACACCGGCGACATCCACCATGGATTCGCGGAGTACGATACCGCGTTGACGCGCTACCGCTCAGCACGCAGCTCCGCCCGTGCTTCCAGCATGGCGTACGCGGAAGGCCTCTGCCTCATCCACTCGGCACGCACGCTTGTCGAGTTGGGCCGGGCGAATGAAGGGTTGACGGATGCGCGCGCGGCGTTCGCCATCGGTGATTCGATGGACAACGATGAACTGCGGCGCAATGCACACAATTGCATCGGCGAGATGCTCGTCGCGGTGGACAGGATCGAGGAGGCCGTGATCCATTTCGACAGCGCCTTGTCCATCGGCGAACGCACCGGCACGGCGGACGAGCGCTTCTACGCGCAGCAGATGGGCGGTATCGCCAGGCTTCAGGGGCGGCACACCGATGCGCAACGGCACGGGGAGGAAGCGCTGCGCCTGTGCCGCATGAACGATGCGGGACCATTGGAGTTCGCACAAGCCGCCGAACTGCTCTACCGCAGTTACAAGGAGCTGGGCGATGGCAACAAGGCCGCTGCCATGCTCGAACTGAAGGTGGCCATGCTGGACAGCGTGTACAACGCCCGGCAGCTGCGCAAGGTGAGCAGCCTTGAGCTGAAGGCCCAGAGCGAACGCCTGCTGGCCGAGCGCGAACGCGAGCGAGCGCGGCAGGATCTCACCATCGCCGAAGAGCGCAACCGCCGTGTCATGGTCACCATCATCGGCGCCGGAGTGCTGCTGCTGGCCATCGCTTTGTGGTCGCGTTTGCGCTATGTGCGCCGCACGCGCGACACCATCCTGCGCACGCAGCAGCACCTGCTGGAGAGCGAGAAACGCCGGGAGGCCTCCGAGGTGCGCACGCGCATCGCCCGCGACGTGCATGATGAACTGGGCAGCGAGATCACGCGCATCACCCTGCTCGTGGGAGAGAGCCGCCGGGCGCAGACCGACGAGAGCGGCAAGGCGCGCATGGAGGAGATCGCGACGCTCACACGCGAGGTGGGCTCATCGCTCAGCGACATCGTTTGGGCCGTGGACCCCCGGTTCGATAGCGCCTCGGCCCTGGTGGCCCACGCCGGGCACTTCGCCGAACGCATGCTCGCCAATATCGCACTGAAGAGCGAGCGCCGGTTCCAGCACACGGGCGCGGACCGCGTGATCGATCCCGCCACCAAACGCAACCTCTTCCTGGTGCTGAAGGAAGCTTTGAACAACGCGCTCAAGTACGCCCGTGCCAAGCAACTGACCGTGGTGCTGGAAACCGATGAACACGGCTACCGTATGCTGGTAGAGGACGATGGCATCGGCTTCGAACCTCCGCAGGTGCGGGCCGGTGGCAATGGCCTGGCGAACATGCAGGTGCGCAGCGCGCAGCTCGGCGCGGAACTGCGCATCACCGCTTCGCCCGGCCAGGGTTGCACGGTGGAACTGCACGGATCGTGGAAATGAAACGCCGGCCGTTACGCTATTTTCAACCCATGGGCACGCATCGCATCCGGATCGCCTTGGTGGAAGACAACAAAGACATCGCCCGTTCCATCAAGAACATCCTGGATGCGGAGCCCGACATGAGCGTGGACCACCTGTTCGCCAATGCAGAGGAATTCATCGCCGCGTTCATGAGGACCGAGGCGGATGTGGTGCTCATGGACATCAACCTTCCAGGGAAGAACGGCATCGATGCGATCCGCGAGACCAAGCCACTGAAGAGCTTCGTCCAGTTCATGGTGCTCACCGTGTACGAAAGCCCGGCCTACGTTTTCGAGGCCTTGTGCGCCGGTGCCACGGGCTATCTGGTGAAAGGTCACGCATCCGAACTGCTGGCTGAGGCCGTGCGCGACCTGCACGCGGGCGGGTCGCCCATGAGCAGCGCCATAGCGCGCTTGGTCGTGGGATCTTTCCAGAAGGAGTCCCTGCAGCGCATCGCCGATGACCAGCTCACCGAGCGCGAACGCAGCGTGCTGGACCAGCTCGCCACCGGGCTGCTCTACAAGGAGATCGCCGCCAAATGGGACATCAGCACCGAGACCGTCCGCAAACACGCACGCAACATCTACGCAAAGCTGCATGTGCGTTCGCGGATCGAGGCCATCCGGAAGGTGTATCCCGATCGCTGAGGGCATCCCCTACTACTTTTAGAGCATTGCGGGGGCCGCGCGCGCGACATTGCTTTGTTCTGTCGGACTATCCGGCACACCCGATGATCCCGCTCCGGTCCCTCCGTCCACTACTGACCTGCCTGGCCTGCTGGGTCCATTTCGCGGCACGGGCGCAGAACATCGGCATCAATGTGAACGGCGCTGCACCGCATCCGAGCGCACTGCTCGACATCGATGCCGGTGCGATCGTGGGCCCCAAGCGCGGCCTGCTGATCCCGCGGATGACCGCGGCAGAGCGTGCGGCCATCCCCGCTCCCGCCACCGGGCTGCTGGTGTACGAGACCACCACCAGTGCGTTCTGGTATTTCGACGGGATCATTTGGGTGCGGATCCTCAGCGGTGGTGGCGGCTGGTCGCTCACCGGTAACGCGGGCACCGTGCCAGGCACGAATTTCCTGGGCACCACGGACAACATCCCGTTCGAGGTGAGGGTGAACAACGCACGCGCAGGCTGGATCGGCCCGGGTCCGGCCCTCACGACATCGGCCAACTCATCATGGGGGTACCAAGCGCTTTCATCGAACACAACGGGATGGGCGAATACCGCAACCGGGTTCGGAGCACTGCAAGCGAACACGACCGGATCGGGATGCACGGCGGTCGGTCACACCGCGTTGGCGGCGAACACCTCCGGCGCCAGCAACGTTGCCGTGGGCAACCAGGCGCTACATTCCAGCACAACGGGTAACAGGAACACCGCGATCGGCGACATGGCGCTGTACACCAATACGGGCGGTACATACAACGACGCGCACGGCCATCGCTCGCTCTATGCCAACACGACCGGCTGGCAGAACTGCGGCTTCGGGACCTTCACCCTTGAACTGAACACCACGGGCTCCTACAACACGGCGCTGGGCCATTCAGCGCTCCATGGGAACACCACGGGCAACGACAACACTGGCGTAGGCCGCGCGGCGCTTTGGACGAACTCGACAGGTTCCTATAACACGGGTTCGGGATCCCATGCGCTGCACCTGAATACCACGGGTTCGTACAACACCGCCGCCGGCTTCCAGGCTGCGTACAACAATACCACTGGTGCATCGAACGCCGCCTTCGGACACGTGGCGCTTTTCTCCAATACCACCGGCATTCACAACACCGCGCTCGGCGCGGCCGCGCTGTACTGGAACACCACGGGCAATTACAACACGGCCACTGGTCTTGAAGCCCTGAACTACAACTCCACGGGCAACTACAACACGGCTGGCGGCTATCGAGCCGCCCAGTACAATTCCACAGGCACCTACAACACAGCCTTTGGCTCACAAGCGCTACACGCGAACACGACCGGCGATGAGAACACCGCCGTTGGCGCATCGGCGCTGAGCGCCAACACCACCGGCATCGCCAACGATGCGTTCGGCTCCGGCGCACTGCGGTTCAACACGAGCGGGATGATCAACTCGGCGCTCGGGTCATACGCCCTGGGCAACAACACCACGGGCGGCAGCAACGTGGCCGTTGGCCGGAATGCGCTCTTCAACAATACCACCGGCTCATCGAACACTGCTCTGGGATATCAAGCAGGGAACCTGTGCGCGACCGGGAGCAACAACACGGCCATCGGTTCCTTCACTGACCTGCTTCCGAACCTCGCCTACGCGACCGTGGTCGGGTCCGGAGCGCAAGCTTCCGTCAGCAACGCACTGATCCTCGGGGGCACGGGTGCAAGCGCCGTGAATGTGGGCATCGGCACCACGGCTCCGACCCTCGCAGGGCTGCAGGTTGAACGGATGGTGGGGAATACGTCCGGCATCTTCAGGGGCAATACCACCTCGCAGGGCGTTGCCTTGGTGTCCGACTGGCCGGGCATCTACTTCAACTGCTACTACAACGGCGGCCAGCGCGCCATGGCAGGCAGTGGGTTCCCTGCCATCATCAACAGCGATCAGGGCGATGGCGGCATCTTCTTCAGCACCACGGCCACCGCCAACACCGTGGCTGATGCATTGGTGCCCCTCACGGAGCGCATGCGGATCAGGGGCAACGGCAATGTGGGCATCGGCACCTTTTTCCCACTGTACCTGCTGGAAGTGAACGGCGTGGCGGCCAAACCAGGTGGCGGCACTTGGGTCAATACCAGCGATGCGCGCCTGAAAACCGATGTGCGCCCTTACGATGACGGCCTCGCGCAACTGCTGCGCATCGAACCCGTGCGCTATCGCTATAACGAAGCCTCGGGCCATGACACCAAGCCGGAGTACGTGGGCGTGATCGCCCAGGAACTCCAAAAGGTGGCGCCGTACATGGTTGGCACTTTCGAAAAGGAGGGTACCGAGTACCTGAACGTGGACAACAGTGCCATGATCTACATGCTGGTGAACGCGGTGAAGGAACAGCAGTCGATCATCGAGGACCTGCGCACACGCCTCGCAGCGGTGGAAGCCCAAGGGGGCCTGATCGACGGGACCGGATCACGCTGATCCAATACAGCCGCCTATCCCCATCTTTGCACGCCCTCCCCGCACCGGAACATCCGCAGGCGAGGGGTACAAGGCCCTATGGATCTCACTTCGATCAAATCCGTCCTCGACGAAACCCCCACCAACACCACCGTCACTGTGGCCGGCTGGGTGCGCACCTTCCGCAACGACCGCTTCATCGCCCTCAACGACGGCAGCACCATCCACAACCTGCAGTGCGTGATCGACCAGCAGCAGGTGGACGCCGCCACGCGTGCCCGCTTCACCACCAGCGCCTCGGTGCGCTGCACCGGCACCATCGTGGAAAGCCAGGGCAGCGGCCAGCGCGTGGAGATGCAGGTGAAGGAAGTGGAGGTGCTCGGCGACAGCGACCCGAACGCCTATCCCATCCAGCCGAAGAAGCACAGCCTGGAGTTCCTCCGCGAGAACGCCCACCTGCGCTTCCGCACCAACACCTACAGCGCCATCTTCCGCATCCGCCACCAGGTGAGCTTCGGCATCCACGAGTATTTCAGCGGCCAGGGCTACAACTACTTCCACAGCCCCATCATCACTGCCAGCGATGCGGAGGGCGCGGGCGAGATGTTCCGCGTGAGCACCCTCGACCCCAAGAACCCGCCGCTGAACGACGACGGCAGCGTGAACTGGAAGGAGGATTTCTTCGGCGCCGAGAGCCGCCTCACCGTGAGCGGCCAGTTGCAGGCCGAGCTCGCGGCCCTCGCGCTGGGCAAGGTGTACACCTTCGGGCCCACCTTCCGCGCGGAGAACAGCAACACCGCGCGCCACCTGGCCGAGTTCTGGATGATCGAGCCCGAGGCCGCCTTCCTGGACCTGCACGGCAACATGGACCTGGCCGAGGGCCTGTGCAAGCACCTCATCGCCCGTGTGCTGCAGCACAGCGCCGACGACCTGGAGTTCCTGGACAAGCGCATGGCCGAGGAGGAGAAGCAGAAGCCGCAGCAGCAGCGCAGCGAAATGGGCCTGATCGAACGCCTGAAGTTCGTGCTGGAACATCCCTTCGAGCGGATCACCTACACGGACGCGATCGACATCCTGCTGCGCAGCAAGCCCTACCAGAAAAAGCAGTTCCAGTATCCGGTGGAATGGGGCGTGGACCTGCAGAGCGAGCACGAGCGCTACCTGGTGGAAAAGCACTTCAAGAAGCCGGTGATCGTCACGGGCTACCCCGCGCAGGTGAAGGCCTTCTACATGCGCATGAACGGCCCCGGTGACTTCGGCTACACGGACAAGGGCGCCACCGTGGCCGCCATGGACGTGCTGTTCCCTGGTATCGGCGAGATCATCGGCGGCAGCCAGCGCGAGGAGCGCCTCGATGTGCTGGAGGCGCGCATGGATGCCATGGGCGTGCCCAAGGACCAGATGTGGTGGTTCCTGGATACGCGCCGCTTCGGCACCGTGCCCCACGCGGGCTTCGGCCTGGGCCTGGAACGCTTCGTGCTCTTCGTCACCGGCATGGGCAACATCCGCGACGTGATCCCCTTCCCCAGGACCCCGAAGAGCGCGGAGTTCTGAGCCTGCCACCGGTCGCGGTTCCTCGGTCGCGAAGGCTGGTTTTTGCCGAATATGGAAATCAATTCCATATTTGTCCTATTATGATCCCCCGGCAGATCCTCCCGGTGCTCAAGCGCAGCCTGCGCGACATCCCGGTGCTCACCCTCACAGGCCCTCGGCAGAGCGGTAAGACCACCTTGGTGAAGACCCTGGCGAAAGGGGCGCGCTACGTGAACCTGGAGTTCCCCGATGAGCGTGAACGAGCCATCTCCGATCCACGGGGCTTCCTCGCGGACCTGGGTGGCAAAGCGATCATCGATGAGGTGCAGCACGTCCCGCAGCTCATCTCCTACCTGCAGGGCCTGGTGGATGAACGGCCGGGGAACGGCCAGTACGTGCTCACCGGCTCGCACAACCTGCATCTCATGGAGCGCGTGGCCCAAAGCCTGGCGGGGCGGACCCTCATCCACGAGCTGATGCCCTTCAGTGCCGCCGAGCTCGCGCGTGCCAATGCGCTTCCCTCCCGGGTGAACGACTGGCTCTTGAAAGGCGGTTATCCGCGGCTGTACGACAAGTCGGAGAACCCCTCGACCTGGCTGCGTTCCTACCTGCGCACATACGTGGAGCGGGACATGCGGCAGATCATCACCGTGCGCGACCTGAACACCTTCAACCGCTTCCTGGCCTTGTGCGCCGGGCGCATCGGGCAATTGCTGAACTACACCGCGCTGGCCACGGAGACCGGCGTGGATGTGAAGACCGCCCAACATTGGATCAGCGCGCTGGAGGCGAGCTACATCCTGTTCCGTCTGCCGCCGCACCACCGCAATTTCAACAAGCGCGTGGTGCGCACGCCGAAACTCTACTTCCATGATACCGGCGTCGCATGCGCACTGCTCGGCATCCGCACGGCCGGCACGCTCACCACGCACTTCACCCGCGGCGCTCTGTTCGAGAACATGGTGGTCACCGAGGTGCTCAAGGACCGCCTCAACCGGGGCCTGCCGCCGGAGCTCTACTTCTGGCGGGACAAGACCGGCCATGAGGTGGACCTGCTGATCGACGATCCCGAAGAGCCGTGTGTGATCGAGGTGAAGGGATCGCGAACGGTGCATAGCTCCATGCTGGACGGACTCTCCTACCATCGCGCCTTGAACAAGCACGGTGCGCGCTACCTGTTGCTGCATGAGGGCTCGGCTTCCTGGGACCGCGAGGGCATCGAGGTGCGGAACTGGACCTCGCTATTCCAGAACAGATGATGGCGCCCTATAGTCCGTTCCTGAGGTGTACTGGTGCTCGTCGCTTCGTCACCGGCATGGTCACCATCCGCGATGTGATCCTCGGGGAATGATATGCGTATGATCCGATAGCCACCCATGTGCTTCGCCCAGTTCCCACCCCCGGACCATCTCACCAGCTTGGTACGCTGCTACTGGACCGTGGACCGGCCCGGCGGCGACCATGGCCCGAGCACGTTCAACACCATGGCCGATGGCCTGCCCGGCGTCATGGTGGTGCTGCCCGGTGGCGCCAGGCTCCGGGATGCGGAGAAGGGCGAAATGCCCCCGGCATTCCTGTACGGACAAGCCACGCGGTTCCGCACGTTCAAGGCCGGGGGCCCCCTGCGTGCCGTGGGGGCCTACCTCCAGCCGCATGCGTTGCGCGCCTTGTTCGGCATGGCCGCGGAGGAGCGCACGGACGGATGCTTCGATCTGGAGAAGACATACACCGCCCCCGGCGCTTCCCTCGCCCTGCTTGAAGCCGCGGATGCCGAGGGAGCCATCGCGGCGCTGAACAAGCACTTCACCCGGCTCATGGCGCAGAACGCACGGCTGCTGGATGAACCGGTGACGCGGGCCATGGAATTGATCATGGTCCGAAAGGGCGATGTCGATGTTGCGGACCTGCGGACCGCAGCCGGTCTTTCCGCCCGAACGTTCGAGCGGCGCTTCAAGCAGAGCATCGGGCTGCCCCCGTTGTTGTTCGCCCGCATCCGCCGGTTCCAGCACACGCTGGCCTTGCTGCGCGAAGGACGCTACACCAAACTGTCCGACATCGCGTACGCCGCCGACTACGCGGACCAATCGCACTACATCCGCAGCTTCAAGGAATTCACCGGCATCTCGCCCTTGGAGTTCATCCGCGAGGGCCGCGAAGTGGTGGAGAACTTCGTCGAGCTTCCGCCGGGTTGAACGGCGGCTGTCGTTCCCGTTCTATTTCCGCGGTGCAGCGTGGGGGTCCTTTGCCCCATGGAACGCACCATCCTCCTGCTCGCCGCGCTGTCCACGGCGCTGCTGTCCGGCCTGTTCTACGCCTGGTCCTGTTCGGTGATGCCGGGCTTGGCCAGGCTTTCGGACCAACACTACCTGCACGCCATGCAGGCCATGAACCGGGCCATTCTCAACCCCATCTTCTTCCTGTCCTTCTTCGGCTCCTCCATCCTGCTCCCGCTCTGTGCCTGGCAACAGGTGCGCATGATCGGCGCCTCGGAAGCCGCCTTGGCGATCCTCGCCGCAGTGGTGCTCTGGGTGGGCATGATGGGTGTAACGGTGTTCGTCAACGTGCCGATGAACAACCTGTTGGACGCCGCCCACCTCGACGCTGCAAGCCCGGGTGAATTGAGGAAACTGCGTGCGCTGCTCCAGGGATCGTGGACCCGGTGGAACAACGTGCGGACGGTCGCGACCGCGCTCGCACTGCTGCTGTTGCTGCTGCACGCCCTGCGGTCGCGGGGGATCGATGCGCCATTCAACATGCACCTCCATCCATGAAGATGCTCGTGATGGCCCTCGGGACGATCACGCTCTTCCTCATGGCCCATGGCCCGGGCCCGCAGCCGCATTCAGGAGCCACCGGCCGGGACCTGTTCGAGCTCAACTGCGCCCGCTGCCACGGATCGGATGGCGCGAAAGGGCGTTGGGGTGCGCGGAACCTTCGGAAGAGCCGCTTGAGCGATGGTTCGATCGCACAGCAGATCCGGCAGGGACGCGGCATCATGCCCGCCTTCGGGAACAAGCTCAAGCCCGAGGAGGTCGCCGCGATCTTGCGGTACGTGAAGTCACTTCGCGACCCATAGCAACTTCGGCGGAGGCCAGCGCGAGGAGCGCTTCGTCACCGGCAGGGGCAACATCCGTGACGTGATCCCCTTTCCGAGGACCGACGCCACCCGCAGGTCGCGGGCCTCAAGTACCGCGCATAGGCCGCATCGCCGGCGGCCGTTCACTGCTTCACCAGCCGGGCAACGCGCTGGGCGGCTCCCTTCCCCGCCTGCACGAGATAGGTGCCTGGTGCAAGGCCGCGCACGTCCACCATGCCGGTACAAGGCTGCATGAGCACGGGCCGTCCCGTCATGTCGCAGATCCGCAGCTTGTCGTTGGGGTCGCATCCGGTCAGGGCGATCCGGTCCGTTGCCGGGTTGGGATGAAGCAACAGCGCGCGCGGAATGGGGACTTCCTCCGTGGCCGTGGGGAGGGCGATGTGGCAGGCGATCGCCGCGAGCGGAGCGCTCTGGAGGGATCCAAGGGCGTTGAGGATCGCCGCGCGTACCGGATCGAGGTCGCCATCGCCGTTGGTGAGGATGACGAGCCCGATGTCCGCCACCGGATCGAAATACATCGCGGTCGTCACGCCCAGGTCGCCGCCGCCATGGCCCCACCATGTGCCGTACACATCGGTGAAGGAATAGAGCACGATGCCCTGGGTGGGGTCCACCGCCGGCACCACCGGGCTTTGCATCAGCGCCACGGTCGCTGTGTCCAGGACCTGCAGCCCGTCGAACCACCCGTGGTCCATGTGCATGGCCATGAACCGGGCGAGCGCCAGGGCGGTGGTGCGCAACTGCCCGGCGGGGTAGTCCGAATAGCCGTAGAGCCCTTCGTCCACGTACGTCCCGGCATCCCACGCGTAGGGGTGCGCCACCGATGCGGCATCCACCTCGGCGAGGAGCCATCCGGTGCGGTCCATGCACAGGGGCACGAAGATGCTGTCGTGGCAATAGGTGTTGAAGGGGATGCCGGTCACGGTCTCCACCAGGAGACCGCATAACGCGATGCCGATGTTGCTGTAGGCATAGGCGGTGCCCGGCGCTGCGGTGCCGTAGTTGTCGTCGGGGTCGTAGTCGTCACCGGCCGGATCCAGGTAATCAAAGAGGTAGTCGCCCAGGGGGATCGGCGAGTCCCCGTTGTGATAGGGCATCAGGCTCCAGTTGTCCTGGATCGAGGCGGTGTGCGTGACAAGCTGCCGCACGGTGATCAACGAATCGGGATAAGCAGGGTTCTCCACGGTGAAGGGAAGGTGGGCGTTCACCGGATCGTCCAGGTTCAATGCCCCACGTTCCACCAACTGCATGATCGCCGTCGCGGTCACCGTCTTGGAAACGGAGGCCAGCATGAAGATCGTGCTGTCCGTCACGGGGGTGCCTGCCTGCCGGTTCGCCAGGCCGTAGTTGCCGCGCCAGACGATGGAGTCGCCCTTCACCAGCACCGCCGCCAGACCGCTGAGATGCTGGGCCGCCATCTGGGCGGTGATCTGGGCGTCCAGCGGGCTTTGCGCCATGCCGTGCCCGACGCGACCCATGCCGAGAAGCGCGATGGCCCCCAGGAGAGCAGGGCGATGTGCGGCGGACCGGGTGCTGCGCATGGTGCACCGAAAGTAGCGAGGCGCACTCCTCCACGAACCGAAGGCCGAAGACACCGGCCACCTGCCGTCCGACGGCCGCGGACCGGGTGCCTCACACGGCGGCGATCACCCGTGCGAGCTTCCCGCGCACCTCGCCGGCGATGTCGCCCAGTGCGTGGTTCCGCACCGCGGCCATGGAGGCCACCGGATCCACGGCGCTCACCTCCACACGGCCATCGTCGTGCTCCTGCACCACCACGTTGCACGGCAGCATGGTGCCGATCTTGTCCTCGGCGCTCACCGCCTTGAAGGCGAACTGCGGGTTGCAAGCGCCCAGGATCCTGTACCGGCGGAAGTCCACGCCCAGTTTCTCCTTCAACGCACCTTGCAGATCGATCGTCGTGAGCACGCCGAAGCCTTCCTTCTTCAGTTCCTCGGTGGCACGGTCGATGGCCTGGTCGAATTCCAGGTCGACGGTCTTTGAGAAATGGTAGCTCATGGTCCCTATACTTTCGACGGCCCGCCGCCGGTTGCGACTTTCCCGGGTGGACCGTCGCACAAAAGTACCCGGGCGCTGCACGGTTCCCGGTGACCAAAGGCACGATCGCCGGTGCCGCCACCCTGCCTACTCCGGCGGAGGTCGCCTCACGGCCGCCCTTCCACGATATTCATCTCCATGGGCCTTTGCCCTTCACCTCCACCGCATCGCGCGGGGTGTACGGGATCGCGTAGCTTCGGGGCATGCGGCATGCCGGTCCCGGCCGGGTGGCATGGCTTGCGCGATCAGATCCATCAACAACACCAACCACCATGGGCGTACTGAAAGTGATCGAAGTGCTGGGCAACAGCAAGACTAGCTGGGAGGATGCGGCCAACAGTGCTGTGAAGACCGCCAGCAAGACCGTACGGGGCATCAAGTCCGTGAACGTGCAGAACCAGAGCGCGGTGGTGGAGAAGGGCAAGATCACCGAATACCGCGTGAACCTGAAGATCGCCTTCGCGATCGATTGAGGTTCATCGGGCTGTTCAGTCTTCCAGGACAGAACACATGAGCTCGGCGGGTGGCGTCACTTCCGATGCCACACGCTGCCGTTGCGCGTGTGTACGGCGGTGAGCGCGCCCCTGGCCTCGGCCTGTTCCAGTTGGGTCAGGGCTTGTGCGTGCGGGATGCCCAGCACCACGGCCACCTCCTCGGCGCACCACGACGGATGGACCCGGAACAGGGCGACCACGTCCGTGGGCAGGGCTGCTGCCTTCACACCGGGTGCCAAGGCCTTCACCGCCGCCTCGAACTGCGCGTAGGGCCGTGCGCCATACACCAGTTGCCTGCCTCCTTCGGCGTTGCTGAACAGGAAGGTGGGGAAGCCCCGCACACCAAGTGAACGCGCCAGGGTGAGGTCCGCCTGGAACAAGGCCTTCGCGGGGCCCTCGAAGTCCGCATGGAGCCGGGCGGTGTCGAGGCCCGCGAACACGGCCGCCTCAGCGATCACCGGCCACTTGGTGATGTTGCGTTTCTCGGTCATCACCTGTTCGCGCAGGCGGCGCAGGAAGACCAGCGCCTTGCCATGGTCCTGCAGCTCGGCGGCCTTGAAGGCGATGCTGGGCGGGTAGCTGCTGGGCAGCGGGTCCTCCAGCCACACATCGCCGATGATGGGCATGCGGTAGTGCGGGCTCACCTCGTCCCAGTGCCCGGCCACATCGCCCGGCTTGCTGATGCCGCCGCTGTTGTACACGTCCCACGACGGGAGCAGACCGCCCATGTGGTATTGGATGTCGATCGCATCGCCGTACTCCAGCTTCAAGCGGCGCAGCTGCGGCTCGGCACCCCAGCAGCTGGAACAGATGGGGTCGGTGAAGTAGAGCAGGGTGATGGGCTTGTCGGCCGTCGGCAACGCTGTTGATGCTTCGCCCGGCCCCTCGGCGGCCATGCCGGGAACGGTGCATGCGCCGGTGGCGGTATCACATAGCATCGGATCCGGCTTCTTCCCCATCGATGTATCGGGTTGTGCACAGGCCGCGAACGCGGAACAGACCGCGATGAGGGCGGGGAGCGGTGTTCGTGCCATGTGCGGGTGACTTGGGCGGCAAAGATCCAGGCGCTTGGACAAGGGCACAAGAGGTCAAAGGAAGTTGACCACTTCGGCGGTGGCGGAATGTCCTGCGGAACAGGCGCTGCGCCACCTCAGCGGCAAGTGGAAGCCCCGGCTCCTGCGGCCGGCCGTGGAAGGGCCTTTGCGTTTCAACGCCCTGCTCCGCGTGCTGTCCGGCAGCAACAGGCTCGTGGGCATCCTGCGGGCGCTGGAGCCGTGATCACGGCCACACCTGCCACGGCACGCGCGACAGCATCAGCACCAGGCCGATGCCATAGTACCAGGCGATCGCCTTGAACTTGCGCACGTCCTCCGTGGCGCGCTTGGCCCGGGAGAAACCGATGGTGACCAGCGTGACGCCGATCACCATCATCAGCGGATGTTCCAGGGCGTACAGGCGCTGCACGGCATCGCCCATGGCCCCGCCGCCAAGGTTGCTGAAACCCGCCGGGGACACGAAGTAGAGCAGCAGGCCGAAGAGCAGTTGCACGTGCGCGGCGATGAGGCCGAAGAGGGCGTACTTCCTGCTTTGGGCCGTGAACGGCCGCTTCCCGGACAGGGAGAGCACCGCGTGCACCACGGCGAAGGCCACCAGGAGCAGGACCAGATAGGCCACGTACGAATGGAAGTGCTTGAGACCGGTGTACATGGGGGCCAAGATAGGCCGCCACGGCCGACCTTCGCGACGCAGCGGCCCACCCGCACCGATCCCCACCATGCCCCGCATCATCTACCACCTCGGCACCTGCACCACGTGCCAGCGCATCCTCAAGGAGATCCCCGATCCGGGGAAGTTCACCCTGCGCGAGATCAAGAGCGAGCCCGTCACCGCGAAAGAGCTCGACGCCATGAAAAAGCTCGCCGGCAGCTACGAGGCCCTCTTCAGCCGGGTGGCGCTGAAGTACCGCGCGCTCGGCCTGAACACGATGCCGCTCGGCGAGAAGGACTACCGGCGGTACATCCTGCAGGAGTACACCTTCCTGAAGCGGCCCGTGATGGTGCAGGACGACCGCATCTTCATCGGCAATGCGCCGAAGGTGGTGAAGGCCATGGTGGAGGCGGCGCGGTCCCTCCGGTAGCGGAAAGCGCGCGGCGGCCCCGTCCGGGGTATTTTTGACCCCGAGATGTTGAAGCAAGGCCTTTTCCAGAAGCTGCAGCAGAAGCTGAGCCCCCAGCAGATCCAGCTCATGAAGCTGCTGCAGGTGCCCACGGCGGAGCTCGAGCAGCGCATCAAGCAGGAGATCGAGGAGAACCCCGCCCTGGAGGAGGGCCAGGATGGGGACGAGGACGAGATGCCCACCGAGGACCAGGCCATCGCCGAGAGCGAGACCATGGACGGGGAGGACGATGCGGAGGGAGCGGGGAACGACGAGCGCGACGAGATCGACCTGAGCGACTACTTCCCGGACGACGACACGCCGGACTACAGGCTGCAGGCCAACAACCGCAGCGCCGACGACGAGGAGCGGGAGGTGCCCCTGGCCGGCGGCGCCACCTTCCAGGAATCGCTGATGCAGCAGCTGGCGCTGCGGGCCATCGACGAGCGCACCGAGATGCTGGGGCAGCACCTCATCGGCAACCTCGACGAGGACGGATACCTGCGGCGCGACCTCCCCAGCATCGTGAACGACCTGGCCTTCACCCAGAACGTGGCCACCGATGCGGCCGAGCTGGAGGCCGCCCTGCGCGAGGTGCAGGCGCTGGACCCCGCCGGCGTGGGCGCACGTGACCTGCGCGAGTGCCTGCTGCTGCAACTGGAGCGGCTGCCGCGCGAGGTGGACGTGCTCACCGCGCGCGAGGTGATCGCCCGCCACTTCGAGGCCTTCAGCAAGAAGCACTACGACCGCATCGTGGAGCGCATGGAGATCACCGAGGAGGACCTGAAGGCCGCCGTGGACGTGATCGTCCACCTGAACCCCAAACCCGGCAACACGGCCCGCGACACCGCCAAGCCCACCCAGGAGATCGTGCCCGACTTCCAGGTGCTGTCCATCGACGGCCAGCTGGAGCTCACCCTCAACGGTCGCAACGCCCCCGAGCTCCGCATCAGCCGCCAGTACCGCGACATGATCGCCGAGTACCAGCGCCACAAGAAGGACAAGGAGCAGCGCGAGGCCCTGCAGTTCATCAAGCAGAAGCTCGACGCCGCCAAATGGTTCATCGACGCCATCAAGCAGCGGCAGCACACCCTGCTGGTGACCATGGAGGCCATCATGGAGCACCAGCGCGACTACTTCCTCACCGGCGACGAAACGAAGCTCCGACCGATGATCCTGAAGGACATCGCCGGCAAGGTGCACCTGGACATCAGCACGGTGAGCCGCGTGGCCAACAGCAAGTACGTGCAGACCAACTACGGAACCCTGCCCCTGAAGTACTTCTTCAGCGAGAGCCTCAGCACCGAAAGCGGTGAGGAGGTGAGCACCCGGGAGGTGAAGAAGATCCTGCAGGACGCCATCGACGCCGAGGAGAAACGCAAACCGCTCACCGACGACGAGCTGACGGCCCTGCTGAAGGAGAAGGGATACAACATCGCCCGGCGCACGGTGGCCAAGTACCGCGAGCAGCTCAACGTCCCGGTGGCCCGCCTGCGGAAGGAACTATGAACGGCGCGAACAACGCCGCAGGCGACAGGCTCCGCGGGACGGCCGCCCTCGCCCACGCCCTGTCGGTGGTGCTGCACCCGGTGTTCATGCCGCTGCTCACCCTGGTGCTCGCCTTCCG
Source organism: Flavobacteriales bacterium (assembly GCA_013360395.1). Lineage (GTDB taxonomy): Bacteria > Bacteroidota > Bacteroidia > Flavobacteriales_F > PHOS-HE28 > PHOS-HE28. The sequence continues at coordinate 67,304 of JABWBQ010000003.1, forward strand.
CCTCGACCCGCACATCAGCTTCTTCCTGCCCCCGCCCGTGCAGTGGTTCACCTTCGGCATGGTGGCGGTCATGACCGTGCTGTTCCCCCTCTCCAGCGCCGTGATCCTCTGGCGCAGCGGCGCCATCAGCAGCCTCACCATGCCGCGACGGCAGGAGCGCATCGCCCCCCTGACGATGACCCTTCTTTACCTGGCGATGGCCCTCTATCTGCTGCACCGCGGGCCGCACCATCCGGCCACCCTCGCCCTGTTCCACGGCGTGCTGCTCGCGGTGGCCGCCACCCTGGTGGTGACGCTGCGCTGGCGCATCAGCGCCCACATGGTCGGCATCGGCGGCCTGCTGGGCGGGCTGTCCGCACTCCAGGCGCTCCACGGCACCTTCGCCCCCCTGGAACTGGCCGGCATCATCGTGCTGGCCGGCGCCCTCGGCTCGGCACGCATGCTCGTGGGGGACCACACCGCCGCCCAAGTGGGGGCCGGTACCGCCCTCGGCTTCTTCAGCACCTGGGCCTGCGTGCTGTTCGGCACCCCGGCGTGAGCCTTGGGGCGCCGCACGCTTCACCGGCATTTCCCACCTTCGTGGCAGCCCCCGTACCCATGTCCACCGACCGCCGCACCTTCATCCGCAACACCACCCTCGCCATCCTGGGCCTTACGATCCTTCCGCGCTGCGCGAGGGGCTTCCACCTGCCCGGCGATGCCAAGGTGCGCCTGGGCTTCATCGGTGTGGGCCTGCGCGGGCAGGTGCACCTGGCCGAACTGGCCTTGCGCGACGATGTGGAGATCATCGCCCTGCACGACCCCGATGCCGGCATGATGACCATGGCCCGCGAGCTGCTGGTGAAGGCCAAGCGCAAGCCCGCCGTGGAATACAGCAAGGGCAACGACGACTACAAGGAACTGCTGAAGCGCGACGACATCGACGCGGTGATCATCAGCAGCCCGTGGGAGTTCCATGTGGAGCAGGGCATCGCCGCCATGGAGGCGGGCAAGATCGTGGGCATGGAGGTCTCCGGGGCGATCAAGCTGCAGGACTGCTGGGACATCGTGCGGGCCAGCCAGCGCACGGGCATCCCCTTGATGATGCTGGAGAACGTGTGCTACCGCCGCGACGTGATGGCCGTGCTGAACATGGTGCGCCAAGGCAAGTTCGGCGAGCTGGTGCACGGCCAGGGCGGCTACCAGCACGACCTACGCCACGTGCTCTTCAACAGCGGCACGCCGGGCGGCTACGGCGACGGCGTGGAGTTCGGCCCCAACGCTTGGAGCGAGGCCAAGTGGCGCACGCAGCACTACGTGGACCGCAACGGCGAGCTCTACCCCACACACGGCCTCGGGCCCTTGGCCACCATGATGGACCTGAACCGCGGCAACCGCCTCACCCGCCTGAGCAGCACCGCCAGCAAGGCCCACGGCGCGCACAAGTTCATTGTGGAGAACCCCAAGGGCGGCCCCGATCACCCCAACGCCAAGGTGCCGTTCAAGTGCGGCGACATCGTGAGCACCCTGCTCCAATGCGCCAACGGCGAGACCATCCTGCTCACGCACGACACCACGTTACAGCGCCCGTACAACCTGGGCTTCCGCGTGCAGGGCACCGAGGGCCTGTGGCAGGACACCGGCTGGGGCGACCTGGACCAAGGCATGCTCTACTTCGAGAAGGAGATGGAGCACAGCCACCGCTGGGCCAACAGCAAGGCCCATCTGGAGAAGTACGACCACCCGCTGTGGAAGCGCTACGCGGCGCAGGCCGCGGGCGCGGGGCACGGCGGCATGGATTTCTTCGTGGACCACGCCTTCATCGAGTGCATCAAGCGCAAGGAGCCCTTCCCGCTGGACGTGTACGACATGGCCACGTGGTACGCCATCACCCCGCTGAGCGAGAAGAGCATCGCCGAGGGCGGCCAGGTGCAGGACATCCCCGACTTCACCGAGGGCAAGTGGCAGGAGCGCAAACCCATCTTCGGCCTGGATGACCGGTATTGAGCGCCTGACCTCAAATGGTGTGGCAACCCTCCTCGCCATGGGTAAGGGTTTTGGGAAAAGCGCACCGTGCTCCGCGTCTTGGCGCCTCCGCGCTACCCTCCTGACCGGCTTTCTCACCTTTTCACTTTTTCACCCTGCCACTCTCTTCTCCCAAGCCCCCTACATCCCGCCCTCCGATCCGCTGGTGAAGGAGAAGCTCGCCCAATGGCAGGACCTGAAGTTCGGCCTGCTGATGCACTGGGGGCCGTACAGCCAATGGGGCGTGGTGGAGAGCTGGAGCATCTGCCCGGAGGATGAGCCCTGGTGCCGACGCGACTCGTCCCATGGGAAGACTTACTACGAGTACGTGAAGAACTACGAGGCGCTGCAGACCACCTTCAACCCCACGGCCTTCGATCCGGGCAAGTGGGCCGAAGCCGCGAAGGATGCCGGCATGAAGTACGTGGTGTTCACCACCAAGCACCACGATGGCTTCTGCATGTTCGACACCAAGCTCACGGACTACAAGGTCACCTCGCCGCGTTGCCCCTTCCACGGCGATCCGCGCGCCAACATCGCCAAGCAGGTCTTTGATGCCTTCCGCAGCGCAGGCTTGTGGACCGGCGCTTATTTCAGCAAGCCCGATTGGCACTGCCCGTACTACTGGTGGCCCTACTTCCCGCCCAAGGACCGCAACGTGAACTACCTGCCCTCGCGCTATCCCGAGCGCTGGCAGCAATTCAAGGACTTCACCTACGGACAGATCGAGGAGCTGATGTCGGACTACGGGAAGATGGACATCCTCTGGCTCGATGGCGGGCAGGTGCGGCCGCTGAATACGATTGACACCACGGTCTCCTGGCAGAAGGCCATTGCCATCGACCAGGACATCGACATGCCGCGTATCGCAGCCATGGCGCGCAAGCACCAGCCCGGCCTGCTGGTGGTGGACCGCACCGTGGGCGGGGAGTATGAGAACTACATCACCCCCGAAGGCCATGTGCCGGAGAAGGATCCCGGCGTGCCTTGGGAGACCTGCATGCCCATGGGCACCAGCTGGAGCTGGGTACCGAATGAAAAGTACAAGAGCACCGAGGAGATCATCCGCACCCTGGCGCAGGTGGTGACGCGCGGCGGCAGCCTGCTGCTGAACGTGGGTCCCCGTCCCGATGGCCGCTGGGACTCCACGGCCTATCAGCGCCTGGCTGATGTAGGCGCATGGCTGAAGACCAACGGCGAGGCCATCTACGGAACGCGCGCCAGTACCTGGGAAACGCATGGCGCCATTGGCTGCACACAAAGCAAGGACGGCCGCACACACTACCTCCTCGGCGAGGCGAAAGGCGTCCCCTGGTCCTTCGCGTGGAAAGGCCGCGAAATGCCCATGGCCACGCTGCTGGCAACAGGCCAGGTGCTTCGCCTGAAGACCGGACAGCCCGGCTTCCTGATGCTGGAACTACCGCCAGGAGCGGAGCAGGGAGGTGTGGTCGTGGTGAAGATCGAGGGATAAGGCGTATCCTTCACTTCGCGCGCCTCTACTGATTACGGCGAATTGAACCGTTGCTGGAGCGTATGAGCCGGCACCATCCTTCCGTATCTTCGTGGTATGAAAGGCGTCACCTTCATTGAGGACAAGGCGAAGAAGCGCCGCTACATGCAGATCGACATGAAAGCGGTGAAGGACGACCGCGAGTGGATCCAGGATCTGGTGGATGTGCTCATCGCCGAAAGCCGCCGTGACCAGAAGCGCATTCCTTGGTCCGTGATCAAGGAAGAGTTGAAGCGCGAAGGACGGCTATGAAGTACACCGTCGTATTGGCGCGGGATGCACGCAAGGAGTTGGACCTGTTGTCCAAGCAGAACTTCATTCGTGTGGCGCGCAAGATCGACGAACTCGAGGAGGATCCCCGGCCACCGGGCTGTGTGAAGCTCAAAGGCAACGATGGCGACATGTGGCGGGTCCGTGCCGGGGACTACCGGATACTCTATGTGATCGAGGATGTGCTGCGGATCGTGGATATCCGCAAGATCGGCCACCGGCGCGATGTCTATAAGCGATAGGGCCGAGCAAGGTTTTCTGATGGTGGGCCGATTCTTCGCCCTGGTCTTTGCGCTCGGCATTGGTATGTCCTGTGCCTTGGGCCAATCCCCCTTCACCTTCCGCATGGTGTACTACGGCCCGGCCACGGACAGCGCCTATGCCGCCGAGCATCACGTCCGTCAGGTGATCAAGACCCGCGATTCCGAAGACCCCGACTGGGGCCTGTGGGTACACACCATGCACCGCTTTGTTCCTGCGGACCTGATCGGGAAACATCCCGAATACTTCGCCGAGCGGAATGGCATGCGTGTTCCCGACCAGCTGTGCCTGAGCAATCCGGAGGTGCTGCGCATCACCGTGGACAGCCTGCGCGCGATGATGGCCCGCAAGCCGCACGCGCGGTACTGGAGCGTCAGCCAGCTGGACAACTTCAACTACTGCCAATGCGCCCGCTGCCACCGCACGGACAGCATCGAGGGTTCGCCCAGCGGGAGCATCCTGCTCTTCACGAATGCCGTGGCCGACAGTTTTCCCGAAAAGGTGATCAGCACGCTGGCCTATCAGCACAGCCGCAAGGCACCCAAGCTCACCGAGCCGCGGCCCAACGTGAACATCATGCTGTGCAGCATCGAGGAGGACCGCAGCCAGCCCATCGCCACGCGCGACCAGCCCGGCTCCTTCACCGCCGACCTGCGCGAATGGGCGTCGCTCACCCACAACATCATTATCTGGGATTATGTGATCAACTTCTCGCACCTGGTGATGCCTTTCCCCAACTGGAAGGTGCTGCAACCCAACATCCAGCTGTTCCGCGACAACGGTGTGCCCATGGTCTTCGAGCAAGGGCTCTCTTCCTCCGGCGGCGAAATGCCCGAGTTCCGTTGCGAGCTCCTGGCGCAATTGCTCTGGAACCCCGATATCAACGTGGATTCGCTGCGCACGGCGTTCCTCCACCAGTTCTACGGCGATGCGGGCGTGTACATCAACGAGTACACCCACCTCCTGGAAACGGAACTCGACAAATCGGGCAAGGCGCTCACGCTCTATGAGCACCCGCAGTCGCACAAGGATGGCTACCTCAGCCCGGAGAACATCGCGAAGTACAAGATGCTCTTCAACAGCGCAGAGGCGGCGGTGATGGACGAGGATACGATCTACCAATGGCGCGTGGAGGATGCGCGGCTCGGGATCATGTACGCCGAGCTGGAGATCGCCCGGGCCATGCCGCACGCGCCCAACGGGCTTTTCGAGAAGGACAGCCAGGGCCATTGGCGCGCGAAGCCCTACTACGTGGAACTGTTGAACACCTTCGTATCCAGGGCGAAGAAGCACGGTCACCGGCTGCTGCACGAGACCCGCAACACGCCCGACGAATACTTCGCCGACTTCAGCGATCACCTGCGGAACGGCGCCGTGAACCACTTGGCCGTGGGCAACACGATCACCTTCGCGGTCCCGCCCGCCGCCAAATACAACGGCGGAAGCGCCGATGCCCTGATCGACGGTTTCCGAGCGGGCAATAACTACCAGTTCGGCTGGCAGGGCTGGTGGGGCAAGGACCTGGTGGCCACGATCGACCTGGGCACGATCGAACCCGTGAAGGAAGTGGAAACCGCCTTCCTACAGGACCAGGCCAGCTGGATCTTCCTGCCGTCCGTGGTTGAAGTGGAATACTCGAATGATGGCATCACTTGGTCGCCCTTCGGAACCCAGGAGATCCCCTTGGCCAAGCAGCAAGGTCCGCCAGCCCCTCATGCGGTGCGCATCGCGGCCCATTCACCGGTGAGCATGCGTTACCTGCGCTTCACCGCCCGCAACCGGGGAGCATTACCCCCGTGGCATGGGAGCAAAGGCGATTGCTGGTTGTTCTGCGATGAGGTCGTGGTGTCCGGGAATGAATAAACCGCAACGGCGCAACGGGCGCCAAGTGGATCACGCAGCGTGAGCCTGGCACCTTGACCTCTTGGCATCTTGGCATTTTGGCAATTTGGCAGTTTGCCACCTTACTGTTTTAGCAATTTGGCTACTTGCCGGTGAATCCCTCCTCCGCAGATATACTTGCCCCATGCCCCGCGTCTTCGTCTCCGGCTGCTTCGACATGCTGCATAGCGGCCACGTGGCCTTCCTGAAGAGCGCCGCGGAATACGGCGAGCTGCACGTGTGCATCGGCAGCGACCGCACCATCCACGGCATCAAGGGGCGGTACACGGTGAACGATGAACGGGAACGCCGCTACATGCTGGAGGCGCTGGCCTGCGTGCATGCGGTCCACATCGGTTCCGGCACCGGGCAGATGGATTTCGTACCGGAATTCGCGCAGGTGAAGCCCGACTTCTTCGTGGTGAACCACGACGGCCATGCGGACGCGAAGGCGGAGCTCTGCAAGCAGCACGGCACGCGCTACGTGGTGCTGGAGCGCACGCCGCACGTCGGCCTCCAGGCGCGCAGCACCACCGCCCTGCGCGAGGCCTGCACCATCCCCTTCCGGCTGGACCTGGCCGGCGGCTGGCTCGATCAGCCCTTCGTCTCGCGCCACCATCCGGGCAGCGTGCTCACCATCAGCCTGGAGCCCACGCACGCCTTCAACGACCGCAGCGGCATGAGCAGCAGCACGCGCCGCAAGGCCATCGAGCTGTGGCGTACCCGCCTGCCGCACGGCGACCGCGAGCAGCAGGCCCGCATGCTCTTCAGTTACGAGAACCCGCCCGGCACCGTGGAGGTCAGCGGCTCGCAGGACAGCATCGGCATCGTCTTCCCCGGCCTCAACCGGCTGCACTACGCCGGCGGCTACTGGCCGGAGCAGATCGACAGCGTGCAGGACGAGGCTGTGCTCCGCTTCATCGAAACGCACCTGCACCTGCTGCCGCTGGGTCCGCGCGAGGATGGCTTCCGCGTGTTGCAGGACACCCGCGTGGACGCCGCCGGTGCCCAGACCCTGGCCGATGCCGCCGAAGCCTGCTGGAACGCCGCGCGGGCGATGGATGCACGTGCCTTCGGTGCGGCCATGCGCGCATCCTTCGAAGCCCAGGTGGCCATGTTCCCGCACATGGTGGATGCCTCGATCCAAGCGACCATCGACGCCAACGCACACCAGGCCCTCGGCTGGAAGCTCAGCGGCGCCGGGGGCGGCGGCTACCTCGTGCTCGTGGCGGATCGGCCCGTGCCCGGCACCCTCCAACTGAAGGTCCGCCGCGACGACCTGTGAGCATGGAGCCGCGCAGCACCCGCCTCGCCATCGTGCTGGTCACCGGCCTGTTCTTCCTGTGGGCCCTGGCGCACAACCTCAACCCCATCCTCATCCCCCACCTGCGGCGCGCGTTGCAGCTCAACGACATGCGTTCCGCGCTGGTGGACTCGGCCTTCTTCATCGCCTACTTCGTGATGGCCCTGCTCGCCGGTGCGCTGATGAAACGCTTCGGCTACCGCAGCGGCATCGTGGGCGGCCTCTTGCTCTTCGCCCTCGGCGCCATGCTCTTCTGGCCCGCGGCCACGCTGCGTTCCTACCCCTTCTTCCTCGGTGCCCTCTTCGTGATCGCCAGCGGCCTCACCTTCCTGGAGACCGCCGCCAACCCGTACATCACCGCGCTGGGCGATCCCGCGCACGCGCACCGGCGGCTCAACTTCGCGCAAGCCTTCAACGGCCTGGGCGCCGCGCTGGCGGCCTTCTTCGGCGGGCGCTTCATCCTCAGCGGCGATGCACCCGGCGAGGACGTGCTGAAGACCATGTCACCGTCCGCGCTGGAGGCCTTCCTCACCCACGAGGCCCTGGCCGTGCGCGTGCCCTACCTCATCATCGGCTGCATCGTGCTGCTCGTGGCGCTGCTCTTCCTGCGCGCGCACCTGCCGGAGATCCCCGAGGCCGACAACGGGGACAGCACAGGCCCCGGCCGCCTGACCGGCCGCCTGCGGATGGGCGTGCTGGCACAGTTCTGCTACGTGGGCGCGCAGGTGGGTGTGGCCAGCTTCTTCATCCGCTTCGCGGGAAGCACAGCGGGCATCGGCGAACAGGACGCCGCCTACCTGCTCAGCATCGGCCTGTTGCTCTTCATGGCCGGCCGCTTCATCGGCACCGCGCTGTTGCGCTGGTTCAGCGCCCCGGACCTGCTCGCCGCCTGTGCCGCGCTCTGCCTGCTGCTCACCGCCACCGCCGTGCTGGCCACCGGCTACCCGGCCGTGATCGCCCTGCTGGGTGTGGAACTCTTCATGAGCATCATGTTCCCCACCATCTTCTCGCTGAGCATCGAAGGCTTGGGCAGCCGCACCAAATTCGGCAGCTCCCTGCTGGTGATGAGCATCGTGGGCGGCGCGGTGATCCCGCCGATCATGGGCGCCATCAGCGACCGGCACGGCCTGCAACTCGCGTACCTGGCGCCGCTGTGCTGCTTCGTGGTGGTGCTGTGGTTCGCGCGGTGGAGCAGGGCGACTGTCCGGTAGGTTTTTTGCGATCCGACACGCTGTGTAACTTACGCCTGTCCTTTGCTTCACTGTTCTGTGAACAAGGAAAGGACCTTCGTTACCGCGGTAGCAACGAGACAGCAGAAACCAAACCCCAAGCCCTTGGCAAGATCCGCAGCCCCCTCGATGACTTGGACCTGAGTTGAGAACCATTTCGCTTTGCAAGCCAATTGGCTGGCTTTACGAAACGCACATCTTCACCCAAGTCTGGAAATTGACGCAATGCGTAAATCCACCGTTGGCGCCAACTCTAAACCCAAGGACGACCTGGTCCAACGCAATGAAGAACTTAACATCAGGTCTTCTTCTGGCAATTTGCCATAATTCCTTTTCACAGGAACCAATCTTCGCGACCATTTCTGGCGGAGATCTTTATTCGTTCAACATAGAAACGTGCACTCGAACGTTTAAAGGTGCCACGGGGTATGGCTTTGGTGATATTGCGTTTACCCCAAACGGAGAATTATGGGGTATTGTTTCAGGAAACCTCTACCATATTGATACGACTTCCGCAATTGCGACCTTGATCGGAAGCACCGGCATTGGAGCGGTATCACTTGTCGGCCTAAATGATACAACCTTACTGGCGGATTTGGGCTTCAATCTTTATGGTATTAATACGAATACTGCAACATCCTATTACATAGACCATATTGGTTATCAAAGCACAGGCGATTTGACTTGGTATGATGATGATTTATACATTGTTACAGCAGCCGGTCAGATAGTCAGAATAATTTTGAATGAGACATATTCATCAATACTTAGTGTCGTTCCTATTGGTTCATCTATACCCACATGCGAAGGCGCAGTAACTGCAGCTTTTATTGGAGACTACAACTCTATTGTAGGTTTCCATGGCCCTGACCTCATTAAGATTTGCCAGATTGATGGCACATACCAGACGCTCTGCCCTGGGTTAAATTTTGGAGGCACTCCGGGTGCAGCGTCAATTAGACTGGCCTCTCAATCTCCAGAACCATTGTCTTGTATCCCGACTTCAATTCAAAGATCTCCGGCGGCTATGGAGATATTCATATACCCGAACCCAACGAATAGTAGTATCAATATTTCGTCGTCCATCCCAAGTTCGTACAATTATTCAATCTACAATGCAATTGGACAATTAGTTAGATTCGGAGCTGCGAAGGCTGATACCGCTATTCCATTGGATGATTTATGTAACGGAATGTACAGTATAGAAATTAGAAATGAGACGAAGAAGTTTAGGCAGCGTTTCATGCTTCAATAATAAGAGCCGCCGCCAACAGCACCTAAACGCCAGCAGGCACTCGGCACTCCGATCGAATGGGAATCGTTTAACTTGAAGATCGCCGCATGGAAAGCTGGTCCCGGATAACCTGCATGTGCTTAGCTGCGATCCGTTAGCCCCAGTATTTCCCGCGCAAAATGGTTCACGATCACTATATCCAGATCGCTCTCGCTTTCCGACCCTTTCACTTTCTCACCTTCTGACCTGCGTTCCCGCACCCCATGCTCCGCCACTACGCCCTCGACCTGAAGAACGATCCCGAGCTGATCGCCGCGTACGATGCCTGGCACCGGAAGGTGTGGCCCGAGGTGCTGGAGCATCTGCGGCAAAGCGGCATCACGCGCTGCACCATCCATCGTGCGGGCAACCGGCTCTTCATGTCGGTGGAGAGCAGCACGGGTGCGGCCACGGATGGCGGCGGCGCGGCACTGCCCGCCCGCGTGCAGGAATGGGAGGAGCTGATGGACACGTTCCAGCAGCGGTTGCCCTTCGCGAAGCCCGGCGAGAAATGGGTGGAGCTCCGCACGATCTTCGACTGGAAGGCCTCCGAGTGATCTCTTCCTCAGCGCATCCGGAAGTCGGGATCAGCGCACCACAATTTTCCTAACTCCGGGGCTCAACCTGAGTTCCCAGGTCATTCCATTTGCCCGAGACTGAACCAGTTTCCACTATCGTCCTTGAACAGGGCTTCGGTGCCGTAAAATTCCTTGGTAGGCGGTTTCTTGAACTCGACACCCTTGGACCTCATCTCTTCATAAGTTGCATGGATGTCCTTGCAATGGAACACCCCGAAGCCGAACGTGCCCTTTCTGATCAGGTCGCGCATGGTAGCGGCGGTTTCCTTGTCCCAGTTATGGCCTGTGGCCACTGGCATCAAGGCGATCTCCAGTTCGGGTTGCTCCGGAGGCGTTACCGTCAGCCATCGCATGCCGGGCCCCATTGGGGCATCGGTGTGGACCTTGAACCCGAGCTTGTTCACGTAAAAGTCGTACGCACTGTCCTGGTCGAGGACGTAGATGGTGGTGTGGGAAAGTTTGGCGATCATGGGTGTTGCGCCGAAGCCCGGCGTGTGTGTTTGGTTCGTGGAGGCAAAGCAAGGAGGAGGTTCAGCTCAGTTCTTGTCCGAAATTGCGGTTTTGAAGCCACCCGTTGAACCGTGCAAAACAGCCTGGGATAAATGCCAGCGGTTCCAACGCCAAGGCTTCCGCCCGGGCCAGTTGATCCTCTCGATAGGTCGATGGCGCCACACCCACATGCCGCTTGAAAAGCCGGCTGAACGTGGCCGGACTGGTGAATCCCACCGCCATACAGACATCCGTCACCTGCATGCCCCTGCCTAGCAAACCCTGGGCCTTTTCCATCCGTACCCGGGTCAGGTAGGCATGCGGCGCGAGCCCGTAAATAGCCTTGAACAACCGGATGAAATGATACCTGGAAAAAGCCGCTTCCGAGGAGATCTCCGTCAAGTCGAGGGGGTCCGCGTAGTGTGCATCCATAAAGCACTTGGCCTTCACCACACGCCGGTATAAATAGGCCTTCGGATACGATTCCATACCGCGAATTTCGCCCAACCATGCTTCTCTCAGCGCACCACGAACTCATCGGCGAACACCCACGACGGGTTGCCCGCGCCCAGGGAACTGGCGGGCATCGGTCCTGCGTTCACCAGCGTGGCCCGCACGTAGCGCGCCTTGGTCGGCGTTGCGGGCCGTGCGCTGAAGGCGTGGATGATGCGCGGGCCGGGATCGTTGGGCACATCATGTGTCGCGCGCTCCAACGTGCTCCAGTGCTTGCCGTCCGTGGAGGTCTCGTAGATCACTTCGCGCGGCAGGAGGATCCACACAGCGACATCCTGCAGGCAGCGGATGCTCAGCTCGGTGATCTCCTGTTCCTGCCCGAGGTCCAGCGTGATCACGGGATCGGGGCCCCACCAGCCCTGCCATTGGCCGTCGCGGAAGCTCTCCGATCCGAGCAGCCCGTCGCTCATGCCCTTCGCCGGGTCGAAGCCGTACTTGGGATTGGGCAACGGGCTTACGGTCTGCGCGGCCTCCACGCCGAGGTGCCGCACGATCGGGATCGTCAGCGCGTCCTGCACGGGCTTCCCTTGCCATAGCGGTGTCAGGCTCCAGGTCCCGGCTTCCCGCACACGCAGGCTGTCGGTGAACACGCCGCTGGTGTCGGAGCCGGCAAAGGCCACGGTGATGTCGGGCCTTCCGCGTTGGGCGGTCACCAGCCAGTCCTTGCGCGCGGGTTCGTAGCGGATGCTGGCGGTGAAGAGGTCGGCATCCTGCGTGGCGGTGATCCAGCCTTCGCTTTCCACGCGCGCCACATGCGGGCGCATGCGCTCGCGGATGTCGGCGCGCGGCGCATCGCCGGTCCACAGGCGTTCGGCATACGGGAACTGGCGCGGGAACACCGAGTAGCCGAGGTTGCGTGGATCGCGCCCTTCGCTCCACACGGGGCATTCCGCGCCGAGCACCTGTAGGTCGCTGCCGTCCACGCGCGGGTCGAACTGCTCCACGCGCTCCAGCGTGAGCGAGGCCGGAGAGGCATCGAAGTAGATGGTGCGGATCATGCGGTTGCCGTTGGCGCGTGCCTTTCGGGCCTGATCATCGCCGCGCCACACCTCGATGACGGCAGTGGAGTCCACGCCGCCTTCGAGGATCTCGTCCCAACCGATGAGCGTTTTGCCCTTGGCCTTCAGCATGCCTTGCAGCCGCTTCACCGCCCAAGCCTGCAATGCGTGCTCATCGGGCAGGCCCTCGGCGTGCATCCGGCGCTGGCACACGGGGCAGGCATGCCAGCGATCCTTCGGCACCTCGTCGCCGCCGATATGGAAATACGCGGACGGGAACAGCGGCACCAGCTCGTCCAGCACATCCTGCATGAAGGTCCACGTGGCTTCCTGCCCCACGCAGTACACATCCTGGAAGACGCCCCAGGTGGTGGGCACGGGCAGCGTGTCCTTGCGGCAGCCGAGTTCAGGATACGCGGCCAGCGCGGCGCGGCAATGGCCGGGGAACTCGATCTCAGGGACCACGGTGATCCCGTGCTCGGCAGCGTAGCGCACCACGCGCTTCACCTCCTCCTGCGTGTAGAAACCGCCGTAGCGCCTGCCATCGGCCTCGGTGCGCCAAGCGCCCACTTCGGTGAGGCGCGGGTACTTCTTCACCTCGATGCGCCAGCCTTGGTCGTCGGTGAGGTGCCAATGGAAGATGTTGATCTTGAGCCGTGCGAGCTCGTCGAGGTAACGCTCCAGGAAGTCCACCGGGTAGAAGTGGCGGCTCACATCGAGCATGGTGCCGCGCCAAGCGTAGGCCGGATGGTCCGCGATGCGCGCGCAGGGCCAGTACGATCCGCCTTCAGCGGTGGTGGTCATTTGTCGCAATGTGGCCAAGGCGTTGAACACTCCGGCGGCATCGCTCACCCGAACCTCGGCGCGTGTTGGAGCGATGTCCAGCACATAGCCCTCCTTCGGCAGCTGAGGATCGCGGCGCAGGTACAGCGGATGGAGCAGTTCATCGTTCGCGGTGGCTTTGGCACTGATCGCGGACAGGAAGTCCAACAGCGGTGTTGCAACCACTTCCAAGCCGGGATCGGCGTGCAACGAGACGTACTCCAACCGGAAGCGGCTATCGAGCCATTCCACCGAACGCGGCCAAGGGATCAGGGAGGGCTGGGCGTGCAGACCAAGACTGAGAAGCCAGAGGATGAGGGGAAGGAGGCGGGGCATTGGGGGGTGAAAGATGGGCAAGAGAGAAGAACCACAACGGCGCAACGGACGCAACGTTTGAGAGATAACCGCAACGGCGCAACGAGCGCAACGTTTGAGGAATAACCGCAAAGACGCAACGAGCGCAACGGAAATGACATATCCGCAACGACGCAACGGCTGAGGGGAAACCGCAACGACGCAACGGGCGCAACGTTTGGGGAATAACCGCAACGACGCAACGAGCGCAACGGAAATGACATATCCGCAACGACGCAACGGCTGAGGGGCAACCGCAACGGCGCAACGCACGCAAAGGAATGGGGGGAACCGCAACGGGCGCAACGAGCGCAACAGAAATGCGCGTGATCCGGGGCAGTAGAACACAAATACCGTCAGTCGGGCATGCCGTTGGCGATGCGGCGGATGCCGTTCTTGAGCAGCTTTTCGTTGAAGTTGATGAGCAGGCCCAGCCTGTTGTCCGTCAGCTTCAGGTAGGTGATCAGCTGGGCGGAGTGGATGGGGTGCAGGGCCTCCACCGCCTTCACTTCGACGATGAGCTTGCGTTCCACCCAGAGGTCCAAGCGGTAACCGGCATCCAAGTATACCGAGCGGTACTTCAGGGGCAGCGCCACCTGCATCCGGCAGTTCAGCCCAAGCTCGGCGATCTCGAAGGCCAGGCAATGGGCGTAGGCGTTCTCGAGCAGACCAGGCCCCAGCTCCCGGTGCACCCGGAATGCAGCCTCCACCACCTGTTCAGCGATCTGGTTCTCGTCCATTGATTGAAGTCTGGGTCTATGCCAAACTACTCACCAATGTCGTTCAGCACACGGTGTGCATGACCAGCGGTTGGTGTACGGCCATCTCCCCCACGTTGCGGTCGTTGCGCCGGCGCTGCAGAACCATCTCCCCCACGTTGCGCCCGTTGCGCCCGTTGCGGTAAAACCTCTGAGTCTCTCAATTGAACCCGCCTTCCCCCCGGTACAACCTCACCGGCCCGTCCAGCTTCACTTTCACCACGTCCATCCACGGATCGGTGGGCTGCGCGGGCACGTCGATGAAGACCAGTCCCGGCACCTTGCTCCAACCGATCTTGCCCACCACGCGGTGCTGCAGGGCCTGCCCGGTGCCAAGCAGTTCAGCGGAGAGGATCTTGTTGTCGAGGCCCTTGATCTCCACGCTGCCCGTCATGCCGTTGGCGAGGAAGAGATAGAGCGTGGTGCTGTCCGCGCTCAATGTTGTGGGACCGAAGAAGTGGCCGTTGGGCAGGCCGGCGCGCGTGCCGTAGATCGCCTCGGCGTGCTTGCCGGTCCACTGGCCGAAGCCCTCGAGCACCTTCACCTGGCCGGGCGGGATGGTGCCGTCCTCCTTGGGACCGATGTCCAGCAGCAGGTTGCCGCCGTGGCCGATCACGTCAGCGAAGATGGCGATCAGGTCGTGCATGCTTTTGTAGTTCGTGTCCTGCGGTTGCCAGCCCCAATCGGTGCCGATGGTCATGCACAGTTCCCACGCGGGCGTCTTGGGTGTTTCCACGGGGATGTTCTGCTCCGGTGTGGCGTAGTCGCCAAAGCCTTGCAGCCTTCCGTTGATGATGGCCTTGGGGTCCTTGCCCAGGATCAGCGCGCGGATCTTCGGTGCCTCCCATTCCTCGGCGCTGTGCTCCCAATCGCCATCGAACCACCAGAGGTCGGGGTGCAGCTGGTCGGCGATCTCGGTGATCTGGCCTTCGTTGAAGCGCAGGAAGCGTTGCCAGCGCGCGGGGTCGTCCTTGATGGCGTAGCGGCTGCTGTCGCGCAGGAAGCCGGGGTAGTCGTCATCGCTCCAGTCGATCAGCGAGAAGTAGGCGCCGCACTTCAGGTTGCGTTTGCGCAATTCGGCGAAGAAGGGCGCGATCACGTCGCGCTTCGCGGGGGAACGTTCCACCACGGAGAGTGGGCGGCGCTCCTTGCCGGGCTTCAGCTTCGTGTTGTACAGCGCCACGCCGTCGTGGTGCTTGGTGGTGATCACCGCATACCGCGCGCCGCTGCGCTGGATCAGGTCGGCCCAGGCCGCCGGGTCGTACTTACTGGCGGTGAAGCCCTTGATCTGCTTCATGTATTCCGCATGGGGGATGGCCTTGTTGTGGAAGGACCAGCTTTCGCCCACGCCGTTCACGCTGTAAATGCCCCAGTGGATGAAGATGCCCAGCTTGGCGTCCTGGAACCACTGCAGTTCCGGGCGGGCTGGTTGCTGCGCCACCCCGATAGACGGGGCCAGGATCAGAAAATGAGATAATGAGAAGATCAGAAAATGGCGGTATGCGTTCTTCATTCGTTCGATGTGCTTGACTGCTTCTGCCCTGCTTGCCATCAACCTCCCGATCATCTCCTCCTCCGGTGGCAAAGATCCGGTCCCAGGGTGAAAATGGTGAGAAAGAGAAAAGGGTGAGAAAGAAAAAATGATGGGCGCGCACTGACTTTTTCACTTTCTCACTTCTTCACCTTTCTCACCGATGCCATATCGCCGACAACGAGATCATCCGACCAACCCCGCGATCATCGCCTCCAACTCCCCCTTCCGCGCCGTGTAGGCCGCCAGCAGATGCATCTGGTTCCGGGCGCGGTCCAGGTTGTGGCCTGGCCGCAGGGTGCGGTAGTACACGTCGTTCTCCAGGAAATCGGTGAGGAAGCGGACGCCCTGCTCCATCATCAGCAGCTGGCCGCTGAGGAAGACGCGCGCCTTCTCGGCCGGCGAAAGCAGCGGGGCCATCTCGCTGAACCAGCCTTCCACCAGGGCCTGGAAGATCTCCGGGCGGATGGTGCAGTGCGCGGGATCGGGGTCGTCCTCGGCGGCGGGTGAGATGAAGGTGCGGATCATATCGCCCAGGTCGAAGAGGGCTTTGCCGGGCATCAGCGTATCGAGGTCCACCACACACACGGCCTCGTTGCTGTCGCGGTCGAAGAGCACGTTGTTCAGCTTGGTGTCGTTGTGGGTGATGCGCGTGCTCACCTGCGGGTCGCGCAGCAGCGCATCGAAGGCGTGCACCAGCTCCTCGTGGCCGGTGTAGAAGGCGATGGTCTCCAAGGCATCGTCCAGGCGCTCCGGCGCGGCGGTGCGCAGGGCCTCCTGGAAGTGCGCCCAGCGCTTGGGCAGGTGGTGGAAATCGGGGATGATCACCTTGAAGGCGCCGGTGTAGATGCCGTCGAGGTTGCGGGTGAGGCGGCCGAACTGCTGCGCCGCGCTGTAAGCCTGGTGCGGCGTGGTGGCGTTGTCGTGGCTCACCGTGTTGCGGATGTACGGGAACACGCGCCAGGCCCCGAGCACCGCGTCCTGGAAGAGGTCCTTGCCTTCGGCGGTGCGCTTGCCCTCCATGAAGCGGTAGTCCGGAAAGTGGCGGCGCAGGTGGTCGGCGGCGAGGTAGTTGTTGTAGGCGATCAGCTCGGGCTGCTTGAAGACGGCGGTGTTCACGCGCTGCAGGATCCAGTCGTTGTCGCCGTGGCGGTCCTTCAACAGGTAGGTGCTGTTGATCAGACCGTTGCCGAAATCCATGCAATCGTGGCCGTTCAGCGCGATGCCGAAGGCTTCGCAAAGCGTGCGCAGGGTGGTCTCCCGGTCAAGGCTCATCGGTGCGTGCCAGGTGTTCACGGACGCGTGCCGCATCCTCTGGAAAGGTAAGGCCATGCCACGCCGCTCCGGTCTGCAGCAGCCTGAACGCCTGGCCCTGGCCGATGGCGTGGCGCACGGCGTCGGGCAGCCCGAACTCCGAACGGTCGGTGGCGGCACGGTCCTGCCAGGCCCCGCGCAGCGCGTTGACGAAGGCCGGGCGGAACACCCAGAGGTTCATGCTCACCGGCACGTCGGTGGTGTAGGTGTTCCCTGCGCCATCCCGGGCGCGTCCGGGCCCATCGGCCACCAGGCCAAGCACCTCGCGCGTGCCGCGCAGCAGCCCGTCCCCGGCCTCGCACACCGCGCGGTTCACCGGTCCGTTGGGCGAGAGTGTGCGGCCCAGCGCATAGGCCACCAGCGCGTTCTCGAGCGGATCACCGGCCAGGGCATGCGCCGTGGCGGCCTGCAGCCCATCGCGCCCGTAGAGGTCGTCGCCGTTCACCACGATGCAGGTGCCCGCCGCGCCGTCCATGCCCACCATCGCGGCGTGTGCCGTGCCCCGCGCTTCCTCCTGCACGCAGACCTCCACGCGCGGCTCCGCGGCGAACTGTTGCCGCATGGCGTCCGCCAGCGCCGGGCTGGTGACCAGCCGCACGCGGTGGCATCCCGCGCGGAGAGCCTGGCCGATGGTGATCTCCGGAATGGTCTCGCCGTGCGGGCCGACCGGTTCCTGCTGCTTGGGCCTTCCGAAGCGCGTGGAGCGGCCCGCGGCCAGGGCGATCAGGGTGATGGGGTCAGGCATCTCGTGCCAAGTATAGGAACGTGATCGGCGCATGTTGTCCCCAAAGCGTCCGGGGAACCAGGGGAAAGCGGGTATGCGGTGAACGTATGACCGGTCAGGTTCCGGCCTGGGACGGACGCAACTCGGAGTGCACCGGTGGATGCGCCATCACCCAATTGCACCATGACCGGACAGGGGTTTCCCAAGGTTTGCCAAGGGGCCATTCTTGCCATGAAGCCGATTGGAGAAGACCTGGGAAGCCCGTGCGCATCAACCCGGCCAACCCCATTTACATGAAGCGGAATGGGATATGCTCCCGCTCTCCGGATCGATCCCGCCTGATAGCACCAATGACCGGGCGGTCGTTGTGTTCCAAGCTCCGTGAAGGCGTGTCACGGGGTGTCGTTTCCCTGCCACGTCCCAGGCCGTTCCCCACGTGGAAGCACTCAATGCAACACCGTCACTCCGGTGGTGCTGATGCCTTTGTCGTACGAAACCCGACAGCGGTAAACACCGGAAGGCAGCCCGGACGTATTCCATTCGATGGCCCCACTCCCACCGGCCAGCCTGCCTTGGAACAGGTTCATGGCCAGTCGCCCGTCCGCCCGGACCAGGTCGATGACCACCGGGCCGTTTCCCAGTCCTTCCAAACTGATCGTGCTGAAGCCCGTAGCGGGATTCGGGAAAACCTTGATCCAGGCCGAGACCTTCTCAATGGTGGCCACCGGTGTCACGACCCCGCCGTATCGGAAGGCACCACCCCCAAGTGTCCCCGCATAGAGGTATTGATCATCACTCGTAAGAACAACCACCTGGCCGTTCAGGAAGCCATTGTTCAAGGAAGCCCAAGTGTTGCCGGTGTCGGTGCTCATGAAAACCCCATGGTCGCCCCCGGCGAATAGCGCGGTGTCCGTGGCATGCAGGGCATAGAACAACGTATCATCCATACCACTGAGCGACCAACTGTCCCCGTTGTCTAACGAACGGTAGACCCCGGCGTTCGTACCTGCGAACAGGACATCCCCCATGGAAGCCAAAGCGTACGCGGAGCCGACAAGACCATTGTTCATCTGGGTCCAATCGGCATACGCGTGGGCAAGACTGTACACCCCACCACTCTGGCAGCCCAGGAAGAGCTTGCCGCCGTGGGAATGCAATGGCCATAACCCGCCAACACCCGGTATGGGTGACGTTGCCGTCCACGTGATGCCCTGGTCCACCGACCAGGAAACGCTGGGTGATCCCCACTGGCAGCAATAAAGCGTGTCGTCGTGCAGCTCCATGCCCCGCATCTGGGGCATGTCCCAGGGCTGCCAGGATTGCCCATCATCCGTACTTCGGTAAGATCCGCTTATGAGTGCACCGGAGAACAACACACCTTGATGAGATTCAAGCCACCAGAGGGATTCGGTGGTGATTCCGGAATCGGAGGGAACAAGGGTGTTTCCGTGGTCAATGGAACGGTATATCGACGGGGATCCCTGGTAATAGCCGAAATACATGGAATTGTCGTGCTCCACCATGGCATAAACGGTTCCCGGAGCACCTATCGGGTTCCACTGCCACTGCGCATGGAGTCCGGCCCAAGGCCAGAACAACAGCACAACTACCAGCAATCGTAGGAACGGTCCCATGGCCTCTCGTTTTCCCGAAAGCTAGAAATGGGCCGACCTATCCTTCAGGCTCCCTTGAGCGAAAGGCCGGATTTTTGAGTGAACGGCAGGGGGACCAAGTGCGCTTCCGGAAACTTGCTCCACCTGCACATCATTCCGTCCACGAGCCCATGTCCAACGGATCCGTCCGTGCCCTCGAGTCCAAGGCCATCTGGAACCACTTCGCCGACCTCAACGCCATTCCCCGCGCCAGCAAGAAGGAGGCGCGCGTCACCGCCTTCATGAACGCCTTCGGCGAGGGCCTCGGCCTGCCCACCCACGTGGACCACGCGGGCAACGTGATCATCAAGAAGCCCGGCAGCAAGGGCAAGGAGAAGACCGCCCCCAATGGCGCAGGCGATGTCCGCGCACGGCGTACCAGAGGATGAAGAGGTAGCAGGGGATGAACAAGCCCAGCGCCGCACCGCTGCCGAGCCGGGGCATGTCGCTGATGGCCCCGAACAGGGGCGTGAGCACCGCACCGCCCACGATGCCCATGATCAACAAGGCCGATCCGGTCTTGGTGTACCGGCCCAGCCCTTCGATCGCCAGCGGCCAGATGGCCGGCCACATCAACGCGTTGGCCAGGCCGAGCAGCGCGATGCACAGCACGCTGGAGTAGCCCTTGGTCGCCATGGCCCCCAGGGTCAGCAGCAGCCCGGCCACCGCGGACAGCGTCAGCGCGCGTTCCTGGGACAGCAGCCTGGGGATGGTGAGGATGCCGATGACGTAGCCCACCAGCATGGCGCCCAGGGTCCACGCCGTGAAGTTCTTGGTCTCCTCGAGCGGGATGCCCTGGCTCTGGCCGTAGAGGCCGATGGCATCACCCGCGATCACTTCGGCGCCCACGTAAAAGAACAGCGCCACCGCCCCGAGCACCAGCTGGGGGTAGGCGAGCACGCTGCCGCGGTCCTCCCCACCGGCGTGGGTGGCCTCCTCCTCGCTCACATCCGCGGGCAGGGGCGAGAAACGCACGAACAGGGCCAGCACCACCAGGGCCCCGGCCATGATCGCATACGGTTCGATCACGCGGAGCGCCAGTTCGTCAAGCGCCGCAGTGCGTTGCGGGCCGTCCATCGCCGCCAGGCGGCCTTCCAGGGTGGCGGCATCGTGGAGGATCACCGCGCCCAGGATCACCGGCGCGGCCATGCCCGCCAGCTTGTTGCAGATACCCATGATGCTGATGCGCTTGGCGGCGCTTTCGATGGGACCTACGATGGTGATGTACGGGTTGCTGGCGGTCTGCAGAAGTGTAAGGCCCGTGCCGATCACGAAGAGGCCGAGCAGGAACACGGCGTAGATGCGCGACCGTGCAGCGGGGATGAAGAGCAGCGCGCCGAGGGCCATCACCAGCAGTCCCACCATCATGCCGTTCTTGAAGCCCGTGGCCTTCAGCACGCGTGCCATGGGCAGCGCCATCACGAAGTAGCTGATGTAGAAGGCCGAGGCCACCAGCAGGGCCTGCGCGGCCGTGAGCTCGCAGGCGATCTTGAGATACGGGATCAGCGCCCCATTGAGCCAGGTGACGAAGCCGAAGATGAAGAAGAGGATGCCCAGGACGATGATCGGCATGAGGCCTCCACGCTCGTTGCGCATGTGTGCTGGTCGTTGGTCCACGAAGATGGTCGTACCTCCCGGCCCTCCCTTGCGCGCGCGGCACAAGTTCTTCACGGCGCGGCCGGGAAACCGGTCAATCGCGGCCCCGGGCGGCCAGCGCCTGCTGCCAGCGCCAGGCGTCGGCCAGCGCCTCCTGCAGCGTCCGCTCGGCCTTCCAGCCCAGCACGCGGGCGGCCTTGCCGGCGTCGGCATACACCTCGGGCACATCCCCGGGGCGTCGGGGGCCGATGATGTGCGGCAGGGGCCGGCCGGTGATGGCCTCCAGCCCGCGCACCACCTCCAGCACGCTGCTGCCGCGGCCCGTGCCCAGGTTGAAGGTCTCGCATGTGCCCGCCGGGGCGGGGCCCAGCCATTGCAGGGCCCGCACGTGGGCCCGCGCCAGGTCCACCACATGGATGTAGTCGCGGATGCACGAGCCGTCGGGGGTGCCGTAGTCGTCGCCGTGCACCGTGAGCCGCTCGCGCAGCCCGGCGGCCACCTGGGTGGCGAAGGGCACCAGGTTGTTGGGCACGCCCAGGGGCAGCTCGCCGATCAGCGCGCTCTGGTGGGCGCCGATGGGGTTGAAGTAGCGCAGCAGCACCACGCGCCAGGCCGGGTCGCCGACGACCATGTCGCGCAGCATGCGCTCCCCCGCCACCTTGGTGAAGCCGTAGGGCGACATGGCGTTGTTGTCCGGCGCGGTCTCGTCCACCGGCAGGCGGGCGGGCTGGCCGTACACGGTGCATGAACTGGAGAACACCAGGTGGCGGACCCCGTGGGCCTGCATCACCTGCGCCATCGCCACCAGGGAGCCGATGTTGTTGGCGTAGTACTTCAACGGGTCGGCCACGCTCTCGCCCACCGCCTTGTCCGCCGCGAAATGCACCACCCCGGCCACCGCACCTTCCCGCTCGAACACGCGGTCCAGGGCGGCCCGGTCGGCACAGTCCACCTCGTGCAGGCGGGGACGCCGGCCCAGCAGGGTGGCCAGGCCGTCCAGCACCCGCGCCTCCGAATTGCGCAGGTCGTCCACCAGCACCGGCTCGTAGCCGGCGGAGGCGAGCTCCACCACGGTGTGCGAACCGAGGTACCCGGCACCGCCGGTGACGATCACCTTGGACATGGGCGCAAGATAGCGGCGCCACGCGCTGCACCTTTGCCGCGCCATGACGACACCGCGCATCCGCAGCAGCACCTGGGCGATCGCCGGGCTCATGGTGCTGCTCACCACCCTGCAGGTGCGCTGGGCATGGATCGGGGAAAGCGGGCATGATTGGGAGAACATCGTGCGCAGCGACGTGCGCGGCTACTACGGATACCTCCTGGCCGTGTTCATCCGCCACGACCTGGGCCATGAGCCCGCCGAGCCCACCTACGTGCAGCACACGGCGGACGGCACCCTGAACAAGTACTTCGCCGGCACGGCGGTGATGATGGCGCCCTGGTTCGCCGCGGGTCATGCCCTGGCGCTGATGAGCCGGGACGCGCCCAAGGACGGACGCAGCGGATGGGAGTTCATGGCCGTGGGGTTGGGCGGCCTGGTGCACGTGATGCTGGGGTTGCTGTTGCTGCGGGCGCTGCTCACCGGGCTCGGCGTGCGCGACGCCACGGTGGGCTGGGTGCTGGTGGCCACCACGCTGGCCACGCCCCTGCTGCAGTACGCCACCATGCAGCCCGGTTGGTCGCACGTGCACTCCTTCCTGGCCTTCTCCGCCTTCCTGTACCTGGTGCACCGCCTGGCGGAAGGGGGCGGCATGCGCTGGATGGTGCTGCTGGGCGCCGTGCTCGGGCTCATCGTGCTCATCCGCCCGGTGAACGGTCTGGTGGTGCTGGCCGTGCCCATGGTGGCGGGCCGAAGAACACCGGAACTGCTGCGTCGCGCACTGCGCCATCCCAAGCATCTGGCGCTGGCCCTCGCCGCCTTCGGCGCCGTGGTGGCGGTGCAACCCGTGCTGTGGCATGCACAGACCGGCCACTGGCTGGAATGGGGCTACCGGGGCGAAGGCTTCCATTGGGACCGGCCCGAGGTGCTGCGCGTCCTGTTCGGCTTCCGCCGCGGCCTGTTCCTGTATGCACCCGTGCTGCTGCTCGCCATGGTGGCGCTCGTGGGGCTTCGGCGCCGCACACCCGTGGTGGCCTGGAGCGGACTGCTCTACTTCGGCATCACCACGTACGTGATCGCCAGCTGGTGGATCTGGTACTACGGCAGCGGCTTCGGCAGTCGCGTGTACATCGAGCACCTGGCCGTGCTGGCCGTGCCCTGGGCCCTGTGGCTCGACGATGCGGGGCCGGTCGCCCGGCGGATGGCCCGCAGCTGGATGGCGCTGTGCATCCTGTTCCACGGCTTCCAGTACTGGCAGTTCCACCACCGGGTGCTGCACCACGAGAGCATGGACCGGCACAAGTACGCCTGGGCCTTCGGCCGCCACGGGACGCAGGACATGGACCGGCTCGGGGGCAACTACCAGGCGCCGCCGTACAACCCCAACGGGATGTCCCTCGTGCTGAAGGCGTACACCAACTTGGAAACGCCCTCGCCGCATTGGACGGGCGGCCGCATCGAGGCCCGGCCGGAAGCGTACAGCGGCCGCCAGGTGTGCGTGTACGACGGCCAGGAGTTCGGCATCACCTTCATCGCCGGGGCGGGCAGCCTGCCCGTCGGCCGGGCGCTGCACCTGGAGGTGAGCGCCATGCGTTACGAGGAGCGGGCGGGCGACAGTTTCGCCATGCAGGGCGTGGCGGCGGTGCAAGGTGCGGACGGCGGGCTGTCCTACTATGAACCGTTCCGCATGAACCTGCTGCCCGGCGAGCGCGACCGCAACTGGACCCGGCTGTGCTACGCCATTCCCCTGCCACCGCTGCGGCAGGGCGAGGAGGTGCGGTTCTATTTCTGGGACCAGCACGGCCGGGCCCGCATGCTGGTGGACGACCTGCGCATGAAGGTCTTCGCGGTGAACCCCTACGGAGGTGCGGCAGCGGTCATCCCGCCCGCGTCCCCGGGCGGAGCAGGCCGGGATCCTGGCGGCGTTGGTGGGCCCAGCAGGATTTGAACCTGCGACCAAGGGATTATGAGTCCCCTGCTCTGACCGCTGAGCTATGGGCCCGGAGCCCGCACGCGGCGGGGCCGCGAAAATACGGGTGCGGGGTCTGGCGCACCGCGAACCCGTGCGGGGCGGGGCCATCGCTTCCGCCGGTACATTCGCCGCCGATGCGTACGCGGATCGATACCGTCCTGCTCGACCTCGGCGGCGTGCTGATCGATGTGGACTACCACGCTTCGGCCCGGGCTTTCCACGACCTGGGGCATCCCGACTTCGACCGGCTGTTCAGCAAGGCCCGGCAGGACCATCTCTTCGACGGCTTCGAGACCGGGGCCATCAGCCCGGCGCAATTCCGCGACCGCATCCGCCAACTGCTCGGGCCCCAGCTGGAGGATGAACGCATCGATGCCTGCTGGAACGCCATGCTGGGCTCGATCCCGCAGGAACGCCTCGACCTGGTGCAACGCCTGAAGGAGCGCTACCGTGTCCTGTTGCTCAGCAACACCAACGCCATCCACGTGCCGGCCTTCGAGGCCATCGTGGCGCGGGAGAACGGCATCGCCGACTTCAAGGCCCTGTTCCACGGGGCTTACTACAGCTGCGCCCTGGGCTTGCGGAAACCCGATGCGGCCGCCTTCCACCACGTGCTGGCGCAACACGGCGCCCGCCCGGCAAGCACCCTGTTCATCGACGACAGCATCCAGCACGTGGAGGGCGCGCGCCAGGCCGGCCTGCATGCCGAGCACCTGGAGTTGGCGCACGAGGACGTGCTGGGGCTGGTGCGGCGGCTGGGGCTGCTGGCTTATACCATTTCGCAATAGAAAACCATCCGATCTGCTTGCTCTTTTTCCGCATGCCTTCTCCGAAGAGATCGCACCGTAGGCACCGCTACGCTGCGACCTCTTCGTATCGGCCTACGAAAAAATAGCGGCACATCTATGGACGGCCTTCTATTGCGAAATGGTATTAGCCCTTGGAGGCTTTCTTCCTCCGCGCCTTGGGCAATGGAAGCACCTCCGCCATGCGCAGCAGGATCGCAGGCAGTTCGCGTTCGGAGCCGATCATGTCCTCGGAGACCAGGTAGTACGGCTTCGATCCAGGGTAGGCATGTCCGCGTTCGCAGCGGTCCAGCGCGGCGCTCTCGGGCATGATCTTCACGAACAGCTGGTCGTCGCAGATGAAGGCCACCGGTCTGCCATCGGCATACAGGGCGAACTCGCCGAACATGGCCTTCACGCTGAAGCGTTCGGGGTGGCCCAGCTTGTGCAGGATGAAGTCCGCGGTCTCCCGGCGTGTGGCCATGGTCAGTCGCGGGCTTCCTGGGTGAGCTCGATGAGCACACCGTTCGCCTCGCGGGGATGTACGAAGCACACCAGCTTGTTGTCCGCCCCGCGCTTGGGTTCGGCGTTCAGCAGGGTGAAACCTTCAGCGGTCAGGCGGGCCATCTCCGCCCGGATGTCGGCCACCTCGAAAGCGATGTGGTGCACGCCCTCGCCGCGCTTGGCGATGGCCTTGGCGATGGGGCCGTCCTCACGGGTGCTCTCCAGCAGTTCGATCTTGTTGGGCCCCACTTGGAAGAAGGCGGTGACCACCCCTTCGCTCTCCACCCGCTCGCGCTTGTAGCACGGTGTGCCCAGCAACCGGGCGTAGGTCTCCTCGGCTGCGGCCAGGTCCTTCACGGCGATGCCGATGTGTTCGATGCGGATCATGGACGGGTGCGGGTCCGGACGGTACTTGGTGGGCGTGGTCGCCGGAAGAAGAAAGCCTCCCGGTGCGGCGGGAGGCTTCCAGGACCGGCAGGTGACGATCAGCGCTTGATGAAGGTCTCGCCCATCTTGTTGTCGTAGTTCAGATAGTAGAGGTCCTTCTTCAGCGAGGCGATGTCGATCTTGTTGGCATAGCCGCGCTTGACGATGTTGCCGTACTGATCGTAGATCTCGTAGAGGGTGGCGGCCGAGAAGAGGATCTCGTCCTTGGGCTTGGGGGGGCTCCAGGTCACCAGGGCCACCGACGGGTCGGTGAATTTCACCGCCTCGCTGTACCGGCTGCGCTTGGTCATGTCCACCTGCTTCACCCGGAAGGTGTTCTCACCGCTGTGCGGCGTCACCTTGAACTCGTAGCTGTGCTCCCCGGGGGTGCCGATGCCCATCACCTCGCCCACCTTCACCCATTTGTTCCAGCGCTTCTGCTCCACCACGTAGGGCAGCTCACCGGTCTCGTTGGTGGTGGTCCACTTGTAGAGGCCTTCGGGCGACACGGCCTGCTGCACGATGTCGAAGGTGCTCCTGGGCTTGAGCACCTCGGGGTTCAGCACCACCGGGGTGCAGCCGTCCTTGTGCTTGATCTTCACCACGATGGCATCCCCGGGCTTGAGGCCGAAGTTGGCCAGGTCCACCTCGAAGGCGCTGGAATTGATCTCGTCGGTGGCGATCTGGTCGTTCACAGTGACCTCGAAGACGCAGTAACCCACGCCCGCTTCCGAGAAGGGGTTCTGCACGAAGAGGTTCTTGCCCTGGTAGCGACCTTCCAGAACGATCACGCCGGCCCACGAGGGCAGGCCGGTCAGAATGGCCAGGGAGAGGAGAACGGTGCGCATGTCCGGTCGGGTCTGAAGATCTGACAATAATACGAGATCCGGAGCGTTCCGGTCCACGGCAGGCTGTTTACGTGCTCGGGCGCAGGGAGTTACACGCCGGGCTTCGGGGTCGTGGAGGCCATCATCCGGCGCACATCCTCCTCGGTGAACCGCCCTTTGGGGTCGTCCCCCACCTCAAAGGTGCGCCCCGCCACACGGATCACCTTCACGAAGTGCACGAACACCAGGCTCTCGTCAGGGTAGCTGCTGCGGTACACCAGTTGGTCCGGCCCTTCCTCCAGCACCTCGTGCTTCAACAACATGTCGCGGGCCAGGTCCTCCTTCAAGCGGCGGAGGTCCCCATCGGCCTCCACGATGTCCAGGGCGAAGTGCTCCCCGGCCCGCACCTCCAGGATGCCGGCCTCTTCGTTCCAACGTACGGCGGGCACCGCTCCACCGAGCACCTGGGTATCGGGCGCGGTCACCAGCAGGGGGACATCGTGGGCGGACAGATCGATCGCGGCCGGAGCCGCAGTACTGTCGGCCGATGGCGGTGCGTCGTGGCCGGTGTCGGCCTTCGGCGGGTCGCAGGCCGCCAGCGATCCGGCGACCAGCACGAAGATGGCAGGGCGCATGTTCACCCCGCGAAGCTACCCGAAGCGACCCGTGCTGGAGATATCTCGGTGCACACGGTCCGTCCCTGCCCGTCGCCGGCTTATGGCAGCTGCTCGGTACGCGTGGCCGTGGGCACCGAGCCGCCGATGTTCACCAGGATGGGGTCGCGGTCGTTGGCCGTGCCGGCGTACTTCACCTGGCCGTTCAGGTTCACGTCCTCCGGATGGTAGCCGTTGGCCACGGCGGTGGGCACCGTGCCACCGATACGCACGAGGATGGGGTCTCGGTCGTTGCTCCCGCCGGCATACTTCAGCTGGTGGTTGAAGGTGACGTCGCCGGCCCAGAGCACACGCACCCCGCTCATGGTCTTCCGCGCGTCCGTGCCGTAGGTGCCGGTGGCCGCCGCGGTCAGGTCCACGGTGGTGGCCGTGCCGCTCAGGGCCACGGCCGGGGTGGCCATGACCCCCAGGTGGTTGCGGTGCCGCACGGCCACGAAGTGGTCCCCGGCGGCCAGGGCGAAGCTCACCGGCGAGGTGCCGTCCACATCCACCACGTCACCATCGCGTTGCAGAAGGGCCGCCTTGCTGGCCACCACGGAGGCGCTGTTCAGGCTGTTGCGCAGCTCCACCACCACCCAGTCCACGATGGCGTTGTTGCCGGTGACGGCAAGCACCGGGGCGGTGGTGGCCCCGCTGG
Source organism: Flavobacteriales bacterium (assembly GCA_013360395.1). GTDB lineage: Bacteria > Bacteroidota > Bacteroidia > Flavobacteriales_F > PHOS-HE28 > PHOS-HE28. Next base: position 95,291 of record JABWBQ010000003.1, read on the forward strand.
GTGCGCCCACGAACGAGTAGCCCAGGGCCGTGTACGGTTCGGTGAGCGGCAGCAGGCCCGCACTGCGCAGACCGTCGCCCATCAGGCCGGTGCCCGTGTCGTACGCACCCTCCAGGAAGACCTTGGGGGCCACCTTCACCGCTGCGGCCGTCAACGTGGGGATCAGGCACCAGCTGTTGAGGGTGCCCTGGTCCTGCGAGGCGACGTCCTGCACACGCAGGATCCAGTTGCCTTGGAAGGCCTGGCCATTGAAGGCCGCCAGCGATTGGGCGGGCACCACGAACAGATCGTTCATCGGGCAGGTGGCACCCACATTGCCGTCCGCACCTGTCTGGTCGAACTCCACCACGATGTTGTTGTTGCTGGAGCAAAGTCCGCTGTTGATCAAGTTCACCACCGTTCCAGCAGGGCTTTCCAAGGACAGCCGCAGGTCCCCCGTGTAGGTGTGTGCGATGTTGACGAACACGTTGAGGTCGTTCAGCGTGGCACCGCCCTGCGGCGGCACCGTGATGGTGTTGCTCACCGTGGTGTTGTCCACGATGGCCGTGGAACCCGTGCTGTTGAACGTGGTGCATCCGGCGCCGGGCGTGTTGCAGTCGGCGGTCACGCCGGTGTAGGTCACGTTGCACTGGCTGAACTGGTCGTGCAACAGCAGCACCGACACCGTGCTGCCGCTGGCATAGGGGCCGTAGGGGCCGTAGGTGCCGGTGGTCGTGGCCGTGCCAACGGTGGCCGCCGGGGAGGGCCCGGCTCCGTCCGGGTCGATCTGCAGGGTGACGCTCGTTGCGCTCCCCATGGAGGTCAGGTCGATGCTCACGTTGTACTGCGTGATCCCCAGGCAGGTCGTGCTCACGGTGGCCGACGGTGCGGTGCATAGCGGCGGGGTGATGGAGAAGTTGAAGATGCGCGTGGACCAGGCGCTGGCCGGGTTGTACTGGGCCGTGCCCCAGAAGGTGCCGGTGAGGGGGTCCACATCCAGCGAGTTGTAATCCCCGTAACGGTTGCTGCTGTTGGCCGAGGTGCCGGCCACGATGGTGGTCTCCGCGAAGGTCATCTGCCCGAGCGGGTCGCTGGCGCTGCGCCCGGTGCAACGGATGCCGGGGTACACCGAGCCGCTGCTCACGTTGTAGGCCAGGCCGATGTCACCGGCGGCGTTGATGGAGATGCAGGCCATCCAACGGCTGGTGGCATCGGGCGAATAGGTGCCCTGCTGGTGGATGCCCCACGGGTTGGCGATGCCGCCCGTGCGGCGCAGCTCGTACCAGCGCACCCCGGCGCGGTCGGCGCCATTGACGTCGGTGACGTGGTTGCACACGATGGCCTCGTGCGTGCCGAAGTTGCGGTACTGCGCCCGGTTCATGATCACCTCGCGCAGCGGGTCGAGGTTGGTGCTGGAGCCCGGCTGGTCGATGCAGGAGAACGAGGTGTAGCCGCAGAGCTCGGTGTCGAACGCGTCGGTGGGCATCAGCTGCGGGCCGGCGAGCACGCTGTTGCCCGGTGTGTTGAAATCCAGGGTCAGGGTCCACAGCTCCAACCGGTCGGCGGGGATGCTGCCGGTCCAGCCGTCGTCGGCCATGCGCATCACCATCGCCGGGGCGTTGGCCGGTGGCGCCGTGCCGCCCTCGAAGGTGATGGGCGTGGTGGCCTGGAAACCGATGGTCGGGTAATCCGGTGTGGTGAACCGCTGCGAGGTGGCCGACAGACCGGACAGCATCCGCGTGCGGTCCAGCGCGTAGATCGGGCAGCCGGTGCCATCGTTGCTGGTCACGATGTAGGCCGTGGGCCACACACCATACTTGGGATAGTCCGGGAAGCTCGGGGCCGTGAAGCTGTACGCGTACCAGGTGCCCGTGGGGTCGGCCGTGGTGGACACGCACATCACCAGGCGGTTGCCGCTGGCCGAGAACTCGCTCATCAGCCAACGGTCGGCCAGCGCATCGTACAGGACGATGGGGTCGCCCGCACCGCTGTAACTCGAGATGCCGCCGATGGCGTTGATGAAGTTGTCCAGGTAGGTCTGTGCGCCCAGCGCGTTGCCGCTCTTGTCATAGATGCGGAAGTAGGACCCCGAACTGCCGTTGATCATCTGGATCACATGGTTCGGACCCACCTCCAGGCAGGGGTCGCTGGGATTGACCCCCGTGTTGCCCATGCCGTTGAAGGACAGGTCCAGCGCACGGTCGGTGCTGCGCGTACCGGCACTGCGCTGCCAGACGGGATCGTCGCCGAGCGGAAGGGCGGCGGGGTTGGTCCGCTTGTGCATGCGGGCATCACGGCTTCCCTTGGGTTCGGGCCGCACCAGCCAGCCGTTGGCATCGCGCACCGGCTCGTCGGGGAACACGCGGGTGGCATCCCATTCGCGGTAGGCCATGGTCTCGCCCAGGAACTCCATGGGGAGCACTTCGGCGTTGTGCAGTTCCACATACTCCTGGGCCTGCAACAACGCGGCGGGGACAAGGAACGCAAGCAGGAAAGGGATTCGCAGCTTCATGGCAACGGGCCTGAATGAATGGACGAGTGGTCGGCAAAGGTCCTGAACCAAGGCCTGCAGCGCAAGTCTTCAACCAGCGGCCGGACGTGCTGCAAGCCGCACTGTCGTAAGGGTTCGACGCGATGGGAACGCCGAAGGGGATCCGACAGCGACACACCGGGAAGCGGGTTCCGCCACCCGGTCCCGTTCAGCGACCGATCTCCTGCACCTGCAGCCGCATGCCCTGGCTGTGCCCACCGAACTCCGGTGCGTACATGCACGTGGCCGTGGCGATGCCCTGGCTGAGGTCGCCCGCATGGGTGGCCCGCAGGGCATAGCTGAACAGGTGCGTGCCGGCGGGAAGACGGTCGATGAAGAGGTCCATGGCCGCATCGCGGATGCTCTGGTAGTACCCCGACCCGCTTTGGTGGCGATACCCGCTCAGGGCATCCACCGGTTCGGTGCCCGCCGCCCGCAGGTCCTTCACATGCACGAAGTCCAGGGGTCGATCGGTGCGCAGCACCAAGCGCACCACCAGCTTGTCGCCGGGCCGCACCGTCACCCCGGTGTCGAGGGCCGCCAGCACGGGACCCTGGTCGCCGGGGCGTTCCAGCAACACCTGTCGCTCCAGGTGGAAAGGGGACGTGGTACCGCCCAGGTCGGGAGGGGCCACGCGGTCCATCCGCTCGAAGTACTGCCAGTACAACGCCCCCCAGGAGGCCTTGGTGGAGGTCGCGGTGATGGTCACCTCCCCCATCGGCGGCCGCACCTCCTCGCCGGTCCAGGTACGCTCGAAGGTGCCCGTGCCGGGTTCGCGGTACTTCGCTTCCACCGGACGGCCGCCCACCTGGATCTGCGGCGCTTCATCCTCCTCCAGCCACATGTCGCCCGTGAGCAACAGGGCGTGGCAGGCCTCGGCGGTGGCGGTGGTGGTGCCCCAGTCGGTGGTGCGTTTCAACTGCAGCAGGTGCATGCGCAGGGCGTTCACGCTGGCAGTGTCCCGGTCCACCTCGTGGAAGACCTCGATCATCCGGGCATGGGTCTCCGCCGGGAAGCCCCACGGGTCCATGCCGCGGCGGAAATCCTTCCAGTACATGCCCAGTTCCTCGCTCCGCACCGCGCGCTGGCGCAGGCTCTCCACGATGCGTGCCGCATCCGTGTGCCTGCCGGAGCGGTGCAGCACCAGGGCCAGCAGGGCCTGGTCGTGCAGCCCGTAGTCCGTCCAGCCCGCGGTGGCGCGGTCCATCAGCCATTGGGCCGCACCGCCCGCTGCGCCGTCCTGCGCGATGTGCGGGAAGAAGCTGCGTGCATAGAGCCGATGCAGGTCGTGGTGGGCCGGGCGGAACGCGGCCAGCGCTTCCGGGCTCAATTCGCGTTGGCGGCGCCGGTGCTCGCGCACGGACTCCTCATCGAGCCAATGCACAGCGCGCAGGAGCATCCGGCGCACCGGGCCGTCGGCGCGCGGGTCTGCGGCTCCCACGCGGTCCAGGTGGCCCAGACCGGCCACCACATGCTGCGTGACCCAGGGGCTGGCCTGCATGCCCGACCACCAGGGCCAGGCCCCACCGGGCAGCTGCATGAGCGCCAGGCGGCGCATGGCCTCATCCTCCTCACGGGCCATGCGGTCCAGGTCGAACAGCAGGGCGATGCGCTGGCGCCGCGTGCGGTCGTCGCGGGCCTCCAGCACCCAGGGCGTTGCGGTCAGCAGCGCCTCCTTCAGGTCGGCGTTCCGCTCCAACGCGCTGGCGAAGGCATCGGGCCCTGCGGCACGCCAGCGCTCGAAGACCTCGCGGATCGCGGGGCGCTGTTGCACCACATGCGCCGCGAGGTGGTTGGCGTAGTACCGGCTGAAGAGCTGCTCGGCGCATTCGTGCGGATACTCCATCAGGTAGGGCAGGGCCTGCACCGCGAGCCAGGCGGGGTTCGGCGTGTACTGCAGCCGCAGCAGGTGGTTCCGTCGGGTGGCACCGCTGTCGTCGGGGGCGCTGTGCAGCAGGTTGCCCAGTGCGAAACGGCGCGTTCCCGGTCCGTTCATCCACAGGGGAAGGCGCTCGGTCACCAGCACCTGGTCGGTGAGCACCGGCAGCACGCGTTCCTCCCCGTCGGCGGCCACCACACTGCTCTGCGGACCCGGGCGGGCGCTGGCGGTGACGCGCACACCCACGGCACCCACGCCCTCCGGCACGGTGATGTGCCAGGCCACCAGGGCGCTCTCCCCGCGGGAGGCCACGAAGACCTGCTCGGGCATGTCCAGTCCGAAGGCCTTGTCCAGCGGTTCGTTGCTCATGGGGTCGAAGAGCGTAAGCCGGGCCAGTCCTTCGGCGCGTCCCTCCTCGGTGATGTTCACCTTCGCCGTGAGCGTGATGCGGTCGCCCGCACGGAGGAAACGCGGCAGGTGCGGCACCACCATCAGCGGCTTCACGGTGCGCACGCTGCGCGCCAGCGTCGTCAACTGAAGGTCCTTGGTGTGCGCCAGGCCGAGCAGGTTCCAGCGGGTGAGGGCATCGGGCACCGTGAAGCGCAGCACCACGCTCCCGTCACGGTCTGTCAGCAGGTCGGGCAGGAAGAAGGCCGTCTCGCGCAGGTCGCTGCGCACCGGCGGCGGGGTGTCCGCAGGCGGTGCCCCCGGGCTCTCGGGCCTCGGGGCCGGCTCCTCCGCGGGCGGCGCAGGCGGCGCGGCCCCCGTCACCTCCACCTCCTTGAGCTCCGCCTCCTCGGTGAGCACGCCATCCCGGTAGAGGTGGGTGCTTTCAGCCCGTGCGCCCCGGATGGAGAATTCGGCGCCCTCATACATCCACCCGCCGCTGCCGGAGAGCCCGTAGGTGTCGAGCTGCGGATACACCCGTGCAAGGCCTGTCGGGCGTGAGAAGGGACGCCACACCTCCCCGCCGCCATCGGTACTGAAGGGCGTGGTGCGGCTCCAGTTCCAGCGCACGGCGTTGCGCGGATGCACGTGCATGGCCCAGGTGTGCGGTACGAAGTGGTCGAGGGATGCGTCGTACATCGTGGCCAGCAGTTGGGCGGCCACGGCGTTGCCCTTCGCTCCGCGCAGTGTCAGTCGCCATTCCTCGCGGTCGCCGGGCATCAGCTTGTCGCGGAAGCTCATCCATTCCACCTGCAGCTCCTTGTCGGTCCACGGCACGTCGATGGGCACGGTGCGGGCATGTGCGCGGCCGCGCTCCACGCACAGCAGATGCACCGCCAGCCCGCCGCGGTCGTCCTCGCGCACGGGCAGTTCCACGCGCTGTTGTCCGCGGGGGATCAGCAGGCGGCGGCTCACCGCCAGTACGCCGTTGCGTTCCACCTCCATGAGCACGCGGGCTTCCGGCAGCGCCGTGCTGAGCAGGAGCACGGCCTTCTCCCCGGGCTCACAGCGGTCCTTCACCACTTCGGCGTGGAAGGCTTCGGCCGTGAAGCCGGTGTGCTGCACCGCAGGGTCGAACAGCACCACCGTCGTCCGTGCGCGCACCGTGTCGCCCTCCGCATCGCATGCCCGAAGCTCGATGTGGTAGGTGCCCACATCCCAGCCGTGCGCACCGGGCAGCGCGAGGGAGCGCCCGCCGGCGCGGTGGCCGTTGCGTTCGAACACGACCTCGGCCACGGGCCACATGAGCGGGTCGGCAGCATCCCCGTAGGCATCCTCCGGGAAGCGTTGTTCGTGCTCATCGCGGTCCATCACCGTGCGGTCGGGACGCGGCAGCAGGCGTTCGCGGTAGGGCCGGGGCGGTGCGTGGAGGCGCACGATGCGTACGTCCATCGGCGCATCGACCTCCTGGCCGTTCATGTTCCGCACCTGCAGGTCCAGGCTGTCCAGGGTGCTGCGGTCCACCGCCTGGCCCAGGCGCAGGTCGATGGTGATGCGGCGGTGCGCAAGGTCGAAAGCGATGTTCCCGGTGCGCACTTCGCCGGTGCGGTCGGTCACGGCGGCCTCCAGGTTGAAATGGAAGGTGGGGTCCGCCTCGCGCGGGAAGGCCGGGTCGTCGGGCGCGATGAAGCGGGCGGTGAAACGGCCCGTGGCGTCGCAGGTGGCGGTGCCCGTGGCCACCTGGGTGGGCGCTCCCCAAGGCAGGCCGCGCCAGCCCAGGCCGCACCACCAGGGCATGCGCGGGGTGCGCTGCACGGTCCACCGCACCGAGGCGCCGTCGAGCGGAACGCCCGCATAGCTTGCTGCGTGGCCGGTCAGCTCCACCTCGCCGTTCAGTCGCGGCTGCCCGGCCACGGGGTCGAGGAGCACTTCGAAGGTGGGGCGCTTGTACTCTTCCACGCGCACCTGGGTCGAGCCGTGCTCCTCCGCGATGCGCATCACCCCGGTGAGCGCGTGGACCGGAGCGGTGAACCGGGCCACGTACGCGCCAAAGGCGTCGGTGGTGAAGGGCACCGTGTCGATCACCTCGCCGTTGACGTCGAGGAAACGCAGTACGCCGCGGTGCCCGGCGCGTACCTCCACCCGCTTGCCGCGCGCCACGGTGACGATGCCTTTCACCAGCACCTCCTGGCCGGGCCTGTAAATGGCGCGGTCGGTGAAAAGGAAGCTGCGCAGGCTGTCCGGCGGGGATGGCTCGCCGTACCACCAGCGGACACCCGCGTGGGCCGTCCAACGGTCCTCGCCCTGCTCCAACACGACCATCTGGCCTCCATTGGCCGGCAGGATCACCGGCCGGGGCCGCCCTTCCGCATCGGTCACCGCTTCGCCGAGCTTCACCGTGCGGCCGTCCCCTTGTCGGTCGCCGTAAAGGGCGACCTTCACCCCCGCCAGCGGTCGGCCGGTCCAGCGGTCCATCACCAGCAGGTCCTGCTCACGGCCGGGGCTGCGCTGGGCCAGGGCGAAGCGGGTGATCTGCACATGGGTGAAGGCGATGCGGTCCAGGCCGGCGCCGAAGCGGGTGCTGTCGCTCACCAGCACCGCATAGCGTCCGGCGGGCAGTCCTTCCACCGGCAGGTCCACGCGATGCGGGTTCAGATCGCCGTCATCGGGCAGCTCCTGCATCCAGCTGCGCACCGGCCGCTGCTGCAGCAGCCATTGCTGGTGGTCGCGCTGCCAGCGTCGTTCCGAGCCGGGTTCCCCGGGGTCCTTCACCACCCGGAGCCACACGCGTGGCGTGTTGCGGTAGTGCAGGCTCAGCAGCAGGTCCTGCCCGGGCATGGCGGCCTCCTCGCCGGTCAGGCCCAGTTCCCGGTCCTCCAGTTCGGCCAGCAGCACAGCGGCGTTCCGGGCGCCGTAGCTGCCCGGGAACCGTGCGACCGCCTCCTGGCAGAGGCGCTGCGCGACGCGTCGTTCATCGCGGTAGGCATCGCCCATCGCAGGGTCGTACAGCAGGGCCTTGTCCGCGTGCCAGCGGGCGATGGCGAGGGTCACCTCGCTCCAACAGCTGTCCTCGGGCAGGCGCGACCGCAGGGTGAGCAGCGCGTTCAGGTGGAGCGAGTCGGCGTTGGGCAGCGTGCTCCGGGCGCGCACATGGGCCAGCCGGTCCAGGGTGGCGTCCACCAGCGCATCGGGGCGGTCGTCGCTCAGGTGCGCCCGTTCCAGCCGCTGGTGCAACCGCATGGCCTCCAACCCCCAGGCCCCGCTGTCCGCATGAGTGAAGGTGCCGAACACAAAGGCGTCGAAGAGCGCGAAGTGGCGCGGGTCGTCCAAGCGGAATGCGCTCGCCGGTTCGGCCAGGCGGGTCTCAGGGTGGTGCAAGAGGTCGAGCGCCCGGTGGCCCAAAAGGTCGAAGAGCGTGGGCCGCAGGGCCAGCGCATCCGCCACGGGTCCCCCGGGCACGGTGGGCAGGGGATGCAGCAGGCCGTTCAGGTCTGCGGTGGCATGGCGCTTCAGGCTGTCCTCCGGCACCAGCGACAGTCTTGCATGGCGAAGGATGTGCCGCATGAATGCCGCCTGCGACCAGGTCCCGGGATCCTCCTCTTCACCCTCGGTGCGGCCGCGTTCCAGCACGCGCCAGCGGTCGTCGCTGTAGGCGTTCCACCAGGCCTCGGCCAGGGCGCTGTGCAACAGGGGCACCAGGGGCAGCGGGGCGCCGGCGGCCGCGAGGCTGTCGGTGGTGCGGTCCAGGTCCTGCAGCACCTGCAGGCGATCGGAGCCGGTGATCTGGCGCAGCTGGGCCCGTCGCAGGTGTGCGGCGAACTGAAGGAGCACCTCCCCTTGGGCTTCGGCCTCGGCCAGCACGCCTTCGGTGGCGGCGAGCGCATCGGCATAACGTCCTTCGCGTGTCAGGGAGTCCACCCATGCCCAGCGGGGGTCGGGCAGGGTGGCCCGGCTGCGCAGGTCGGCGCGGCCGCTGCGGCAACCGGCGGACCAGAGGAGCGAAAGGAACAGGACGAACAGCGGGAACGAGCGCACGGCGGCCATCGGTGCCGCGACCACGCTGGTGCGTCCCCGCGGCGCACAAAGGTGGGGACGGGACCCGTGATCCGTTGGTCTCGTCACGCGAACCGCGCAAGGTCCACCTCGGGATCCAGCGGCTTGCCGTCGAGCAGGTGGTCCAGCAGGTGTTGCGCGCACCAGGGGGCGAGCATGGCCCCTTTGGATCCCAACCCGTTGAGCACGGCCTGATGGGGGCCGATGGTGCCGATCAAGGGTCGGCGGTCGCTGGTGGTGGGGCGCACGCCGGCCCAATGGTCCACCACGTGGAAGGCTTCGGCCTCCTCGGGTTCCAGCGGGGTGTGCAGCAGCAGCTTGTGCAGGCGCCGCAGCAGGTCGGCACGTGCGGCGGCGGTGGGCCCGCTCCACACGTTGTCCCAGTCGTAGGTGCTGCCCACACGGTAATCGTCACCGCCCAGGGGCAGGATGAAACCGCCGCGGTGCACCAGCACACCGAGCCCCAGGCCGGGCAGCCGCACGGTGAGGCGTTCGCCACGCACAGGCACGGAGCCCTTGATCCGTGCGAACGGTCCTTCGCACCACACCAGGTGCGGTGCGGTGTGGCCGTACAGGTCCACCCCGCCGGGCACTTGGCGCACGTCGTCCGGCCGCACACCGCGTTCTTCCAGGATGTCCTCCTGCTTCCACCGGTCGCGCCAAGCGTTGAGCAATCCGACCATGTCCACCCAGGCGGCGCGCTTCACTTGACCATGGCCGTAGGGCTGGTCCACCCGCTGCAGGCCGGGGTCGGTGCAGGTCTCCACGCTGAGGTAGTGGCCCACCTCGGGGTCGTTCATCCGCACGCGCCATTCGCCGGCTTCCTTGGCACTGGGGAAGACCTTGACCAGGGGGACCGGATGCCAGAACTCACGGCCCAGATGCAGGCCGGCCTCGCGGTAAAAGGCGCCGGCGATGGGAAGCAGTTCGGGGGCGCGCCAGCTCAGAAAGGTGCGGCGCAGGGCCACGGGGTTCACCAGGCCGGCGGCCACCCAGGAAGCACGGCCTTCGCGGGGTTCGTCGAAGGTGCGCACACGCAGGCCGCGGCGCATGGCGGTCTCGGCCAGCACCGATCCGGCCAGACCCTGGCCGACGATCAGCAGATCATGAGTAAAGGAGCGGGACAAGCGTACAAAGATGGGGCATCGGGGCGGCTTGGGGTGCGGCGGTGCGTTCCGGAGCGCGACCGAAGGCCGCTCAAGCCGCCATCAGCCTCTGCATGCGTTCGATCAGGACCTCGTGGTCGCAGGGCTTCTGCACCAGGTCGTCGGCGCCCGCACCCCGCACGGCGGCGATCAGGTGGGGCTGGTCGTAGGCGGTGAGCACCAGTACCGGCACGGTTATGCCGCGGGCCCGCAGGTCCTCCACCACGGTCAGCCCGTCCAGGTGGGGCAGGCCGATGTCCACCACGATCAGATCGGGCAGACCCTGCCGCAGGAGGATGTCAAGGCTGCGGGCGTCCGCCAGGGCGGTCACCTGCCAGCGGTTCTCCAGCATGCGCCGGGTGAGCAGCGTGCGCACCAGGGCATCGTCCTCAAGCAGTACCACGTGTGGCATCGGAGCGGGGGATCTTCCCGTTCCTACGCAGCGGTATTGAAGGGTGTTACAGGTGGCCGGTGACCCATTTCACCACGTCGTTGCCGTTGGCGAAGAGGATCAGGCCCAGCAACAGCACCATGCCCACGGTCTGCGCCACCTCCAGCACGCGCTGGTCCGGCGCACGGCGGAACACCATCTCGTAGAGCAGGAAGACCACGTGCCCGCCGTCCAGGGCGGGGATCGGCAGGATGTTCATGAAGGCCAGCACGATGCTCAGGAAGGCGGTCATGTTCCAGAACACCTGCCAGTCCCAGCTGGGGCTGAAGAGACTGCCGATGGACCCGAATCCGCCCATCTGCTTGACACCGCTGGCGCTGAAGAGCAGCTTCAGGGAGGCCACGTAGCCGCCCAGCGTCTCCATGCCGTAGGCGATGCCGGCCGGGATGGAGGACAGCAGGTCGTAGCGTTCCTTGGCGAAGGTGAAGTACGCCTCAGGCCCGCGGTTGCCCACGCCGATCAGGCCTTGGTCGTTCACCTGCACCGGCAGCTGCAGCGTGTCCGTGCCGCGCAGCACGCCCAGGGTGACCTGCCGGCCCTGCAGGGCGCCGACGGCCTCGCGGAACTGGGCGAACCAGGGCGTGGGCTGCCCGTTGACGGCGATCAACCGGTCGCCCTTGCGCAACCCGCTGGCCATGGCCGTGCCCTCGGGCAACAGGGTGTCCACGTAGAAGGGCACACAGGGGGTGAACAGCGTTTTCTCGTTGCGCTCCAGGATGCGGTCGGCGACATCGTCGCCCAGGGTCACGTCCATGGTACGGCCCTGCCGGTCGATGGTGAGGTGGCGCGCGCCCTCGATCAGGATGGCCTTGCCGAGCTCCTCGATGGAACGCACGGCATGTCCTTCCACGGCCACGATGCGGTCGCCATCGGCCAGGCCCTGCTCCTTGAGCACGTTGCTGGGGTGCAGGCCGTAGGTCGCATTCTCCAGCGGCAGGTAGTCGCGGCCCCAGGTGAAGAGCACCGCGATGTAGATGAGCATGCCGAGCAACAGGTTCACCGTGACCCCGCCCACCATGATGATGAGGCGCTGCCAGGCCGGCTTGGAACGGAACTCCCAGGGCTGCGGGGGTTGCGCCATCTGGTCGCGGTCCATGCTCTCGTCGATCATGCCGCTGATCTTCACGTAGCCGCCCAGGGGGATCCAGCCGATGCCGAAGACGGTGTCGCCGATCTTCCGTTTCCACAGGGCGAAGCGCCAGTCGAAGAACAGGAAGAAGCGCTCCACGCGGGTGCCGAAGAGGCGTGCGGGCACGAAGTGGCCCAGTTCGTGGAGGGTCACCAGGATGCTGAGGCTCAGGATCAGCTGGCCGGCCTTGATCAGGAATTCCATGCGATGCTTGCCCTTTCACGGGCGTGGCGGCGGGTCTCTTCGTCGGAGGCCACCAGGTCCTCCAGCGTGGGCCGCGGTACAAAGGTCGCCTTTGCCAGACGCTCCTCCACCAGGTCGCTCATCTCCAGGAAGCCGATGCGGTCCTGCAGGAAGAGGTCCACGGCCACTTCGTTGGCGGCGTTGAGCACGCAGGGGGCGTTGCCACCACGCCGCATGGCCTCCAGCGCCAAGGTCAGGTTGCGGAAGGTGTCCAGGTCGGGCGGTTCGAAGGTGAGGGCCGGATGCCTAGCGAGGTCGAAGCGCGGCCAGGTGGTGCGCAGGCGCTCGGGGAAGGCCATGGCGTACTGGATGGGCAGCTTCATGTCGGGCAGGCCCAGCTGCGCTTTCATGCTGCCGTCACGGAACTGCACGAGGCTGTGCACGATGCTCTGCGGATGCACCACGATCTCCACCTGCCCGGGCTCCAGGTTGAACAGCCACCTGGCCTCGATGGCCTCCAGGCCCTTGTTCATCAGGCTGGCGCTGTCGATGGTGACCTTGGCCCCCATGTCCCAGTTGGGGTGCTTGAGCGCCTGCGCCTTGGTGACGCCGGCCAGTTGTTCGCGCGTGCGGCCGCGGAAGGGACCGCCGCTTGCGGTGAGCACCACCTTCTCGATCGGGTTGTGCCATTCGCCCACCATGCACTGGAAGATGGCGCTGTGCTCGCTGTCCACCGGCAGGATGTTCACACCCTTCTCGCGCGCGGCCTGTGTCACCAGCTCCCCGGCGACCACCAGCGTTTCCTTGTTGGCCAGGGCGATGGGCTTGCCCGCCGCGATGGCGGCCAGCGTGGGCCGCAGCCCCGCGAAGCCCACCAGTGCGGTGAGCACCAGGTCGATGCTGTCCATGGCCACGGCCTGGGCGATGGCCGCCTCGCCGCCGTACACCTTGATGCCGGCCGGGAAGAGCGCGTCCTTCACCCGGGCGAGCTGGGCGGTGTCGCCGATCACCACGGCATTGGGGCCGAAGGCCAGGGCCTGTTCGATCAGCAGATCGGCGTTGCGCCCGGCGGTGAGCAGCTCCACGGCGAAGCGGTCGGGCTGCTCGCGCACCACCTCCAGCGCCTGGGTCCCGATGGAGCCGGTGCTGCCGAGGATGGCGATGCGTTTCTTCATGGGTGGGGAGGGTCGTCGCCCCGGGGCGTACGGGCCCAAGGTCGGCGGGGTGCAAAGATCGGGCTTGTCCGCGGCAGGTGCGCGGCCGGGCACCTGCCTGCCTGCGGGGATCCGTTCCGGCGGGGATGGGGCGGTCCTCAGCGCCGTGCGGCCGCGCGCCGCAGGCGGTCGTTCATGGCCCGGCCGAGCCCTTCCTCGGGGAAACGTTCGGCCACGATCACCTGGCAGTCGCTGGCATCCAGTTCACGCAGCACGGCGAAGAGGTGCCGGGCGGCCACGGCCAGGTCGCCCTCGGGCGAAAGCACCTCGCAGCGGTGGGCGGCATGTTCGGTGCGGAAGCTGATGACCCCGACGGCGCGGCCGGCGAAGCGTCGCAGCAACGAATCCACATCGCCCACATGCACCGGTTTGCGCGGGGCGTAATGGCTCTCCAGCATGCCGGGAGCCTGCGGGCGGGCGCTGTCGGCGGCCACGTGCAGCGGTCCCACCACGGCCTCGATGGCCTCCACCGGTGCGCCGCCCGGACGGAACAGCACCCAGCGCTCCTGCTGCCAGCCCAGGATGGTGCTCTCCACGCCCACGGCACAGGCGCCGCCGTCCAGGATGTAGGGGATGCGCCCGCCCAACTGGTCCTGCACATGCCCGGCGGTGGTGGGGCTCACGTATCCGAAGGGGTTGGCGCTGGGGGCTGCCAGCGGTGTATCCACGGCATCCAGCAGGGCGCGGGTCATGGTGTGGGCGGGCATGCGCACGGCCACCGTGTCCAATCCGCTGGTCACCAGGTCGGGCACGGCGGGGCGTTTGGGCAGCACCAGGGTCAGCGGCCCCGGCCAGAAGCGGTCGATCAGCACCTCGGCTTGTGGCGGCACCACGGCCACGCGGTCCAGCTGGGCCCGGTCGCGCACGTGCACGATCAACGGGTCGAACGCCGGGCGCTGCTTCACGGTGAAGATGGTGAGCACGGCCTCCTCGTTGAAGGCGTCGGCGGCCAGGCCATAGACCGTTTCGGTGGGGATGGCCACCACGGCGCCCTGTTCCAACAGGCGGGCGGCCTGGGCCACATCGGTGCCGGTCACGGTGGTCATGCCGGTGCAAAGGTCCGCAGCACCGGTGGAAATGATCCGCGAACGGCTTTACTTCGTTCCACCCGGGGAGCCCATGCCCGTACGCCGCCTTCTACCGGCCCTGATCGCCCTGCTCCCGCACCTGTCCCCTGCCCAGGTGCCGGAGGACTTCGCGCGGTTCAATGCGGAGCGCGACCGCAGCACCGCCACGGGCATGCTGGTGCTGGGCGGGTGGGCGACGGGCAACCTGCTGGCCGGCGGCATCGGCATGGCCACCACCCCCCCGGGCAGCGAGGCCTGGCACTTCCACCTGATGAACGCGGCGTGGAACACGGTGAACCTGGGCATCGCTCTGCCGGCGTGGGCGGGGGCACGCAAGCGGCTGCGCACACCGGCCGCCCTGGACATCCCCGGCACCTTCGACGCGCAGCGCAAGGTGGAGGTGCTGTACCTGATCAACGGCGGGCTGGACCTGGCCTACCTGGGTGCCGGGCTCTGGCTGTGGGAGCACGGGCACGGCGACCCCGCGTTGGCGCAACGCGAACTGTTCCGCGGGTTCGGCACTTCGCTGCTGTTGCAGGGCGGCTTTCTCCTGGCGTTCGACGTGGCCAGCTACGTGGTGCACGCACGCCATTGGAGGCGCGCACGGGCCGGGCTGTGGCGGCATCTGCAGGTCAACGGGACGAGCATCCGCTACGCGTTCTGAGGGCCGGATGCCTGGCGAGGTCGAAGCGCGGCCACTTCATCCCAGCCCATCCACGTACCGCCGGTCGTTGGCCAGGCGCGGCACCTTGCTCTGGGCATCGTTCATGCCGCGTGCCCGCATCCAGGCCACGAAGCTGCCGCGCGGCAGGGCGCGCAGCACCAGCGGGCGCAGCACCTTGCCCACGATGAGGTCCCGGTAGTACGGATTGCGACGCTGCAACGCCTGGTCCACCGCGGCGGCGAAGCGGGCCATGTCGGCCGGTGCTGCGGCGAACTCGATGTGCCACTCGTGGTATGGCAGCCCTTCCGCCGGGGCGGTCTGCGGCGCCACGGTGAATTCGGCAACCTCGCACGGCACCGCACCGATGGCGTCCTTCAGCGCGCCCTCCACCTCCTCGGCGATGACGTGCTCGCCGAACGCGCTGGTGAAGTGCTTGGTGCGGCCGGTGACCTTGATGCGCGGCGGCACGAGCGACGTGAACTTCACGGTGTCGCCGATCTCGTAGCCCCAGAGGCCGGCGTTGGTGTACAGCACCAGCGCGTACTGCGTGCCGAGCTCCACTTCGGCGATGGAACGCGGGCGGCGGTCGCTGCCATGCATGGGCACGAAGCCGAAGAGGATGCCGTTGTCCAGCACCAGCAGCAGGCCGTCGTCGGGGTCCCGGTCCTGGTAGGCGAGGAAGCCCTCGCTGGCGGGGAAGAGCTCCACCCCGGGCACGGGCCCGCCGATCAAGGCCTCCATGCGGCTGCGGTAGGGTGCGTAGTTGACCCCGCCGTACACGAAGAGCGAGAAGCGCGGGAACACCTGCTTCACGGTGGCCTTGCCGGTGCGGGCCAGCAGACGCTCGAAGTACATCTGCACCCAGGCGGGGATGCCGCTGATCAACCGCAGGTCCTGCCCGATGGTCTCGCCCACGATGGCCTCCACTTTGGTCTCCCAGTCGGGGATGCTGTTGGTGGCCATGCTGGGCAGCCGGTTCCGCAGCAGGTAGGCGGGCACGTGGTTGGCCACGATGCCGCTGAGCCGCCCCATGGGGATGGCGCCCTTGCGGTCCAGCACGGGGCTGCCCTGCAGGAAGATCATGCGGCCGTCCACGAAGTCAGCCCGTCCGCTGTGGGCGATGTAGGCCAGCAGGGCGCGGCGTGCGCTGCCGATGTGGTTGGGCAGCGAGTGGCGGGTGATGGGGATGTACTTGGCGCCGCTGGTGGTGCCGCTGGTCTTGCACAGGTAGAGGGGACGCCCGGGCCACAGCACGTCCTCCTCCCCATCGACGATCCGGTCGATGTAGGGTCGGAAGCCCTCGTAATCGCGCAGCGGCACGGCCTGCCACAGCTCGGCCATGGAGCGCACCTCGTGCAGGTGGTGCGCCCGTCCGAAAGCGGTGCGGGCGCCGTGGCCCATCAGCGCGCGCAGCACGGCCTGCTGGGTGGCGGTCGGGTCCATGGCGCGGCGCATCACCGCGGTGGTCACCAGGTGCGCGTAGGGCTTGGCGAGGGTGGCCTTCAGGCTCATGGGCGGGGGGGGGTCGGCCGCCGGGGGTTCATTTGAACACCATGTAGGACCGCGGGTCGACGGCCGCGCCGTTGAGCCAGAGCTCGAAGTGCAGGTGGGGGCCCGTGCTGAGCTCGCCGCTGTCGCCCACAATGGCGATGGCCTCCCCGGCCTTCACCCGGTCGCCGGCCTTGCGCAGCAGCACGCTGTTGTGCTTGTACACGCTCACCAGGTCGCCCCGGTGCTGCACGATCATCACATGGCCGCCGTCGCTGGTCCAGCTGGCCAGGGTCACCGTGCCGTCCAGGCAGGCCTTCACGGCCTCGTCCGCCTTGGTGACCACATCGATGCCGTAATGGCCTTGGGCGGGGTCGAAGGTGCTGGTGACGATGCCGCGCAGGGGTGGGAAGAGGAAAACACCGGCCAGGGCGCGCCGCTCCCCGGCCGTGCCGGAGAGTTCCGAGAGCGAATAGGCCTCCTGCTCCCGCACCTTCATGCGCAGCAGGCTGTCCTTCAGCCCGGGCCGCAGGTCCTCGGCGGTGGGCACCTGTTGCACGCGGCGCAGATGGAAACTGCTGTCGGCAGGCACCTCCCCGCGCAAGAGCCGCTGCAGGTTGCTGATGTAGAGGGCCTGGTCGGCCAGGCGGGCGTCCAGGGAATCGGCCAGCACGGTGCTGCGGTAGGCGTTGAGCTTGGTGGCCTGGTCCGAGTAGCCCGGGATGTACCGCTTGAGCGGGGTGAGCACGATGATCGCGGCCACCAGCAGGCCGTGGAGCGTGAAGGCGCCGATGGCCAGCAGCAGTACGTTGAGCCGCGACAAGCGGATGCTGAACCGCTCCTCGAAGGTGCGGTCGTTGATGAGCAGCAGCCGGTACTTGGTCTGGAGCTTGCGCAGCACCCGCTTGCGCGGGCGGGGAGCGGGTGGGGCGGCCATGTCCGACAAATATCGGCGTGCCGGTGCACGTACCGGGCCGCGCACCCACCAGGGCTATCGGGTCTTAAATCGGAGCAAGCGTTCGCGGAAGGCATCGGAGTAGGAGGCTTGCTTGCGTTTGAGGTTCAGGGAGAGCCTGGGGGTTTG
>JABWBQ010000095.1 GCA_013360395.1 Flavobacteriales bacterium
CCGGGCAGCCGAGGCGCGAAACCCGCGCATAGCTGGACGCTCTGTAAGGGTTGAGCAACGACGGATGCCCGAAAAAGGCCCCGGCGGAGCCCGAAGGATCATTTTGAGATGGCTTCTAGCCAGCAATGGACCGGAGACCGTTCTGTGCTGAGAACCGACGCGCTCAGCGCGGGCAATTTCCTGCTGTTGCTGCGCCGGCAGGAAAGCACGCAGCGGGTGCTGAAGCTGATGAATGAGCAAGTTCCGTTCAAGCGCGTGGCCGGGCAGGCGGTTTGCGGATCGTGATCGCTGTCCCGATCTTGTGGCGGTGCGCCGCAGGTCCATCATAACAGTGTTCTTGTTTTCAGCGATCGGCATTCAAGCCTTTGCACAGGCCGACCATCTGAAAGCATTGCGCCTGGCAGGTGCGTATGACTCGCTTGAAGTGGAGGCCCGCGCCCTGCTCGCGGCGCATGCCGGGCCGGACGAGGAGCGCTACGAGGCCCTGTACCACTGGGCCTTCGCGCGCAGCGGAAAGGACGATGCAGTGGCTGCGATACGATACGGGCAGGAGGCGTTGTTGATCGCCCGTGAACTGAAGGACACTGTCCGCATCATGGGCTCGCTCTACCAGCTCGTGAAGTTCAACGTGGAAGCCCGGCATTACGAAGAGGCCGACCGGCTGCGCTACGAGCTGCTGTCCTGGGCGAAGGGCTATGGCAGGGATGCCCGGCAACTGGCGCTGGCGCATAATGCCGTGGGCAGTTTGCACAGCCGCGAGCTGCGCCACGACTCC
The DNA here is from genome assembly GCA_013360395.1 of Flavobacteriales bacterium. Lineage (GTDB taxonomy): Bacteria > Bacteroidota > Bacteroidia > Flavobacteriales_F > PHOS-HE28 > PHOS-HE28. Next base: position 776 of record JABWBQ010000095.1, read on the forward strand.
GCGGAGCATCACTACCGGGAAGGCCTGCGCGTCCTGGGCGATGCGGATGAGCCACTGGTGCGCCAGGCGCTGATCGGGAACCTGGCCGGGACAATGGGGGAGACCGGCCGGCATGCGGAAGCGATCGCCCTGCACCGGCAGGCCTTGGCCTTGGTGGACAGCTCGGACTTGCCCAACCGCGCCTGGTCGCTGCGCACCCTGGCCCAGTCGCTGATCCACGCCGGGCGGTACAAGGAGGCCCTCGCGACGATGCACGATGGTGACTCGCTCAACCGTCTCGGTGGCAACGCGCTCGACCTGGCCATCGACTTCGCCGAGCTGCGCGCCGATGCGCTCGATTCCCTGGGTGACCACCGCGGCGCGTACGCCATGGTGAAGCTGGCGCGCGACCTGCAGGACACCCTGTTCGCGCGAAGCCTCGATGAGCAATACCTCGAACTGGAGAAACGGTTCGAGACGCGGCTGAAGGAGGAGGAGATCCAGCGGCTGGATGCGGAAGCCCGCGAGCGCGAGGAGCGCCTGCGCGTCCGCAACGTGCTGCTGTACGGAAGCCTGGTGCTCGCCGTGCTCGCACTGGGGGCAGCGGGGCTCGTATGGCGCAACCTGCGGGAGAAACGGAGGTATTCAGCGACGTTGGAGCGGCTCAATGCCGAACTGAAGGACCAGAAGGGGCACATCGAGGAGATCAACCGGCTGTTGCAGCTGAAGGTGCTGCGCGCGCAGATCAACCCCCACTTCATCTACAACTGCCTGCACGCCATCGGCAACCTGGTGCGCAAAGGCGATGCGGTGGGGGCGTCGAGCTACCTCGACGGCTTCGCGCGGCTGCTGCGCATGGTGCTCGACCACAGCGTGAAGGACCGGGTGCCCTTGAGCCGGGAGATGGATCTCCTGCGCCAATACCTGAAGCTCGAATCCCTGCGCTTCGCGGATGGACTGGACTACGAGGTGGATGCCGAGCCGAGCTTGCTGGAGGAGGATGATGTGGTGCCCGCCCTGGTAGTGCAGCCCTTTGTGGAGAACGCCATCTGGCACGGCCTGGCCGCCAAGGAGGGTGTGAAGCGCGTGAAGGTGCGCTTCGCCGAGCGCCAGGGTCGCTTGGTGTGCACGGTGGAGGACAACGGCATGGGCCGCAGCGCCGCACCGAAGCGCGCACATGCCGACGGCAGCCCGAGCATGGGCCTGCAGCTCACCAGCGAGCGCCTGCAGCTGCTCACCTTTCGAATGCAGGAACAGGGGCGGATCACCTTCACCGACCTCCTGGAGAACGGTGCACCTTCAGGAACGCGCGTTGATGTGGTGCTGGGCTAACTTGTGGCCATGATCCCCGCCCTGCTCATCGACGATGAGGCCCAGGCCCGCGCGCACCTGCGGGCACGACTGGCCGAGGTGGCGCCGGAGGTGCAGCTTCGGGACGAGGCCACCAACATCACGGATGGTGCCGCACTGATCGCAGCGCATCGGCCACAGCTCGTCCTCCTCGATGTGGAGATGCCCGGTGGCGATGGCTTCGAGCTGCTGCGCAGGCTCGGCCGCTGGGACTTTGATGTCATCTTCACCACGGCCCACCAGCACTACGCCATCCAGGCCATCCGCTTCAGCGCGCTGGACTACCTGCTGAAACCCGTGCAGGCCGATGAGCTGCGCGCCGCCATCGACCGGCACATGGAGCGGAAGGGTGCCGCGCCGGCGGAGGTGCAGCAGGGCTTCCTCGCCAATATCGCGCAGCGCGATGAACAGGCCCTGAGGCTCACCCTTACGCATGCCGGACGCACGCACGCCGTGGCGCCGGAGCAGATCGCCTGGTGCCAGGCCGCGGACAACTACACCCATCTTCATCTTGCCGATGACCGTCGCTTCGTCAGTGCGCGCACATTGAAGGATTACGATGAGATGCTCGCGCCCTTCGGCTTCATCCGGGTGCACAAGAGCGCCCTGGTGAATCGCCGCCATGTGGACGGGCTCGATGCCGAGGGCCGGGTGCGGCTGCGCAACGGGGTACGGGTGGAGGTGAGCCGGCGGCGCTTGGAGGATGTGGAGCGGGAACTGCGTTCCTGACCGCAGCCTCGATCCCTTGCCGTTCCCTCGATCGGGCCACGCCGATCGGTGCGTGCGCGTGTATTTCGCAGGGCCAACACGCCTTGCCATGTCCCTCATCATCGAACAGGCCTTTCGGGCCATCTGTGCAGATCGCGCTTCAGCCTTCGTCATCGCAGGCGTTCTTTGTACCGGTTGGGGAACCACCACCGCGCAATCGTTGGAATGGGCAAGGGCATTCGGCGGCTCCGCGAACGACAAGGGCTTTTGCGTCGCCACAGATGACGCTGGCAATGTGTACACTTCCGGCGTCTTCATCGGGGTCGTGGATATGGATCCAGGAGCGGGCGTGAGCACCTTGACCGCGACAGGCAATGCGGACCACTTCGTGCAGAAGCTCGATGCATCCGGGAATTTCATCTGGGCCGTCCACTTCGCCGGCGCCAGCGGCTCTGGAGGCGAGGGTACACCGGTCTCGGTGGATCCATGGGGGAACGTACTGGTGGCCGGGACCTTCACGAACACCGTCGATCTGGATCCCGGGCCCGACACCAGCGAGTTCAGCTCGGTCGGTGGCGCTGATGTATTCGTGGTGAAGCTGGATGCTTCCGGCGAGCTCATCTGGGCGCGCTCATGGGGTGGTGCTTCCGGCAATGGAGACAATGTGTACGCGATCGCCTGTGACTCCGCTGGGAATGTGATCACTACAGGCACCTTCTGGGGGATAGCGGACCTCGACCCGGGCCCTGGTGTGTTCAACCTCGGTGTTGCAGGGCAAGCGAGCGATGTCTTCGTGCAGAAGATGGACGCCTCAGGGAACCTCCTCTGGGCGCGGGGCTTCGGTGGGATCTCCGGCGATCAACCCGGCTCCGTGCGCATTGATGGGGCAGGGAACATCCTTACGGTGGGGAGATTCCAGGGGACGGTCGACTTCGACCCCGGGGCTGGGGTCCATGAACTGGTCAGCGCTGGGCTCTACGATGCCTTCATACAGAAGCTGGACGCCGATGGCGAATTCGTCTGGGCCCGGCGGATCGGTGGTGATTCGTTCGACTTCGGCAATGCGGTCGCTTTGGATGATCAGGACAATGTGCTGGTCACCGGTTCGTTCCAAGGCTTCGTGGACCTCGATCCGGGGACCGGCTCCGATACGCTTTATTCCGGCGGTGATGTCGCCGGCTTCGTACTGAAGCTGGCCGCGGACGGATCCTATCAATGGGGACGGTCCTTGGGCAAGGTCGACCCCGATGCGATCATCGTTGATGCGGATGGGCGGGTGGTCACCTCGGGCGACTTCTCCCAGTCGGTGGACTTCGATCCCGGCCCCGGAACGAGCTACCTGGATTCGGAGGGCGCCGGCGATATCTTCCTCCAGAGGATGGATGGATCCGGCATTTTCATTTCGGCGCAACGATTCGGTGGATCACTGGATGAATCGGCCGGGCAGAGCATGGCACTGGCCCCATCCGGCGCCCTACTGATGACCGGTTCGTTCCGAGGCATGGTGGATCTCGATCCCGGACCAGGGACCAATACCATCGTCTCCTCCGGATTCCAGGACGTACTGGTGATGAAGCTCGCAGGGTCCTCGTCCGGTATGGCCGATCTGGAGAATGTCGATGCATTGCAGGTTTTTCCCAACCCGGCCAACGATCGCGTGCGGATCGAAGTGGATGAGACGCTGATCGGCGAACGTGCGACCATTGAGCTCTTCGACGCCACCGGGAGACGGGTGCTCGCCGAGGAGAACAGGATCCTGGCCACGCGGACCGAGATCGCGCTGCCGGCGCAGCTGCATGAAGGCGTGTACGTGTTGGTGCTGGGTGCCGAAGGTCGAGCAGCAAGGAGCGCGCGGGTGGTGGTGAAGCGATAGGATACCTTTCAAGTATGAGGTACCGGCCCCTCCTTTTCGTTGTGCTGTTCGCAGCCTGTTCCTCACCCAGGAAGGAGGCGCCTGAATACACCCTCCCCCCCGAATGGGCACCGCACGAGGCCGTCTGGTTCACCTACACGGGTATCGCCATCGACACCGTGCTGGACCGGATGCTCATGGAGCTCGATACAACGACGCTCGCGGTCTGCGTCATCGATGGGGACAGCATCGCGCAGCACATCCGAGCGCGTTGGGACAGCCTGGGCATCGCGCCGGACCGCTACCGCGTGGAGATCGCCGTGGACAGTCTGCTCTCGCCCGTGGTGCGCGATGCGGGCCCGATCTTCCTGCGCCGGCGTGATGGTGGCCTGGCCGTGCTCGACCAGGCGTGGAACACCTATGGCGACCTGAACAACGAGGTCCGGAATTCGCCCGCCCAGCTTGCGCTGGAGGACAGTTTTCCGGCCATGTTCGCCAAGCGTCTGGGCCTGCCCCTGGTGCGCACCGCCCTGGTGATCGAGGGTGGCGCGTGCGAGATCAACGGCCGTGGCGATCTGCTCCAGGTGGAGGCGGTGACCTTGCAGCGCAACCCCGGCTGGAGCAGGGACAGCATCGCGAACGAACTGGAACGTGTGTTCGGTGCGCAGCGCATCATCTGGTTGAAGGAGGGCATGCCTGACGATGCCTGGCACCTGGAGCCGCGGATCCACGGCAACGTGTACACCTGGGCCACGGGCGGCCATGTGGACGAGTTCTGCCGCTTCGTGAACGACAGCACCGTGCTGCTCGCCTGGCCTGAGGACGACGAGCTCGCTGATCCGGTGCATGCCATCGCGCGGCGCCGCATGGAGGTGAACGAGCGGATCCTGCAGCAGGCGGGGCTCCACGTGCTGCATGCGCCTGTGCCGGTGCTCGAGTACCGCGGGCTGATCCTGGACAGCCTGAAGGACCATCACGCACGGCTGCTGGCCCGCTACCCGGAGGTCCATCACGGAGACAGTGTCCGGCAGCTGCACGCGGCCAGCTACCTCAACCTCCTCATCACGAACGGGCGCGTCTTCGTGCCGGCCTACTGGCATGAGGGCCTTTCGGAGGAGATGCGGATCAAGGATGAACGCATGCGGAAGCTCCTGCGACCGCTTTTTCCCGGCCGGCGGATCGTGCCGATCGACCCCCGTGCGATCAACCGGTACGGCGGTGGCATGCATTGCTGGACGCAGCAGCAACCGGAGGCGAAGGAATAGGTCGATCATCGGTGCAATGAGCGCCCCGAACACCCAGCGCAACGAGCTCCTCGACGCCCTTCGTGGCTTCGCCCTTTTCGGCGTGGCCTTCTCCAACTACGCCATGCTCTCCTTCTGGCTCTTCATGCCCGAGGCGGACAAGGCCGCGCTGCCCGGGGCGGCCTTTGATGGCGTCCTGGACATCCTGCATGGCGTGTTCATAGAAGGCAAATTCTACTCGATCTTCTCCATGTTGTTCGGGATCGGCTTCGGCTTTTTCCTGGAGAAGGGGAGCGATGGCCTGGCTCGTTTCTACAGAAGGATCCTGGTGCTCCTGGTCATCGGCTGGCTGCACATGCGCTACCTCTGGGAGGGCGACATCCTGTTCCTCTATGCCGTGCTGGGGCTCCTGCTGCCCGTGTTCCGCCATGTGCGCGACCGCTTGCTGCCCATCCTCGCCGCGGTGCTCATCCTGTCGCCCATCGCCATCGATGCAGTCACCGTGCTCACCCACGGCGCCTTCGACCCCGCCTCCGGTGCGCACGCCATAGCCATGGCCGAGGACGACGCCCTGGGCGTTCCGCCGGAAATGATCAACGAAATGGTACCGAACGGCGGGTTGCACGAGTTCCTGGCCTACATGAAGGGTGCCTGGTGGTGGCGCATCGAGCATCTGCTGGCCACCAGCCGCCTGCCCAAGGTGTTCGGCCTGTTCCTGCTGGGCCTCTGGGTGTCGCGGCACAAGCTTTTCCGGAACCCGGCCGGGCATCGCGCCCTGCTGAAGCGCACCTGCGTCCTTGGCTTCGCCTTGGGCCTGCCGTTCTCGTTCCTTACGTGGTGGAGTGGAGACCATCTGGAGGGGCTGCCTCGGCCGGAAGGGCTGGTCCGAACGGTGGCCTACGCGCTCGGCGTGGTGCCGTTGGCGCTTGGCTATGCCAGCGGCTTCGCCCTGCTTTGGACGAACGCCCGATGGAATCAACGGCTGATGGTCTTCGCGCCGATGGGCCGTATGGCGCTGACCAATTATCTGATGCAGACCTTCAGCGGCCTCGTGCTCTTCACCGGCATGGGCCTGGGCTGGGGCACCCGCGTCAGTTCCATAGGCTTCGAGAGCATCGCCGTGGGCTTCTTCGTGCTGGAGGTCTGCTGGAGCATCTGGTGGATGAAGCGCTTTGCGTACGGGCCCTTCGAATGGGTTTGGCGGTCCATCACGTACGGGAAGTGGTTGCCCATGAGGCGCCAAGGGACCGATTGACGGCATCCCTGCAAGACCGGCTTGGCGTGCATTGGATCAAGTCACGGTTGACCGTTCGACGTGTGGGCCGAAACATCGGTTGTTCCATGCCGGAAGGTGAACGGCCGGCCTGTTCCGGGTCGCTCTTCCTGTTCTCCAATGTACAGGTGGGCGGTGTGACATTCTGCGTGCAGGCATTGATTACTTTTCCAGAAATCCATCGTAATGACCCCCGGCCCCTACCACTGGTTCCTCAACACCCTGGTGCGGGTGCATGTCTCCTGCGATCAAGGCACGGATCGCATCTCCTACATCGAACACCGCGTGCGCAAGGGTGAATCCCCGCCGTTGCACATCCACGAACGGGAGGACGAGATCTTCCACCTGCTCGAAGGCCAT
>JABWBQ010000096.1 GCA_013360395.1 Flavobacteriales bacterium
CTGGACGGCTTCGCCGGTGGCGTGTACATGGTCCACCTCAACGTGGACGGCACCGTGCACCAGCAGCGTGTGAGCGTGGTGAAGTAAGCCCGCCCGCACAACCCCTTACGCAAAGCCCCCCGCCCCGGCGGGGGGCTTTTGCGTTCCCACACTTCGGGCTCCGTCCCCCCCGCCCCGGCCGATGTGCGTACCGCTGCGTGACGCACCTCCCTTGCGAACCCCATCACCCCGCCGGCCATGCCGTGGGTCAACGCCGCGCCCCGCTCATCCTGTCACATTTCCAACAGCCCCAAGAATTTTATCGAATAGTTATCAACAATTAGACAGGCGTATCAAATGATCCTTCTAATTTTCAAACCCTGATATCCGTCAGGATCTTCCGTCGTTCACCAACACCCGTCCCATGGTACCTCGTAACCGCTCCTACCCTGCTTATGCGCCCTTAAGCGCCCCGCTCCTGGCGGTGGCCATGGTGCTGGCCCTCGCGTTGCCGCGTACAGGTCTGGCCCAGGCCATCGATTCCTACGCGTTCCAGCAGAGCATCGGCACCTACACCCCCATCACCGGCGGCACGTTGCTGGCGGCGCAGACCTCCAGCAGCGGTACCGGGAGCCTCGACGACGTGGTTTACCCGGTGACCCTGCCGTTCACCTTCACCTTCAACGGCGTGGGATACACCAGTTGCACGGTGAGCTCCAACGGGGCGATCTCCTTCGGTGCCACGGCGATCACATCGACCAACTACGTGCCCCTTTCCTCCAGCGACGGGTATGCCGGGGCCATTGCGGCCTTCGCGCGCGACCTGCAGGGCGGCTACGTGTTCTACGGCACGCGGACCCTGGGATCCACCACCATCAGCGGGGCCAGCAGCACCGACGGGGTGGTGATCGGCGCGGGGATCTCGGGCACGGGCATTCCGGCGGGCACCACGGTGGTGAGCAAGACCGCCACCACGGTGGAGATGTCGCTCCCGGCCACGGCGAACAGCACCAACACGGCCTGCCATGTATGGACCGGCGAGATCCGCGCCGAGGAGGCCACCCCGGGGGTGTTCACCATCCAGTGGAGCAACATGAAGCGGTACGGCACCACGTTGACCACGGTGAACGCCATGCGCCTGAACTTCCAGGTGCGGCTCATCCAGGCCGACAACAGCATCGAGGTGGTGTACAACGACTGCTCCGCGGGCATCGGCACCACGTTCGCCACCTTGAACCAGGTGGGCCTGCGGGGCGCCACCAACAGCTTTCCGACCGATGTGAACAACCGGATGGTGACCAAGGGCGTGAACGACTGGGACACCTCGCTCGACGGAATAGCCTACAACAGCGGCAACATCTTCAACGCCGCAGCTCCCGCCAACGTGATCCCCAACGGGCTCACCTACCGCTGGTCGGTCCCCCTGTGCACGCCGCCGGCCTTCACCGTCACGGAACAGGAAGCCTGCGCCACCAATGAGTACAACCTGTCGGTGACCGTCACCAGCACGGGCGACGGGGCCACGGTGGACCTGAGCAGCACCCTGCTGGGCCTGGAGGAGAACGACGTGGGTGTGGGCACCTACCTGCTGGGTCCCTACCCGAGCAATACGCCCGTGATCATCACCGCGCACCACGCCTCGGACGCCGCCTGCGACGTCACCGATGGGCCGTACAACTTCGTGTGCCCCACGATCATCAGCAGCTATCCCTATTGCCAGGACTTCGAGACGGCCACCAACTGCATCCCCTCCTCCTGCAGCGCGTCGCTGCCATGCACGGCCACGGCGCTCGACCCCATCGGCTGGCTGCAGGGCACCGGCGACGGCGGGGAGTGGAGCGTGGACGAGGGTGGGACCACCTCGACCGGTACCGGCCCGGGGACCGGCGCCAGCAGCGGCCAGCCGGACTATGAGCCCGGCACCAGCACCGGCAACTACCTGTACGTGGAAGCCAGTTCGTGCTTCAACCTGGAGTCCGTGGTGCTCTCGCCGCAGTTCGACCTGAGCTCCTTCAGCGGCACGTCCGTGCGTGTGAGCATGGCCTACAGCATGTACGGTGCCGATATGGGCACGCTTTCGCTGGACATCGAAGACCCCGCGCTGTCCAACAACTGGACCACCTTGTGGACCCTCAGCGGCAACCAGGGGCAGGGCTGGTTCCTGACGCCCGACCTGGACCACACCTTCAGCGGCACCCAGGTGCGCTACCGGGTGCGCGGCCTCACCGGACCGAACTACGCCAGCGACATGGCCATCGACTACTTCTGCGTGAGCGAGACCCCGGCCTGCCTGCCGCCCACGGCCACCACCACCCTGATGGAGAACTGCCTGGGCGGGACCTTCACGGTGAGCGTGGAGGTGACCAACACCGGCAGCGGTGCCACGGTGGACCTGGAGAGCGTGCCCGGCGGGGTGGAATACAACGATGTGGGCCCCGGCACTTACGTGATGGGCCCGTACACCACGGGGGATACGGTGGACATCGTCATGCGCCACGCCTCGGACCCGTTGTGCGACGAGGACCTGGGCAGTTTCAGCAGCACCTGCCCACCGCTGATCAACAGTTTCCCGCACTGCGAGGACTTCGAGGCGGCCAGCCTGTGCCAGCCCGCCACCTGCACCTCATCGTTGGCCTGCACGGCCACCGCGCTCTCCCCGGTGGGCTGGGAGAACTCCACGGCCGACGGCAGCGGCAACTGGGGCGTGGACGAAGGCGGGACCTCCTCGACCGGCACCGGGCCCGGTAACGGCTCGACCACCGGCCAGCCGGACTACGTGCCCGGCACCAGCACGGGCAACTACGTGTACATGGAGTCGGGTTCGTGCTCGGGCAACACCATCCTGGCCAACTCGCCCCTGTACGATGTGAGCGGCTTCACCAACCCCAACGTGCGGGTGCAGATGGCCTACAGCATGTACGGCGCCACCATGGGCACGCTGGCCATCGACATCGAGGACCCGGCCATGAGCAACAACTGGACCGAGCTCTGGAGCCTGAGCGGCGACCAGGGGCAGGGCTGGTTCCTGACGCCCACCCTGGACCACGCCTACACCGGCACGGTCGTGCGCTACCGGGTGCGCGGCATCTCGGGCACGAGTTTCACCAGCGACATGGCCTTCGACTACTTCTGTGTGAGCGAGGGCCCGGCCTGCGTGGGCCCCACGGCCACCGCCACCGTGGTGGAGAACTGCCTGGGCGGCACCTTCACGGTGAGCGTGAACGTGACCAGCACCGGCAGCGGTGCCACCGTGGACCTGGAGAGCGTACCGGGCTCGGTGGAGCACAACGACGTGGGCACGGGCACCTACGTGATGGGCCCCTACACCGTGGGCAGCACCGTGGACATCTTCGTGCGCCATGCCTCCGACCCGCAGTGCGACGAGGCCCTGGGCAGCTTCGAGAGCCTGTGCCCCCCGGTGGTGAACAGCTATCCCTATTGCGAGGACTTCGAGGGGGCGACCCTCTGCCTGCCTTCCACGTGTGCCAGCGTGCTGGCCTGCACCGACGTGGCCCTGGAGCCCGTGGGCTGGGACAACAGCACCAGCGATGGCGCCGGCAACTGGAGCGTGGATGAAGGCGGCACCAGCTCCTCGGCCACCGGGCCCGGCAACGGCGGGACCAGCGGCCAACCGGACTACGTGCCCGGCACGGCCACCGGCAACTACGTGTACATGGAATCGGGTTCCTGCGCGGGCAACACCATCGACGCCCTCTCGCCGCTGTTCGACGTGACCGGCATGGTCAACGGCAGCATCCGCGCCCGCATGGCCTACAGCATGTATGGCGCCACCATGGGCACCCTGATGGTGGAGATCGAGGACCCGGCCATGAGCGACAACTGGACCACCCTGTGGAGCCTCAGCGGCGATCAGGGCCAGGGCTGGTTCCTCACGCCGTTCCTGGACCACGTGTTCACCGGCCCGGCGGTGCGCTACCGCGTGCGCGGCGTGGCGGGCACGAGCTTCACCAGCGACATGGCCTTCGACTACTTCTGCGTGCGCCCCACCCCGCTGTGCACCGACCCGGTGGCCACGGTGACGGACGTGACGCCGGACTGCGGCACCAACAGCCTGAACATCGAGGTGGACGTCACCAGCCTGGGCTCGGCCACCAGCGTGGCCGTGGAGTACTCGGTGAACAACGGGCCCTACACCACGGCCTGCTCCATGGGCGCCCCGGGCCAGTGCACCATCACGGCCGGAGCGGCCGACGTGGTGGGCGTGCGCGTGCGCAACGAACAGGACGGTGACTGCGTGATCGACCTGGGCGAGCACGACGCGGCCGGCCTGGTGTGCATCACCTGCGGCGATCCGCCCAGCAACGCCACCTACTGCTACGTGGCCAGCGACCACCAGGAGTGGCTGTACTCGGCCGGCGGCACGGGCACCCTGCGCCTGTTCTTCACCCGCGGCACGGTGGAGAGCAGCTCGTGGGACGATCTGACGATCCACGACGGGCCGGACGCCACCTACCCGATCCTGTTCGCCAACCCGGCCAACACCGGCAACCTGGGTCCGGCGGGCAGTGCCATCCTGAGCACCGACCCGGACTACTTCGCCGTGGATGTCACCGCCTCGGGCAACGCCCTGTTCATGACCTTCACCAGCGACGGCAGCATACAATGCGCCACCAGCTCCAATTACGACCCCTGGGAGTGGTCGGTGGTGTGCTTCGACTGCACCTTCCCGGCGGCCACGGCCACGGTGACCGAGAACTGCGGCGGGGGTGACTTCACCATCACGGTGGACGTGACCGATGCGACCAATGCCGGCGCCGTGGACATCACCACGGACTACGTGGGCGACAGCGAGTTCGCGGGCGTGGGCGTGGGCCAGTACGTGCTGGGCCCCTACCCCAACGGCACCCTGGTGGACGTGACGGTGGAGCACCCGGTGGAAGCCTTCTGCGCGCTGACCTTCGAGGGCCTGACCAGCTGCTGCAACGGCACCTGCGCCGGTGCGGTGCCGGCGGTGGTGGGCGTGAACTCGCACGGCCCGATCAACTGCGGCACGCCCTCCGGTGCCCTGACGAACGGCCAGGTGCCCACGGCGGCACGCTGGTGGACCTACACGCTGCCGGCCGACGGCAAGGTGCATGTGACCGCCTGCGACCCGCCCAACGGCACCAACGACGACACCTTCGTGACGATCCATGAAGGCGTATGCGGTTCCCTGGTGCCCTACACCGGCGACGACGACGGCTGCACCACCCCAACCTTCACGTCCGACGTGACCTTCGCGGGCCTGGCGGGCCAGACCTTCCACATCGAGTGGGACGACCGCTGGAACGGTGCGGGCCACGACTGGAACCTGGACTTCACCCCCTGCACACCGCCGGCCAACGACCTGTGCTCCAACGAGAACCCGGCCGCCAGCCCGCTGAGCATCGGCAGCCCGCTGGTGTTCACCGGCACGCGCGACTGCGCCACCAAGGACGGCTCGTTGAGCAACATCCGTTTCTGGGACGGCGTGGACGAGGACGTGACCGGCTGGGTGTGGGAGAGCTTCCTGCTCACCGAATGCGCCAACGTGCAGATCAGCTACTGCGGGTCGCCGCTCACGGGCATCGCCTCGCTGAACATGTACGGCGACTGCGGCAACCTGTTCGTGAACTCCCAGAGCTTCAACTGGACGGCCTGCTCGCCGAACATCACGATCAACTTCGAGAACCTGGCCCCGGGCGCCTACTACTACCCGGTGCTGTGGGATGCGCGGCGTGCCAGCGGGGCGTACACCCTGAACGTGACGGCCAGCGCGCCGACCAACCCGTGCGTGGCCAACCTGGTGTGCTCGGGCGCCATCGCCCTCACCTGCCCGGGTTCGGTGACCGGCAACACGGACAACAAGCTGCCCACCCTGCCGGCCAACGCCTGCCCCTTCACGGGCGGCCCGGTGAGCGGCGGCTCGCTCTGGTACACCTACACCGCGGCGGCCGATGAGAACATCATCCTCAGCACCTGTGGCGTGGGCACCGCGTTCGACACGCGCATCAGCGTGTTCACCGGCCCGGACTGCAACACCCTGAGCTGCTACACGCTGAGCGACGACTTCGGCGGGGCCTGCACCAACCGCAGCCAGCTGGAGTTCTTCGCCCAGGCGGGCCAGACGTACTACATCGCCGTGCACAGCCCCGCACCCTATTACGACGGTGCGTTCGAGCTGCAGGTGGGTTGCGGTGCCGTGTGCCCGCGTCCGGCCAACGACGACTGCACGGGCGCCCAGCCGATCACCAGCTACCCCATGGACGGCAGCGGCATCTCCACCACGGGTGACAACACCTGCGCGCAGAACGACGCCTTCACCTCGTGCACCCCGGTGCTCAACAACCAGGGCGTGTGGTACACCTTCAACAGCGGGGTGAACAGCGTGCACCGGCTGACGCTGCTGGGCAATGCGCAGAACGGCGGCCTCACGGCCTCGCAGTTGAACTACGCCCTCTTCAACGGCAGCTGCGTCAACCTGGGCGCGGCGGGCGAGGAGCTCTGCGATGACGACGGCGACGGCTACGACATCATGCTCACCGGGCTGAGCACCAGCACGGACTACCTGCTGTACGTGTACAACCCGGGCGCCACCGGCTTCGAGGGCACCTTCGAGCTGCTGCTGGAGCACCCGGGCGTGAACGACGCCGGCATCACCAACATCATCTCGCCCACCGGCCTGGTGTGCACCTCCTTCCTGGAGCCGCGTGTGATGCTGACCAACTTCGGGGAGGCCACCCTCACCAGCGTGGTGATCCAGTACGACCTGAACGGCGGCGTGGGCCCCTTCTGGTACAACTGGACCGGCAGCCTGGCCTACGGCGATTCCGTGCAAGTGGACCTGCCCGGCTTCACGGCGCCCTACGGCACGCACACCCTGAACGTGACCACCCAGAACCCCAACGGGCAGGTGGACGACATGCCGGCCAACGACGCGATGAGCGAGTACAACATCGACGTGACGGGTGAGACCGTGGTGGTGCGGATCACCACGGACAACGACCCCTCGGGCATCTACTGGGAGATCATGGACCAGCTGCCCGCCGTGGTGGTCACCTCGCCGCTGTACAACACGGCCAACGTCACCGAGGACGTGCCCATCTGCCTGAGCACGGTGAACGGCAACTGCTTCAGCTTCTACCTGTACGACTTCCTGGGCGACGGCCTCAGCGGCATGGGCAACGGCAACGGCAACTGGAGCCTGCGTACCGCGGGCGGTCGTGTGCTGCTGGGCGATGCCTTCGACGGCACGGTGACCGGGACGGTGAACCCCGCCAGCCCGCCGGCCACCTCCGGCTACGTGAACGGCCACGAGTTCTGCCTGCCCGCCGGCCCCAGCCGGATCCAGGACAGCGAGTGCGGCATCTT
>JABWBQ010000035.1 GCA_013360395.1 Flavobacteriales bacterium
GGCCATCAGCCGGTCGATCGCCGCGATGGCGCGTTCCTGCCCCGGGGTGGGCGCATGGCCCAGGGCCGCGTGCAGCGGGGCGGTCAGGCCGGCGGGAGGCGCGGACATGGCGGTGGCGGTGCGGCGCCACGGATCCATGGCGGCGGGTGAAATTATCCACCTTTGATGCCGTTCCACCGGGTGAACGCCCCATGAGCCGGCCCACCGACCCCGCCCTGCACCTGCTGCCGCGCTACGACCGCGGCGCCACCGGGCTGCACCTGGCCATCGTGGTGCATCCCGACGGGCTGGCGTGGAGCGCCCATGACCGGGCCGATGGGCGCTGCCTGTGCCTGGCCCAGGGTCGGGGCACGACGTGGCCCGCCGAGGAGCGTCTGCCGCTGGAGCCCGCGACCGTGAGCTTTTGCGCCCTGCCCGAGCTGAGCACGCTGGTGCCCGAGAGCACGCTGCGCCCCGGCACCGAGGCGGGGCACCTCAGCCTGGTGCACGGCCCGCTGCCCACCGGGTTGCTGCGCGACGAGCCCGTGGAGGACCTGGGCGCACGCTGCGTGTACCTGCACGACGAAGGGATGGAGCACCGGGTGCTGGAGCGTTTCCCGGCCGCGCAGGCGGTGGCCCTGCGAAGCCTGCTGGTGCGCGGGGCCCTGGCCTGCGGGCGGCAGGGTGCGGCGGTGGTGGCCCACCGCGTGGGCAAGCGCATGGACGTGGCCGTGGCCGATGCGCAGGGCTTGAAGCTCAGCAACGCCTACCATTGCACCACGGGCACCGACGCGTTGTACTACCTGCTGCATCTGCTGGACGCCCTGCGGTTGGAACCCGCCGCCGTGGCGGTGCGATGGGGCGGCCCCGCGTGGGCCGGTGCCGACCTCGAGCTCCTGAAACGCTACCTGCCCACGGCCGCTCCCGTACTGACCTCCGCCGACCCGATGCTCGCGGGCCTGGAGACCGCCGCACCGGAGACCTGGTGGGCGCTGCTGGAACAAGCCGGATGCGCATCATAGGAGGAAGGCACCGCAACCGCCGCATCGATCCGCCCAAGGGCATCGAGGCGCGCCCCACCACCGACTTCGCGCGTGAAGGGCTCTTCAACATCCTGCGGCACTCCACGGCGTTGGAAGGCATCCGGGTGCTCGACCTCTTCGCCGGCGCCGGCGGCATCTCGGCCGAGTTCGTCTCGCACGGCGCCACGCAGGTGATCAGCGTGGAGCAGGACGCGCGGCTCTTCGCGCACCTGCAACGGCTGGCGCGGACCCTGGACGAGCCGGGCTGGTCGCAGGTGCGCGCCGACGTCTTCCAGTACCTGCGGCACGCCACCGGCCCGTTCGACATCGTGTTCGCCGACCCGCCCTTCCACCTGCCCGGCACGGAGACCCTGCCCGCCTTGGTGCGCGAGGCGGGTCTGCTGCTCCCCGACGGCCTGTTCATCCTGGAGCATCCGCGCGGCATCGACCCCGCCGCCGATCCCTGGTTCCGCCGGGAGCGCACCTACGGTGCCGTACATTTCAGCTTCTTCAGCCCCACCCCGTCATGAGCCGCCCCATCGCCGTCTTCCCCGGATCCTTCGACCCGGTCACCATCGGCCACTGGAGCATCGTGCAGCGCGCGCTGCCGCTGTTCAGCACCATCCATGTGGCCCTGGGCGTCAACACCACCAAGCGCGGCATGTTCGACCCCGAACAGCGGGAGGCCTGGTTGCGCCAGGCTTTCGCCGGCATGCCACAGGTGAACGTGCTCCGCTTCGAGGGCCTCACCGCGGACCTGTGCGGGCGACTGGGCGCCACCTTCATCGTACGCGGCCTGCGCAACAGTACGGACCACGGCAACGAGCGCAGCATCGCCCTGATGAACCACGCCCTGCGCGGCGTGGAGACCCTGTTCCTACCGGCCCTGCCCGAGCACGCCCACA
Organism: Flavobacteriales bacterium; assembly: GCA_013360395.1. Taxonomy (GTDB): domain Bacteria; phylum Bacteroidota; class Bacteroidia; order Flavobacteriales_F; family PHOS-HE28; genus PHOS-HE28. The sequence continues at coordinate 1,907 of JABWBQ010000035.1, forward strand.
TCAGCAGCACCATCGTGCGCGAACTGATCGCCAACCGGGCCGACGTGCGCGCCTTCCTCCCCCCGAACGTGATGCCATGAGGACCCTGGCCCTGCCGCTCACCCTGCTGCTGGCACATGCCGCGCCGGCCGTGGCCACCATCCATCTCGTGGCCCCCGACCGGGCCGGGCAGAAAGTGGTGCTGCACCGGGTGGACGACCTGTTCACCCTGCGCACCGTGCGGGTGGACGAGGCGCTGCTCGGCGCCGACGGCCAGGCCACCGTGCGGGCCGAGGTGCAGGGCACGGTGAAGGCGCTGCTCACCGTGGGCGGCCATCGCGCGGAGCTCTTCCTGCGCGACGGGGCCACCTACCACGTGCGGCCCCTGCAGCCGACCCCCGGTGCACGGCCCGTGCGAGGCCTGCTGCCCATCGACCTGGAGTTCATCGACCTGCCGCCGCTGGACATCAACGCGCTGATGACGGACCTCTACGGACACCTGGACGGGTTCGTGGCCGAGGACCTGGCCACCGACGAGGCCGCCGGCATGCAGGCCGTGGACGTGCTGCGACGCACCGGCGAGGGCGCCGCGCGGCCGGACAGCGTGAAGCGGCCGGCCACCCTGTTCTACACCCCGAGCTGGTCGCAGGCCAGGCTGGACAGCTTCGCCACCAAGCTGCGTCGCTACTATGCCGACGTGAACGACCCGTGGTTCCAGCGCAACGTCGAACTGGGCCTGTGCGGGCTCCACCTCGGGCCCCAGCAGGACCCCGCCGCGCTGCACACCCGCTGCCTCGCCGGCCATGCGCCCGACCTGGACAAGCCCGAGTTCGTGCGCCTGTTCCGCAGCCTGTACGAGGACCACCTGATGGTGCATCCCTTCCGCACGGACGAGGCCCGCCTGCTGCGCGGGGTGCGCAACGCCGACACGGACAGCCTGCTCGCCCTGCTGATGACGCATCCCTCGTTGCGCGGGGACACGGCCCTGGCCGAGCTGCTGCTGATCGACCAGCTCTACCTGGCGCACCCCGGCAAGGTGTTCGACCGCAGCGGCATCGAGCGGGTCCTGGCCGATGTGGCGGCGCACGGCACCCATGCGGGCAACCGGGCCCTGGCCGCCAACATGTTGTGGGACCTGACGGCGATGCGACCGGGCACCTCGCTGCCGGAGCTGGCCCTGACGGACCTGCAAGGCACCCCGGTGCCCATGGACAGCGTGTTCACGGGGCCGACCTGCCTGGCCCTCACCGCGGTGAACTGCACCTACTGCGACCAGGAGCTGCGCGCCTTGGTGCAGCTGCAGCAGAGCTTCGGCGAGGTGGTGCGCTACACGGTGCTGGTGCTCGACGGCGACGCGGACGCCGCAATGCGGCTCTCGCGGAGCATCGCGGGTGCGGGCTGGACCTGGTTGATGGCGCGCGACGCGGGCCGCACCGCCGAACTACTGCGCGCCGCCAGCATGCCGACCTTCCTGCTGCTCAACGGGCGCACGCTGGCGCAGAACCCCGCGCCCCCGCCCACACAGGGCCTCGCCGCCGTGCTGCACGGCATGCGCACCCGGCAGGACGAGCGCGAACGGATCAAGTTCGGGAGCGAGGCTCCGCCGCCTCCCAGGCGCTGATCACCGCGCGCACCGTGCCGTAGGTATCGGCCTTCATGCGTTCCACACCGGCGGCGTCCATCCAGACCACCTGGTGGATGTCCTCCTCGTGCTGGGGCACGAGCCGTTCCGCGCTGGAGCTCCGCATCAGGAACCAGGTGGTGCGTTTGAGGTGCTGCCTTTCCCCGCGTTCGTAGGTGTGCCACGTCTCGCACAGGGGTTGCACGATGCGCACCTCGCGCAAGCCGCATTCCTCCATCACCTCGCGCACCGCGGCCGCAGGCAGCGCCTCGCCGGGGTCCACCTTGCCCTTGGGCAGGTCCCAGCGGCCCAGGCGGTGGATGGCGAGGAGGCGGCCCTGTTCATCGCTGACGGCGCCACCGGCGGCCTCCACGCGCTTGTAGGTGCGTGCGAAAGCCTCCCAGGCCGCCTCCACGTCGGGCACGGCGATGGTGACCTGGGCGGCCCCGGCCACCTTGCGGGCCCTGGCGATCAGCCCGGGCACATCGCCGGGCCCCGGGGCGTTGAGCCACAGCCCCGGCGCAGGGGCCGCGTCCTCCGTACCGTGCTGCACCAGGCGCACGGCCAGCCCGTCGATGGAGACTTCGTAATTTCGCGCCATGGACGCACGCCTTGATCCGGCCCTCAAAGTTGCCGAATTACTGCTGCAGATCAAGGCCGTGAAGCTGAGCCCCGCCAAGCCCTTCACCTGGGCCAGCGGCTGGAAGAGCCCGATCTACTGCGACAACCGCAAGACGCTCTCCTACCCGCCGGTGCGCACCTTCATCCGCCAGCAGTTCGTGCACCTGATCCAGAGCGAGTTCGGCCGGCCGGACCTGATCGCCGGCGTGGCCACGGGCGGCATCGCCCACGGCATGCTCGTGGCGCACGACATGGGCCTGCCCTTCATCTATGTGCGCACCAGCACCAAGGAGCACGGCCTGCGCAACCAGGTGGAGGGCGATGCCTCGGTGGGCCGCAACGTGGTGGTGGTGGAGGACCTGGTGAGCACCGGGGGCAGCAGCCTGCAGGCCGTGGGCGCGCTGCGCGATGCGGGCCTGGAGGTGAAGGGCATGGTGAGCATCTTCACCTACGGCTTCGACAAGGCGCGCACGGCCTTCGAGGAGGCCCGCGTGAAGCTGCATGCGCTCACCAACTACAGCATCCTGCTGGACCAGGCGCTGCGCGAAGGCTACATCACCGAGAAGGACCTGGTGCCTTTGAACACCTGGCGGAAGGATCCCGCGAACTGGAACGCCGCCGTGCAGGCCTGAGCCGGTGCGACGGAACGTGCGGACGGAACGAACCCCATGGGCATGACACGCATCGAAAGCAAGCAGGTGACCATCGGCCGCACGCCGGGCGAGCTGCACACCTTCCTCCAGGACATGAACAACTTCCAGCAGCTGCTGCCGAAGGACCGGATCAGCGACTGGAAGAGCGACGGCCGCTCGTGCTCCTTCAAGGTGCAGGGCGCGGCCACCATCGGGCTGGAGCTGGCGGGGGGCGAAGCGCCGGGCCTGGTGCGCATGAAGGCCACCGACCGCAGCCCCTTCCCCTTCACGCTGGACGTGCATCTGCAGCAGAGCGACGGCGGCGCCACCCGGGCCTGGCAAGTGTTCGAGGCGGACCTCAACCCCATCATCAAGATGATGGTGGAGACCCCGCTGCGCAACCTGTTCGACCACATCGCCGACCGGATGGTGGCGCTGCACGGCTGAGCACCGGGCGACGACGATGGCCTCCCGCCGCGATCGCGATCGGTACAACGACGCCAAGCCGGCCAAGCTGGACCGCACGACGCTGCGCAAGGCCCTGCGGATCTTCCGGTACCTGCGCCCGCACCGCTGGGCCTTCGCCGCCGGCATGGTCTTCCTGCTCGGCACCAGCACCCTGAGCCTGGTGTTCCCCGGCCTGATGGGCAGGCTGATCGACTCCACCAAGGGCCCTTCGTCCTTCAGCGCGCCCCTGCTGGACCTCACCGACACGGACAGCATCTTCCTGCTGCTGCTGCTGACCTTCGCCGTGCAGGCCGTGCTGGGCTACTTCCGGATCTTCCTGTTCGCGCACGTCACCGAGCACATGCTGGCCGACCTGCGGCGCGACACCTACGCACATCTGCTGCGCCAGCCCATGACCTTCTTCGCACGGCGGCGCGTGGGGGAGATCAACAGCCGCCTGAGCGCCGACACGGCCCTGCTGCAGGACACCTTCACCACCACGCTGGCCGAGCTGGTGCGGCAGGTCATCATCATCGCGGCGGGCCTGGTGCTGCTGGCGCGCCTGTCGCCCGAGCTCACCCTCACCATGCTCGCCTCGGTGCCCGCGGTGGTGCTGGTGGCCGTGCTCTTCGGCCGCTTCATCGGCCGCCTCAGCCGGCAGGTGCAGGACCGCATCGCCGACACCAACGTGATCGTGGACGAGACCCTGCAGGGCATCCAGAGCGTGAAGGCCTTCGCCAACGAGGCGTGGGAGATCGCCCGGTACGGCCGCAGCGTGCTCGCGGCACGGGCGCTGGCCATGCGCGGGGCCCGGTGGCGCGGCGCCCTGGTGTCCTTCATCATCCTGTGCATGTTCGGCGCCATCGTGCTGGTGGTGTGGCGCGGGGTGAACCTGCAGCGCGAGGGGCTGCTCAGCAACGGCGAGCTCGTCACCTTCATCCTGTACAGCGTGTTCGTGGGCGCCAGCATCGGCAGTGTGCCCGAGCAGGTCAACACGGTGCTGAAGGCCATCGGCGCCACCGAGCGGCTGATGGACCTGCACGATGAGGTGGGCGAGCCGGTGAGCCTGGCCCCCCGCAAGGAACGCACCGCGTTGCGCGGCCGCATCGCCTTCGAGGGTGTGAGCTTCCACTACGACACACGCCCGGATGTGCCCGTGCTGCGCAACGTGTCGTTCACCGCCGAGCCCGGCCAGCGCATCGCCCTGGTGGGCCCCAGCGGCGCCGGCAAGAGCACCATCGCCGCGCTGGTGCTGCGCTTCTACGACCCGGTGCAGGGCATGGTGCGCATCGACGACCGCGACGCGCGGACGTACGACCTCACGGCGTTGCGCGACCGCATGGCCATCGTGCCCCAGGAGGTGCTGCTCTTCGGGGGCAGCATCCGCGAGAACATCGCCTACGGCCGCCCCGACGCCACCGATGCCGAGGTGGAGGCCGCCGCCCGCCGCGCCAACGCGCATGGCTTCATCGCGGCCTTCCCCGAGGGCTATGCCACCGTGGTGGGCGAACGCGGCATCCAGCTCAGCGGCGGCCAGCGCCAGCGCATCGCCATCGCCCGGGCCCTGCTGAAGGACCCCGCCATCCTGATCCTCGACGAGGCCACCAGCGCGCTGGACAGCGAGAGCGAGCGCCTGGTGCAGGAGGCCCTCGAGGAGCTGATGAAAGGCCGCACGAGCCTGGTGATCGCCCACCGCCTCAGCACCATCCGCGACGCCGACCGCATCCTCGTGCTCGACAAGGGCGTGATCGCCGAAAGCGGCACCCATGGCGAACTGATCGCCGATGCCGACGGGCTGTACCACAGCCTGAACAGGCTGCAGATGGAAAGCTGAAAGGGGAAAGCTGAAAGAGGAAAGCTGAAAGAGGAAAGCTGAGAGGGGGCCGTTCCGGCTTTCCGCGTTCCTGATTCACAGCTCCACTTCAACCACCTTCTTGGTGGCGAAGAAGTCCTCCTCGAAAACGCGCGACAGCTCGTGCACGCGGTAGCGCTGCTTCACGGGCAGCAGCTCGTCGGCCAGCTCGCCGCCCTTGAGGTAGAAGAGCCGGCCCTCCCCTTTCGGCACCAGGTGCTTGGTCATGCGCAGGAACTCGGGCAGGGTGGTCACGGCGCGGCTCACGATCGCGTCGTAGCGCTGCCGGTGGTCCTCGCTGCGCACCTGCTCGGCGGTGCAGTTGGTGAGCCCCAGGCCCGCGATGACGCCCTGCACCGCCGCGATCTTCTTGCCGATGCCGTCGATGCCGTGGAAGGTGCACTGCGGGAACATAATCGCCAGCGGTACCAGCGGGAATCCGCCGCCGGTGCCGACATCGACGATGCGGCTGCCCTTCTTGAACCGCACCACCTTGGCGATGCCGAGCGAATGCAGGATGTGCCGCTCCTGGAGGTGCTCGAAGTCCTTGCGCGAGATGAGGTTCACCCGCGCATTCCATTCCGCATACAGCGGGTCCAGGAGCGCGAACTGGTCGCGCTGCCTCGCGGAGAGGTCGGGGAAGTACTTGGTAAGCAGGCTCGGCATGCGGGCATGCGGTCATGCGCCCATGTGCACATGCTCGCATGGTCACACGGGCGCTTGCGCTCAGATGGCCTCCTTGCTGTTGTTCAGCATGTTCATCAGGAACTCGCGGGCGCGGAAGAGCTGGGCCTTGACGGTCCCCAGGGGAAGGTCGAGCTCCTCGGCGATCTCCTCGTAGCTGTACTCCTTGTAGTAGCGCAGCTCGATGAGGGTGCGGTAGCGGGGCTTGAGCTTGTCCACCACCTCGCGCATCACGGCGCTCTTCTGGTCGCGGATCACCACGTCCACCGGATCGGGGCCGTGGCTGCGGATCTCGATCGTCATCTCGTCCCCGTCGTCGGTGCCGATGGGGTTGTCGATGGACAGCGTCTTCTTCTTCTGCTTGCGGATCCAGTCGATGCAGTTGTTGGACGCGATCTTGAACAGCCAGGTGCTGAAGGCGTAGTTCGGCGTGTACTGCTTCAACCGGTTGAAGGCCTTGCCGAAAGCCTCGATGGTGAGGTCCTCGGCATCGTCCTTGTTGTTGATCATCTTCAGCAGCATGAAGTAGATGGAGTCGCGGTAGCGTCCCATCAGCTCGGCGTAGGCCTTCTGGTCGCCCTTGTCCACGGCCCGGCGCACGAGCAGGTAGTCGTGGCGCGCCTTCTCGGAGAGGTTCTCGTTCACTTCCATCGGCGGGGCTTGATGACCAGGGTGCTGAGGTAGATCAACGGTTCCAAAACTAAGAACAGCCATTCGAGGGGAAGGGCCAGGATGAGCAACAGGGGGCCGGCGCCCAGGCGGTGCATGGCCAGGAGGGTGACCGGCAGGAAGGCGCCGACCTTGACGGCGAGCCCGATGGAGGCCTCGCGCCAGGCGCCCAGGGCGAAGAGGGCGGCGCAGGTGCACCAGAAGGCCGCACGGGCCAGCGGCAGCAGGGTGAGCAGCAGCTGGTGGCCGAAGCGGTAGTAGCGGGCCGTGGTGTAATGGCGGCGCTTGCGGCGCACCCAGGTGGCCAGGCCTTCGGTGGCGCGCGTCACCATGAAGGTGCCGGGATCGGCCACGGCGGCCGTGTTGCGCGCCCGGGCCACCTCGTTGATGAACAGGTCGTCGTCGCCGCTCATGAGGTGGTGGTGCCGCCGCGGGCCGCGGGCGTTGAAGAACACCTCGTGGGTGTAGCCCAGGTTGCGGCCCACCCCCATGTAGGGCAGGCCCGCCTTCGCGAAGGCGATGAACTGCACCGCCTTGGCGATGCCGTCGTAGCGCTCCAACAGGTTGGTGAGGCCCGGCCTCGTTTCGTAGGGGCTGTGGCCGATCACGATGTGCCGGCGCTCGCTGAAGCCGCTGGCCATGCGCGAGATCCACTCGCGCCCCGCCGGCCGGCAATCGGCATCGGTGAGCAGGATGTGCGGGTGGCGGGCCGCGCGCACGCCCACCCCCACCGCGATCTTCTTGCCGTAGCTGAACTTCTCGTCGGCCTGGATGTTCACGGTCCGCAGCCGCGGAAAACGCGGTTTCATCCACTCCAGCACCTCGCCGGTGAGGTCCTGGCTGCGGTCGTTCACCACCACCACCTCGAACTCGCGATGGTCCTGTTCCATGAGCTCGGGGATGAGCTTCTCCAAGGCGGTTGCCTCGTTGCGCGCGCAGATCACCACGCTCACCGGCTGGTCGCGGTCGGGCTTCACCCGCTGGTGGCGGAAGGCCAGGCGGCTGAAGATGAACGCGTGGAAGAACAGCAGCACGGCGAGCGCGCCGCCCATCGCGAACACGAGCGTCTGGACCATGGAGAGGACGGCAGCGAAGCTACCGGGGCCACCGCCACCGCCCCTTCGGGACCGCCTCCGGTTATGAACAGGCCTTCGGGGGCAAGTGGCGCGTATCCCGGCCGCCCCATCTTTGCGCCGTGCATTTCGAGCTGCTCCGCACCGACCCGGCCGGCCACGCCCGCGCCGGGGTGCTCCACACCGGCCACGGCCCCATCCCCACCCCCGTCTTCATGCCCGTGGGCACCCTGGGCGCCGTCAAGGCCGTGCACCCCCGCGAACTTCGCGACGACCTCGGCGCGTCCATCATGCTGGGCAACACCTACCACCTGTACCTGCGGCCGGGGACCGAAGTGCTGGAGCACGCCGGAGGCCTGCACCGGTTCAACGGTTGGGACCGGCCGATCCTCACCGACAGCGGCGGCTTCCAGGTGCACTCCCTCAGCGACATCCGCAAGATCACCGAGGAGGGCGTGCGCTTCCAGAGCCACATCGACGGCAGCCGGCACCTGTTCACCCCCGAATCGGTGATGGACGTGCAGCGCAGCATCGGGGCCGACATCTGCATGGCCTTCGACGAGTGCACGCCCTGGCCCTGCGACCTCCGGTACGCCACGGACAGCATGCACCGCACGCACCGCTGGCTGGACCGCTGCATCGCCCGTTTCGACAGCACCGCCCCGCGGTACGGCCACGAACAGGCCCTCTTCCCCATCGTGCAGGGCAGCACCTTCCCCGAGCTGCGCAAGCGGAGCAGCGAGCACATCGCCACCAAGGGTGCCGTGGGCAACGCCATCGGCGGCCTCAGCGTGGGCGAGCCCGAGGAGGAGATGTACGCCATGGCCGAGCTGTGCTGCGGCATACTCCCGGCGGACCGGCCCCGTTACCTCATGGGCGTGGGCACCCCGTGGAACCTGCTGGAGAACATGGCGCGCGGGGTGGACATGTTCGACTGCGTGATGCCCACGCGCAACGGCCGCAACGGCATGCTCTTCACCCGGGAAGGCGTGCTGCAGATCAAGAACCGGCAGTGGGCCGACCACCACGGGGCGCTGGACCCCGACGGCCATTGCTGGGCGGACACGGCCTACAGCCGGGCCTTCGTGCGCCACCTGTTCGCCAGCAACGAGATGCTGGGCCAGCAGATCGCCAGCCTGCACAACCTGGGCTTCTACCTGGGGCTGATGCGCGAGGCCCGCGAACGCATCCTGGACGGTAGCTTCACCCCTTGGAAGAACACGCTGCTCCCGAAACTGAAGGTGCGGCTATGAACACGAACACCGGTATCGCCACGGCTTCCGTCCTGCGCGGAACACCCCCGGGGAGCGCGTGGTGCGCCGGGCATGGACCAGCCCCCCACTGACACCCTCCGCCCGTGCTGCGCCTGTTCGACCGCTACATCATCCGCCAGTTCCTGGGCACCTTCTTCTTCATCCTGGCGCTCATCATGGCCATCGCCGTGGTGTTCGACATCAGCGAGAAGACCGAGGACTTCGCCAAGATGACCGCAGGGCCGGGCGAGATCATACGCGAGTACTACGTGAACTTCGTGATCTACTACGCCAACTTCTTCAGCGGGCTGCTGATCTTCCTGGCGGTGATCCTGTTCACCAGCCGGCTGGCGCACCGCAGCGAGGTGATCGCAGCCCTCAGCGGCGGCATCAGCTTCCCGCGGCTCATGTGGCCCTATTTCGTGGCGGCCACCTTCCTGACGCTGCTGGCCCTGGCGGCCAACCACCTGGTGCTGCCGGCCGCCAACAAGGAGCGCCTGGCCTTCGAGGAGGAGCACATCCGCGTGGCCTTCCAGGTGAAGGGCCGCAACATCCACCGCGAGATCGCCCCGGGCACCATCGCCTACGTGGAGAGCTTCAACGCCCAACGCCGCACCGGCTACCGCTTCAGCCTGGAGCAATGGGAGGACGGCCGCCTCACGCGCAAGCTCATGAGCGAACGCGCCGTGTACGACAGCCTCACCGGTCGCTGGCATGTGGAGGACTGGACCCTGCAGGACATCGACGACACCGGCGGCACCCTGACGCGGGGCCAGGCGCTGGACACCCTGATCCCCCTGGTGCCCTCCGACCTGGGCCAGCGCAACGAGAACGCCATGAGCATGACCACCGCCGAGCTCGACCGGTTCGTCGCCGAGGAACGCATGCGCGGCAGCGACACCACCGCCTTCTACCTCATCGAGAAACACCAGCGCACCTCCGCCCCCTTCGCCACCTACGTGTTCACCCTCATCGGCGTGAGCATCAGCAGCCGCAAGGTGCGCGGAGGCACCGGCGTGCACCTCGCCCTCGGCGTGCTCCTGGTCCTGCTCTACATCTTCAGCAGCAAGATCACCACCGTGGCCGCCACCAACGCCGGCCTCGACCCGCTGATCGCCGTGTGGCTGCCCAACCTCATCTTCGGCGCGGTCGGCGTCTGGCTCTACCGCACCGCCCCCAAGTAATACGGCACACGGCCGCCCCGCCCCAACGCACCCTCACCGTCCGCCGTGGCACTGCACGGCGCCCCGACGAAGTACGCCCGCTGCATCCCGCACACCGAAGGCGCCGCAAAGGTGAAGCGGGCCACGGGCGAGATCTGCGGCTGTGGGATCGACAGCTGCAGTTGCTGAGGTTCTGCCGCCGCGCTCAGAACCCGAACCGCTCCCGGTGCCGCGCCAGCTTCTCCGCGGCCGGCCGATGACGCGGATCCACGGGCAGTAACAAGGGCTTTCCGGCAAAGGGCCGGATGGCGTGCGAGCTTTCGGATTCGCGGAGATCACGGGCCACCAACACGGTATGGTCCGCCGCGATGCTGATGAGGCCCCGGTCGAAGGCGCGGTGCATGTTGGGGCAGAGCGCCATGCCGTTGCTGATGGTGTCATCGAACGAATCGGACCAGGGCACGATGTGGCAGGCGTCGATGAGGCCGGGGCCGCGCGCGCTGCGCACCTGCAAGCCGGTGATGGCGCAACGATGACCGTACAGCTCGGGCACCTTGCGGCGGAAGGCGGCACTGCGCATCACCACTTCCTCCTCTTCCTCCTCTTGCGTGCCTTGTTCTTGCACGCCTATGAGGGCCGGTGAATTGGTGGCGATGTGCCGCTCCAGTTCCCGCAGGTGGTCGGGCAGTTCAGCGGGAAGCGTTTGACCCGGGAAGTAGGCGGTCATGAGCAACTGGCGGTCCACCGCACGGTGATCCGCATCCAGCCAACGCGCGTAAACGTCGGCCCGGAGCTCGGCATGGGCCTCGAACGCGATGAGGGAGCCAAGGCTCTTGATGGAGTTGGAACGGGTGACCGCAGCCTCGAAGCCAGGTAATGTGTGGAGCTTCCACAGGCCCGACCGCTCGTTCTTGAGGTGGTAGAACGGCAGGAAGAACCGCCGCTGAAACCACCCCTGCGGCACCAGCACCGCCCAATACGCGCGGAAAAGGTTGACCAGCTCGGCGCTGGGAATGATGCGGTTCTCGAGGATGAGCCCTTCGTCGAAGGCCTTGAGCACGGCCAGCAGCAGGATGGGCTTGTGCGGGGCCTTGCCGTGCGTACGCGATGAACCGAGGTTCAGGCGCAGGTGTTCGGGCAGGGCGGTGGACACGTGGGCAAGGTAGGCCTCCAGCAGGCTACCGCCCCGATCCCCCTCAGTGGCTGTGCTCCCCGCTGTTGGTCATCATCGCCATCAGGTAGTAGGCGCCGTTGATCACCACTTCGGCGTCGGACGGCACGGGCTGCAGGAAGGTCACGGCCGTCCAGCCGTCGCGGCGATTCGGTGGCTTCCGCTGGTCGCCTCCTCGCTTGGCGTGTCCGCAAGGCCGCACCAGCGCCGGGCTGCCGCTGCTGTCCTTTACGCTGTCGCTACTCTATTGACAGACTTCGCATTCCATCCGAATCATTGAGCCGCACCGTGTACGTCACATCCATCAGCCGAGCGGGTAGCTCTTCGCTTAATCGTGGTACTATACTCAACGGGAAGAACAGAAGCGAATCCGTTGATCGGTGTGGCTCGAACTTGATGTCGGTTGCCTTGGCGAAATCGTTTCCCAGCGTCGTCGCGATAATCGTATCGAGCAGCAGTGATTCTTCTGGCAACACTTTTTGGTGGATCCTATCGGCAAGGTCGAATAACGAGACCCCCATATTGGACCTTTCCACCAGGATCGAAGCGATGTACAACTCCACTCCTGTGGGTGTGGAAAGCTGGTCGTGAGAGAACCTGTGTGTACGCTCATGTGCCATGGTGCTCTTGACCTCAACACGTGTATCCCCGAAGACAAAATCATGAAGTCCCATCGGGTCGGTGTGCCAACCATTGATCCATCGTGCGGGTTTATCGCGTGAAGCGATCAAAAGAAGTTCCGCCCACAATCCTTGAATGGTCTTGGTTGCAGGTTTCCGTAAGCTTTGAAGCAGGGTGACCAGACGTTGAAGCTCCAACGATACATCCGATGCCGTCGGACGCTTGGGCAAGTGCTCCGCAAATGCGACTACAAACCGCAAGAACATGTTCACCAGGAGCTTGTCGCTGGTACGAAGCGCAATCAATGAAAAGGTACCTTCCGTAGTCCCTGTATTGGTGCGAACTCGGCCTTCAATATTGTGCTGCACCGTTAGATTCTCTAAGCGCAATGGCGGAGGTGAAGGCTCTACTGAAAACGCCGTATTAACAAGAAGACACGCCCGTCCCTGAGTGGTCTTGGCTATTAGCACCTGCTCGTTGGAACTGGCCGGAAGCGCATGAAAGGTTGCTTGGCCGCTGGATGACTCTTCTGATACCGGTAGGCTCTCGAATATCCGGGACAGGTCGGTCATGACCAGGCAATGGGAGGTTGTTGCTCTTGAACGAGCCACTGTTCTTCCATGGGCTTGGGCACCCATATAGCAAGCACGGGGACATCCGTAGCGATCTCGGGGCCGTTTTTGCCTTGGGTCAGCGCCAGGCGACGTAGTTGGATCGTGAGACGACCTTCGGCGTGGATCTCCCGATCGCCGGGGTAGTACAATGGATCCCCTTCTTTACGGTTGGAGCCTTGGAAGATATTATCAATCTCCTGATTCTTGTTCACGGCACGCCGGGCGTTGTCATCGGGGCGCATGACATAGACATCGCACAACTCCTTCGGGTGCTGCCTTAGGTACCGCTCAATCTGGTACAGTACCCCGACGTAATCTCGATTCTCCTGCGGGTCAGGAACGCCCACCTCGAAAAGCAGTTGATCGCACACATCGTTCAATGGAATGGAGGTGATCCCCGTGTGGCGGCTTGCGACCGATCCGTACAATTCAGCAGGCAGCGGAGCGAAAGGATGGTTTGAGATAAACGAGTCAAAGGCAAGTCTATTGGAAGCGCACGACTCCATGGAGGCCAAAGGCGTCTTGACCCAGAACCAGCGATCTCCGAATGAGTCTCGCGAATGTTCGAGCGAGAGAACATTCTTGCGGGTCGGCTCAAGCCGTGAGGACAGGATGAAGGTCCGCCGCCATTGCTTCAACGGCACTTGTTGCCTTCGAAGATCATTCAACTCTTCTCGAATGCTTTCCTCATGCGTGACGTAGTCGATGAATGCATCGCGGACATCAGCGTCCAAGTACAATCGGCAATATCCCAAGTAACTCCGCTTGTAACCGAAGAACCGGGCGCGTTGCTGCAACGTGTCGGCGGCACCCATGGAGCCCAACCCACGCGGCATGTACGTGACGGTCAACCCTTCAACAGTGAACCCTCTGTCCAGCGACTGGCCACCGATGAGGATCCGGGCATATTCAGACCTCCAATTGATGTCGGCGCGCCGATCCGTGGAATTCACTTCGCCGCAATCGGTACGCTCGATCGCCCTGCGAAGAATTGGAACAATCTCCTCCCAGTTTGGCAGCCCCTCAGGGACGGTCCGGTGCAAGTCATCATAGGCACTCCTGAACTCCACCAATAGTTCGGAGCGGTCGATGTCACCCTCCGCTAAAGCAAGGGTATCCACCCAATGACGGTTCAAATTCCTCACCCACTCCGCGTAGCGACCGTGCGCGTCCGTGGTGCGGGACGGATGGATGAGCATGCTCCGGTTCTTCCCTCGCCGCTCCTCGCCTTTGATACGGCCAACAGCGACTCCGACGTAGAACAGGCGCATGGCTTCCTGCAAGCTCAGCGGAGGCTCTGTGGCCGGGTTATCCCGATCAGGTAGTTCATCGACCGGAATATCACGCACCAGATCGCTCTGGTCCCGGAAAAATTCCACTCCACCCGTATAGTCGTCGCCGGGGACCAACAACTCAGCGAAGTCGGGAGACAGGCTGTCCAGTATGTTGATAAGCAGGTTGGCTTGTGGGGTGGCTGTGTACTGCAGGAACGTGTGGCATGGAAACCTTTCCCGCAGGAGGCGGATGCGGGAATATGTGGCGCTTTCGTCGTCATCCCGGACCTTCGTGTTCAGGCTTGCCTGGTCCGCCTCGTCGTCAATGATCAGCGCAGGAATGCCATTCAAATCACATGAACGGAGTATGGCGATCAGCCGACGAAGAACACTCCAGTTCTTCTTGATAGTAACGAGCAGAACCTGCCTGTCGTTAGCAGGGAGGGAAGGGTCTTTCCAATCTTGGATTATCCGAGCGATCCGCTCCCGGTCATTCTTGTTGGGCTCACGATAATGCTGCCATTTCCGGTCGTTCCGGACATTGAGCCGAAGATCATGTTCAAGACGTTCCGCCGATTGCTTATACAAGTTGTTCGAGATGCCCGTGATTACGATGACGACCGGATAATCGTTGTCCACTGCCATGGCTGCCACGGTAGTGAACGACATGGTCTTTCCGCTTTGGACATAGCCGACCACCAGCCCCGTCCTTGTGGAAGGAGGGCCAATGGTAGGGGCACATTGGCCAAGGATCCGCGTTGTCGATTCAATCAGATTCTGTCGTCCGGCATCGTCCAACTTGCCTTGGAAATGGGTTAGGAGATCTTCCGTCTCTTGGCCGATAGCCGGGGTCCAACCGTTGTTTGAATGCATGTTGAGTTCGACAAGTTGGGTGATGTCCATGGTCTATTCATCCAACGGTGTAATGCCCGGATCGCTCAGGGCCTTCCGAAGTAGTTCGTTCACATGCCTGCGAATAGTGCCCACTTGCCGTACTCCGCTGTCCCGTGCTACTGTTTCAGCAATTGCCAAAGCCGCAGCCAAGCGGAGCAAAGCTTCGATGTGCTCACCGGAAGAGCCGCCGAACCTTTGAATGAACGGATGGGCAAGGTTCATGCGGATGCCAACGGCCTTCGGACTCTTGAAGCTGTTAGATTGGGACAGTTCGAGCCATTCCTCAATGGCCGGGTCATTCACAAGGTCAATTGTTATAACCCAATCCTGATCCTTGAAGTGTAATTGGAGTTCCCTTTTCGCAGCTGTCTCGGAGGGTGTGGGCAACTCAACCGGAGGCGGTGTTATGGTTGGCTGCTCGTCCCGTTGTGCGGCAATGACGGGTTCTGCATTCGTGATGGCCTGAGCGGTGGACACGGCAGCCGATTGAGCTGCACGGGTCAGGGATACGGTCTTGGTCTTCGCCCTGTATTCCTCCGCCATTTTCAGGATCGGAAGGGGATCTTCGTTCATCTGCTTCTTGAGCTCGCTCAAGAAGTCGTCTTCAAGGCCATCCCACTGGATCGCATCCTTCGTATGGCTGACACCGAATCCTTCAAGGTGCAATTCGCCAAAGACACGCTGATACCGATAACTGTTGGGCTGGCCGAATATCGAGGTCGGACGGTATCCTTCATCGCCGCTACCGACGATCAAGCGACCACGACGGAACAGCGCGAGCCCGGCCTCTGCGGTACTTGCCTCCTCGCGTATCGCGACAAACCCCTTCGCCGTTTTATTCCCCGGCAGTGATATGCTCACGGATGTCTTCCACGTCTGAGGAGCCCCGGACCCATCTCGTGGAGCGACAAGCAACTTGGGCTCCTCATAGCGTAACTGCTCGCCATCGAACCAAAGTTCCAGCTTTCCATCACGGATGAACTGGCGATAGATGCCCGACAAATGCTTCTTGATTTTCCCGATCGTCCTCCCGGTCGGCATCTTCGCAGGCTTCAGAAGGACGAGTTCGGTGAAGTGCTCTTCCAACTTCGCTGCCTCGTCATCTATGGGTAATTGCTCCAACCCTGACTCCACGATCTTGTCCAGGTCGAAACGGACCTTGCCCGTGAATTTCTCACCAACGGCTTTTGTGCGAACGGTCCAGGTGTTCGTAAACCAGAAACTCGCGCTCTTCATACCCATGCCGAACTCGGAAAGCCCAGAACGGTCAAGGGGTACTTCTGCGGTACGGAAGGCCCGCTGATAATCGGCTCTTGCGATCCCAGCGGCGTTGTCACGGATCACAATGCGGCCACCATCCGTACCGTCCAGTTCTATCTCTACGCGGAGCTTGTAGTTGTGTCCATGTAGCGATTGGAGACGGTTCCAGTTCTTCTCAATTCCGCTGTTGACAGCATTGTCCACGAACTCTCCCAAAGCATACCACGGCTTGTAGTTCAGATGGCCGAGGACCGACAGGATATTGATGCCGGGCCGGATATTGACGGTCGTCATGAGAGAGGCGATTGCAGCGGATCAGGCGAGAACAAGTGAGCCCGATCGGGCGGTTGAACGAACACGTCGCGGCGGCACGGCTAACGGCTGTTCGCCGATCAGTTGTTCAGCAACGTGCTGGACAAGCTTGGCATTCACCGCATTGCCCAACGCCTTGAATGCTCGTGTTTCAGTTGGAGGAAGATGCAAGCCATCGAGCGACTGAAGGCGCGCGCACTCGTTTGGGGTCATGTACCGTTGTTCCCATCCGATGATGGGTACTTGGGTACTTGTCATGGCCACCAAGGACGGACTCGTGTCCGCTCGCTTCACGCGAACGCCTGATGCTCGGAACTGGATGACATGCTTCCAAATGTTCCGCTTACCACCCTTGTAGTTCCATTCAAATTTTTGAAGTGATGAAGGAAACGGAAGAATCTTTGGGATCCAACTCTTCAGTTCACGTTTGTGCTCTTGGTAGAAGGCCCGGTTGTTCCTGATGAAGCTGCGTTTCCAAGTCGGGAACTGGTCTTCTTCCGTTCTTGCATGTGATGGGAGGGCATAAAAAGCATCTTCTGCGCTGAGCCCCTCCAAGCTCATTCCATAGGAGCCCCGGAAAGAACGTAGACCTTGTTTCAATGCAAATGGGGTCTTATCCTCGAATGGGTAGGTTGCGCCAAATTCCATTGACCAGACCGGGAACGAGGGAAGCTGAGTACTCGCCGGGATCCGATCCATGAAATCCTGCCAAACATTGAGGCAATCGACCACTTGTTTGGTGAGCGGCTTGGCATCCTTCGGGTTCTTGTCCAGTATGTCCTTCAGGGATGGTCTTGATCCTGTCGGTTTCTCGGGCCAATTAAACCCGGTGAGCCCTCCCCGCTTCCCGACAAGAAGGAGGCGTTGCCTGATCTGCGGGATTCCGAATTCGTGAGGTGAATAAATCTGCTCATCTAAATCGTAGCCTGCCTTCCTCAGATCTGCCTTGATCCTTACCCAAGTACGCCCTTCATCGTGGGTCTTAAGGTTGGGAACATTCTCAAGGAGGATGTATGTAGGCTTACGGTCGCGAATGATCCGCAGCACCTCATCGATCAGTGATCCGTTTGTTGGACACTCGAAGCCTGCCTGTTCCCCTGCCTTAGAGAAAGGCTGGCACGGGAACCCAGCGCAAAGAATGTCGTGCTCGGGGATTTCCTTTGACTTGACTTTGCGAATATCTCCAACGGGGCGAATGCCGTGGTTCCGCTCATAGACATCCTGCAAGATTGGATCCAACTCGCTCGCAAACACGCACTCGTGTCCAAGGCGAGCAAGCCCTACGTGGAAACCGCCAAGCCCGGCAAAGAGATCGATGAATCGCATGCCGCTAAGTTGTTAACAAAATCGTTCAGAATAGCAGTGCATCCGGACACGAGAATCACATCACATTGTTCACAGCCGTCCATCGTTTCTGTAGCGCTTACTGGAGCCCAACCCACTGCTCACAGTCGATCCTGACATTCCGGTCATGGTGTCCCGCGATCTTCCGGGCCTCCTCGGCATCGTTGCATTCCTCGATCATGGATCCCTCCGGGGCTTCGCCGGTTTCCATGTATTCGGCGGTAAGGCGCCATGCATCGTCGCGTGTCTCCAAGCCATCCATTCGTCGGTCGCGGTCGAATTCACCCCTTCGACTGCCTCCGCCAGGTAGGACAATGGCCTGCTACTCGGTTCAAGGACCGTGTTCCTGTGTTGAACCCGTGCCCTCATCATCGTTCCGATCCCCTCAGTGGCTGTGCTCCCCGCTGTTGGTCATCATCGCCATCAGGTAGTAGGCGCCGTTGATCACCACTTCCGCGTCGGAAGGCACGCGTTGCAGGAAGGTCACGGCCGTCCAGCCGTCGCGGGAGACACCGCGCTTCACCTGTACCCGCTGGAACCGCATGGTGCCGCTGTGGTCGTGACCGTCCGCGTGGGCGTGCGCAGGATCGTGTTCCCCGGCTCCTTCCCCGTGCGCATGTGCCGATCCCTCGTTCGCGTGATCGTGTCCGTCGGCGGGGGCATGGTCGTGGTCTTCCTCGGTGTGGATGAAGACATAGTCCAGCCCGTCGCTGTTCACCACGGCGGCGGTGGGCACGGCGGGCAGGCGCGCGTTGCCCAGGTCGATCATGGCCGTTACACCCATGCCGTCGATCAGGCCGGTCTTGTCGCCGGTGATGTGCGCATGCACGGGCAGCGTCTTGGTCTCGCTCTCGAAGGCGCTGCCGATGGCGAAGACCTCGGCGGTGTAGCTGCGGCCGGGCACGTTGGTGAGGGTCAGGTCGATGCGCTGGCCCTTCTTCACCCGGGCGATGTCCTGCTCGTACACGAACACGTCCACGTGCAGTTCGCTGTTGTTCACCACGCGCACCATGGGCGCTTCACCGCCCACGCGGCTGCCCACGTTCACGGCGATGTGCGCCACGGTGCCGTCGATGGGGCTGGGTACGTTGATCGTAGCGCGGATGTCGCCGGCGTCGAGCTTGTCGGGATCGAGGCCCCAGAGGCGCAGCACCTGGGCGCTGGCGCTCACCTCGGCCAGCAGCGCGGCATGTTCGGCGGTGGCCTGTTGCAGCGTCTTCTGCGCGTTCACGTTGTTGCGGGCGAGCTCGGTCTGGCGGTCAAGTTCGGCCCTGGCGTAGGTGAGGCGTGCGCGGGCGTCGAGGTGGTCGCGCTGTAGCTGCGCGATCTGCTGGTCGGCGATGGTCACCAGCGTCTGGCCCTTGCGCACCCGGTCGCCTTCCTGCACCAGCACCTCGCGCACGGTGGCAGGCACGGCAGCGCTCACGTCGGCGATGTTCTGCGGGGGCACCTTCAGGAAACCGGTGGCCTGCAAGGAGGTGGCGAGGTCCTTCAGCTCCACGCGCCCCAGTTCCCCGTCGATGGCCTTGAACTGCTCCGGGCTCACCACGGGCGACCCGCCAAGGTGTTCGTTGTGTGCGTGGGCCTCTTCACCGTGGCCTTCCGCGGCGTGGTCATCGGTGGAAGTGCCTGGGCCACCGCATGCGGCGAGGGTGAGGAGGAGTGTGAGGGCGAGGAGGTGGGGAAGTGAGAAAGGTGAGGGTGGTGAAGATGGTGAGAGTGGTGAGAGTGGTGAGAAAGTGAGGAAGTGAAAGGGTGAGAATGGTGAGGGTGGTGAGAAAGTGAGGAAGTGTGGAGGTGAGAAATGGTACCTCTTCTCTTCTTCACTTCTATTCTGCCATCCGAGCTTCATGTTCATCGTTCGTTGGATGCGCGGATCACGCTCCATGGTGTTCGTGGTGGTGGAATTGATCGCGCTGGACCCGGATGCTGCCGGACCGATGCGCACTGACGCGCCGACGCTATTGATCCCGGTGCCGCAATGGTTCTTCGCTGTGTTCATGTTCGTTCGGCGTTAGAGGCCCTGCAGGGCGCGCAGGTGCAGGACGGTGAGGGCGAGTTCGTACCGCACGCGCAATTGTTCGGTACTGATCCTGAAGTATTCATCCATGCCCTGGGTGAACTGGAAATAGTCCACCTCGCCCGCTCGATAGGCGCGTTCGGCATCGTCACGCAGCGTGCTGGCCAGCGCGGCACCGGTGCCTTCGTAGTAGGCGAGGTTTTCGCGTAGCTGTTCGTACTGCGCTTGGGTGCGCAGGCGTTCGCTGCTTCGCTCACGGCGTGCGGCTTCGAGTTCCTGAGATGCCATCTCGCTGCGCAGGCGTGCGGCCTTGGTGCGCGCACCTTGTCCGCTGCCGGGCAGGGGCACGCTGGCACCGATCAACCAACCGCTGTACGGCGCGACACCGTCGAAGGTCTGGTAGAAGCCGCCTCCCTGCAGGTTGGGCGCCCATTGGCTGCGCTGCAGTTTCCATTCGGCCTCGGCCACCTGGGCGCGCTGTTCCATGGAGCGGACGAGGGGATCGCCACCGCCGCCCGGATCCGGAGCGCGTGCGGTGTTCAGCAGTTCACCCACCACGGGCATCACATTCTCCAGCGCACCCGCCCAGCGTTCCACCTCGGCGCGGTGGACCAGCAGCTCGGCCTGTGCCCGGCGCAACTGCAGGCGCACCTGCTCGGCGCGGCTCTGTGCGGTGGTCTTCTCCAGCCGACCGGTCTCACCGACATCGAAACGCCGTGCGGCGAAGTCGGCCATGGACGCGTGGATGCTGTCGAGCTGTTCAAGCAGCCGCACCTGTTCCAGGCCCATGGCCCATTGCAGATACGCCCCGCCCGCGCTTTCCTTCACCAAGGCGCCGGTGGTGAGCTTCTCGCTCTCCGCGAGCCGCATGCTCTCCTTCAGGTAGTCCGCGCGGCGTACCACCGTGGTGGGGAAGGCGACGCCCGTGATGGCCTGCAGGTTGATGTCCGAGCGGTACGGCCCCTGGATCTGGCCCTGCATGAACTGCACATTCAGCGGCTGCAATTCGAGGGCCGACTTCCGCAGGGCTTCCTGTTCCTGCACCTTCAGCTCAGCGGCCGTCATGCTTGGATGGTTGCGTAAGGCCCGGGCGATCACCGTGTCCATGCTGATCGGTGCTTGTGCGTGGGCGTTCGCACTGATGAGCACGGCGATCGTGGCCGCCCCAGCGATGGCCGGTCTTGGTGCGCGCGGCCGACCGATCCGCATGAAGAGCATGTACAGCGCGGGCAGCACCACCAGGGTGAGGGCCGTGGCGGTGATGAGGCCGCCGATGACCACGGTGGCCAGCGGACGCTGCACTTCCGCACCGGCGCTGCCGCTGAGGGCCATGGGCAGGAAGCCGAGCGAGGCCACCGACGCCGTCATCAGCACGGGCCGCAGGCGGATGCGCGTCCCCTTCAGCACGCGTTCCTTCAGGTCGGTGATGCCCTCGCGTTCCAGCTCGTCGAATGTGGCGATGAGCACGATGCCGTTGAGCACCGCCACGCCGAAGAGGGCGATGAAGCCCACGCCCGCGCTGATGCTGAAGGGCATGTCGCGCAGCAGCAGGGCCGCCACGCCGCCGATGGCGCTCATGGGGATGGCGGTGTAGATGAGCAGGGCGCGCTTCACGCTGTGGAAGGTGAAGAAGAGCAGCAGGAAGATCAGCAGCAACGCCACGGGCACGGCCACCAGCAGGCGGGCGTTGGCCGCGCGCAGGTTCTCGAAGGTGCCGCCGAAGGTGTAGGCATACCCGGTGGGAAGGATCAGCTCATCGTCCATGCGTTGCGCGAGCTCCTCCATGAAGCCCTCCACGTCGCGATCGCGCACGTTCACGCCCACCACGATGCGGCGCCGGGCGTTCTCGCGGCTCACCTGCGCGGGGCCGTTCACCAGGGCCACCTCGGCCACCTGCTTCAGCGCGATCTGGCCGCCGCCGGGCATGGCCACCAGCAGGTTGGCCACGTCCTCGATCCGCTGGCGCTGGTCCTGCTGCATGCGCACCACCAGGTCGAAGCGGCGTTCGTTCTCGTAGATGGAGCCCGCCACCTCACCCGCGAAGGCCGTGCGCAGCGCGCGGTTCAGGTCGGCGATGTTCAGGCCGTACTGCGCCACCCGCGCGCGGTCGTAGTTCACGGTGATCTGCGGCAGGCCCGCCACCCGCTCCAGCTGGGGTTCGCCGGCGCCCTCCACACCGCGGATCAGCGCGGCCACCTTCGCGCCCAGCAGCGCCAGGGTGTCCATGTTCTCGCCGTACACCTTCACGGCCACATCCTGCCGGATGCCGGTCATCAGCTCGTTGAAGCGCATCTGGATGGGCTGCGTGGCTTCGAAGAAGACGCCGGGGATCACGCGCAGGGCCTTCATCATGGTGTCCTGCAGGCTCTCGCGGTCGCGGGCGGTCACCCATTCGTCCTTGTCCTTGAGGATGATCATCAGGTCGGTGGCCTCGGGCGGCATGGGGTCGGTGGGGATCTCGGCGCTGCCGGTGCGGCCCACCACTTGTTTCACCTCGGGGAAGCCCATCAGGATCCGCTCCACCTTCTCGTTGTTGGCGATGCTCATGCTGAGCGAGGCCCCCTGCGGCAGGATGCTGTGGAAGGCGAAGTCGCCCTCCTCCAACGTGGGTATGAATTCGCCGCCCATGCGCGTGAAGGCGAAGAGGCTGCCGAGGAAGAGCACCACGGCCACCACCACCACCTGCACCTGGTGGCGCAGGGAGAACGCGATCACCGGGTCGTACCACCGCTGGAGCCGGTCCATCATGCGGTCGCTGAGGTTGCGCTTGCGGGTGGTGTTGCGCGCGAGGGCCAGCGCGCTCATCATGGGCACGTAGGTGAGGCTGAGCAGCAGCGCGCCGACGATGGCGAAGCTCACCACGGCCGCCATGGGGCGGAACATCTTGCCTTCGATGCCCACCAGGGTGAGGATGGGGATGTACACGATGAGGATGATGATCTCGCCGAAGGCCGCGCTGCGGCGGATCCGGCTGGCGCTGTCGTACACCTCCTCGTCCATCTGCGCGCGGGTGAGCAGCCGCCCCTGGAAGCGCGTGTGCAGGTGGTGCAGGGTGGCCTCCACGATGATCACCGCGCCGTCCACGATCAGGCCGAAGTCGATGGCGCCGAGGCTCATCAGGTTGCCGCTCATGCCGAAGAGGTTCATCAGGATGATGGCGAAGAGCATGCTGAGCGGGATCACGCTGGCCACGATGAGGCCCGCGCGCCAGTTGCCCAGGAAGAGCACCAGCACGAGGATCACGATCAGCGCGCCCTCCAGCAGGTTGGTGCGCACCGTGCCGATGGCGCGGTCCACCAGGTGGGACCGGTCCAGGTAGGGCTCGATCATCAGCCCCTCGGGCAGCGACTTCTGGATCATGGGGATGCGCTCCTTCACGGCCTTGATCACCTCGGCGCTGTTGGCGTCCTTGAGCATGAGCACCATGCCGCCCACCACCTCGCCCTGGCCGTTGCGGGTGAGCGAGCCGTAGCGCGGGGCGCTGCCGAAGCCCACGGTGGCCACGTCGCGCACCAGCAGCGGCACCCCGTTGCTGCCGTTCTTCACCACCACCTGCCCGATGTCCTCGGGCGTACGCAGCAGGCCGCTGCCGCGGATGCTGTAGCTGTTGGGCCGTTTCTCGATGTAGGCGCCGCCGGTGTTCTCGTTGTTCTTCTCCAGCGCGGTGAACACCTCCGCCAGCGTCACGCTCATGCTCTGCAGGCGCTTGGGGTCGATGCTCACCTCGTACTGCTTCACCTGGCCGCCGAAGCTGTTCACCTCGGCCACGCCGGGTGTGCCGAGGAGCTGGCGCGCCACCACCCAGTCCTGGATGGTGCGCAGTTCCGTGGGGCTGAAGCGGCCTTCGTAGCCCTTCATCGGATGCAGGGCGTAGTGGTAGATCTCGCCCAGGCCGGTGCTCACCGGGGCCAGGAAGGGCGTGCCCATGCCGGGCGGGATCTGCGCCGTCGCGTCGGCCAGCCGCTGGTCCACCAGGGTGCGGCCGAAGTAGGTGTCCACCTCCTCCTCGAACACGATGGTGATCAGGCTCAGGCCGAAGCGGCTCACCGAGCGGATCTCCACCAGGTCCGGCAGCGAGGCCATGCTGCGCTCGATGGGCGCGGTGATGAACTGCTCCACCTCCTGCGCCGCCAGGGTGGGCGCGTAGGTGATCACCTGCACCTGGTTGTTGGTGATGTCGGGCACCGCATCGATGGGCAGCCGCGTGAGCGACCAGCCGCCGTAGGCGATGAGCAGCACCGTGAACAGGCCCACGATGGCCTTGTTCCGTATGGAGAACCGTATGACCGCGTCGATCATGGAACGAATGCGATGGATCCCGACAATGCGGGAACCGGGTGGAAATGGAAGGAGACCAATGGCGCACGGGGCCGGGCCTCACCGTGCGGCGGCGCTCAGCGCCTGATCAGGCGCGCGGCGGGTTCCACTTGGAACCGGAGAAGGAAACGAAGTGCAGGGTCTCCTCGGCCGGGCTCAGCGCGATGGTGGCGCGGGACAGCACCAGGCGGAGGCTGCTGTGCGTGGAGGCCAGCGCGATGCCGCTGCACGCGCAGAACACGTCCGAGCACCCATCGTCGAACGGCGTGTGGTCGTGCTCGCCCGGCGGCAGGTCTGCGTGTTGGTGTCCTTCGCTGTCGTCGTCGTGGTGGCCGAAGTCGCTGTGGTGTTCCAGGATATGCAGCGCCACTTGCGGCACACGCACCCATTCATGCATCTCCATGGCGCTCCAGGCATAGAGGGCCAGGGTGAAGAGGAAGAGGACGCGGCGCATCGCAGGCAAAGGTAAACCCTTCAACGGTACGGGTAGCGCGGATGTTCGGGGAGCGACACCCTGCCCTCGGCCCGGGGTCAGGCCTTGAGACGTTCTGGCGCAGCGTCCTGCCGGTGGGCGATCTCGAGCACGAACCCCGCGATCGCCAGGCTGTTCCCGTTCACCAGGACCTCCACGCGATGGTCACCGGGGTGGTGCTTCCGGGTGCTGAGGTCCACGATGCGCTGGCGTTTGCGCAGGGTGATGGCGGCGCGCGCGGGCAATTCCAGCACTTTCAGCTTGAAGACCTTGCGGGAATGCCGACCATCGGCTTTCATGTAGTGTATCGCGTAGTCGATGACCAGCGGTTGGTCCTGGTCGGATCCCGAAACCAGTTCGAACGCGAACTCCAGGGTTCCGCCGAGGGCGAGACGGTCCTCCGCGAGCCTCAGGTCCTCCACACGCACCTTCACCCTCTTGTTGTACGAGAACAACGCAAGTGCGTCCTGTGCACCGGCCTTGATCAGGGTGCGGCAGGCGTGTTTGGCGATCCAGGCGGTCGCTGGGTGTTGCAGGCCCCACGTGCGCAGCAGGTCCACCACGTAGTCCGGATGGTCCTTGCTGATGTCGTTCAAGTGGTTCGCCACCGACTTGCGGACGTACGGTGCGGGGTCGCTCCGCAGACACGTCAGGATGGGGCGGGTGTGGCGCGGGTCGCGCAGCACGGCATCCAGCCGGAATGACCAGGGAAGCCGGGGGCGGCTGCCCTCCGACGCCAGGCGTCGGACATGTTCGCTCTCATCCTCCGCCCACTGCCGCATCACGTGGAGCGTGCCTTCCAGATCGCGACGAAGGAACTCACGGACGGCGAATTCGGAAGAGCCGAACCGGGTGAAATAGGCCAGCGCATCCAATGAGAACGCCGGATCATCCAAGCCGTAAAGTGCGACGAGGTCGGGGTACAACAGGGCGGTATAGCCCTTCGGCATCTCCAGGGCCACTTCCTTCAACACGCCCACCGTTCGGTGAAAGTCCTGCGGCAGGTGTTTCCGCAGGGTGATGCTGGCATGGCGCATACGGGCGTTCAGTTCACGTCCAGCGAGCCCATGCATCACTTCCCGGTGGAACGCTGGAACATCGAACGCGGGGTATGCACCCTGCACCGTTCGCGCCAGCCTGTCGAAGTAGGCGGCGTTGAACATCTCCTTGAGCGGTTCCGCCATGGTGCGAAGATGCGATCCGGCCGGGGAAGACGTTGATCGATGCGGTACGGGTCGCGGTAACAGGGTCTATTTTGGCCGCAACGGAAGTATGCCTACCAATACACCAGTACCGGACGGCCGCCTGTGGTTCTCACCATTCGTCGATGCGGTGCTGAAGGGCCTTGGGCAGATCATGCTCCAGGGCAACCGATGGAGCGGCGTGTTCATCCTGGCCGGGCTTTGGCTGGGCGGATGGCAATTCGGCGCGGCGGCGTTGTTGGGCGCGGGCACCGGGACGCTCACGGCGCGGCTACTGCGCTTCCGGCCGGCCGATGTGCAGGCCGGGCTGTACGGCTTCAGTGCGTCGTTGGTGGGTGTGGTACTGGTCTTCCATTTCAAGGCCACCTGGTTCGTTTGGGCGCTCGTGGTGGTCGGTGCCGCCACGGCTGCCATGCTGCAGCACCTCTTCATCCGAAGGGGGCTTCCGGGGTTCACCTTCCCCTTCGTGCTGGTGGCCTGGGTGCTGATCCCGTTGTTGCGCACGTTCACGGCACCGGCCTCGTCAGCCATCGCCCCGCTGCCGACCTCGAACGCCCTTGCGCTCCTGAGCGTCGGAACGAACGGATACGGACAGGTGATCTTCCAAGGTCACGCACCGTCCGGCGTGCTCTTCTTCCTTGGCGTGCTGGTCGCTTCACCACGTGCGGCCCTGGTGGGCCTGCTGGCCTCCTTCGCCGGGGCCTGTGCGGCGTGGTGCTTGCATCTGCCGTTGGACCAGATCCTTGCGGGACTATTCGGGTTCAATGCCGTGCTCACCGGCATCGCCTTTGCCGAACAGCCCCACCGTTCACACAGCGTGGTGGTCGCGGTGGTCATCACCTTGGTGCTGCAATTCGCACTGGTGCTCACGGGCTGGCTGGATCCATTCGGTGGCGCGCTCACCTTCCCGTTCGTGGCGGGCAGTTGGCTCACCTTGGCGGTCAGCAGGAGAGGGAAGAAGTGAGCGGTGTGAACGCGTATCAGGTTCCGTACAGCGATCCGATCGCCTTCGGCTACCCCGCGCCCAACAGCTCACCCACGTGCTCCCGGGTCTCACCCGTGCGCAGGTCCTTCACCAGCAAGCGCCGCACGCTGGTGTACGAGCCCATGTCGTGGTCGCCGTTGATGTGCACCGCGCCCATCAGGATCAGGTACTTCGCGTTGTAGGTGGTGCGTGCGGCCAGCAGGTCGATGCGCGCGCTGATGGCCTCCTGCATCACCTCGGTGGCCTCCTTCATCGGATCCCCCGCCGCGAGTATCCGCTCCTTCGCGGCCAGCACGATCTGCTCGATGGTGTTCTGCTGGTGGTCGAGCTCGGTGACCTCCCCGGCGCGGATCTCACCGGCCTGCAGCTTCTTCACGGCCGCGCGGCAGGCACCGCAGCAACCGCTGGACTTCACCTGGCCGATGCGCAGGATGGAGCCGAGGCTGCCGTCCTTGCTCACGCCGATGTGCGGACCGTGGTACACGAACACGGCGCCATCGTCCGGCACATGCGCGGCGAAAGCGCCCATGCCCGTGAGGCCGGCGAAGGGGTAGCCATCCAGTCCGCCGAGCTTGAAGGGGCCCAGCATCTCGTAGGCACGCGGTGGGTATTCAATGGTGTTCACATCGTCGCAGCACAGGCTGTCCGCGGCCATCATCTTGCCGGGTTGCAGGCCATAGCGGTCGGCGAGCAGGTCGAACAGGCGGTCGACCGCCGTGATGGTGGAGATGGCGTTCGGATAGTGCTTACGGACGATGGCCAGGTGTTCGGGCGTGCTCATAGCTGGATGTTGTTCTGCGGGGGGATGGGCTTGGGGATGTCGGTCTCGCCGAGCATCTCGCGGAGGTCGATCTCGATGGTGCGGCTGAGGGAGGTGATGGGCGTGTCGTTGGCCTGGCCCTCGAAGGGGTTCTCGGTGGCCTCGCCCACGCGCTCCATGGCGTTGAACACCCAGCCGATGAGGAAGCTCGCGGGGATGGCGAGCCACACCTGCCAGGTGCCCAGCTTGGCGAACTCGCCGATCAGCCCCAGCGGCACGAGCCACACGAACACCCGCGTGAAGAACCTGTTGATGGTGGCGAACTGGCGCGGGTACGGATAGTTCTTGATCCGCTCGCAGCCGCCCTGCTGACCGTACATGTCCATGAGGAGCTTTTCCAGGAGCACACGATGGTTCGCTTCCAGTGCGCCCTGCCCGTACAGGCCCGCGACCACATCGCCCTGCAGGGCCAGGAGGTGCGTGGCCCGGTTGCTCTTTGCGAGTACGTGGGCATGATCCTGTTCGCGCAGCAGGGGACGCAGCTCCTCGGCGAGGTCGCCCTGGTGCTCGGCCACGGTGAAGTACTTGTTGCGGTACTCCTGGTTGTGCCGCTGCTGCACGGTCTCCCAGGCGCGCGGTTGGCGCAGTTGGTAGCGCAGGGCCGTGAGCCAGGCGATGTGCTGGTGGATCAAGCGGGAGCGCGTGCGAGCCGCATCCGTCTCGCTGAGCCGGTCGCTCGTCCGCACGAAATCCATCACGGCCAGACCCCAGGAGCGGCTGGTGTTCACGATGGCGCCGTAGATCTGCCGCGACTCCCACGCACGCGCATAGGTGGCGTTGTTGCGGAAGCCGACGATGAAGGCCGCGGCCGTGCCGACCAGCGCGATGGGCACCCACGGCAGCGTGAGCCAGGTCCAGCCGGCCAACTGGTACAGCGCGGTGGGCACCGTGGCGATGGCCAGCAACCAATAGCTGTCGCGCCGCAGCCACAGCAGGAATTCCTTCGGTGAATAGCCCTTACCGATGTGCATGGATCAAATGGATGGGGTGCCGCGGATCGAACGCAGCTTCCAAAGGTCGCTGCTCATCAGGAACGATACGCACGAAGAGGATGAGGCCTGGCGTGCATTTGTACAAAACGGTGAAGCGGATGACCTCATGCTGCTTTCGCCGCGAGGGGATGCCCCAGCCAAAGGATCACGAAGGCCAGCACCACCACCCACGATTCCTTCAGGAAGGCCATCCAGTCGTGCAGGGCGATGAACTGCACCAGCAGGAACATCACCACGCCCAGGTTCAGCCAGCTACCCCAGACAAAGGTCTTCGGGTGGAACATCATCAGGCAGCCCACCACGGTGATCACACCCAGCAGCTGCCGCAGCACCGCCGCCGTGCCGAAGGGCTCGAAGAACTTCACCATCGCCGGGCTGTTGGTGATCATGCCCCAGCCGGCCCGCAGGCTCATCCAGGCCATGAAAAGAATGAGGCCGCCGTTCACGATGCGCAGGATCATGCTCATGTCCATGGGCTAATGGTTCTGTCGGTCAAGATATACGTTGGTCCTTGCAGGAACATATTGTGCGAACGGATCGCTTCCGCCGCACCGATGACAAGGATCGATCGACCATCGAATCAGTCTTGCGTAAGTGATGAAGACAACATCCCCATCCATCCCCACTTCCTCACCATTCTCACCCTGTCACTTTCTCTCTTTCTCTCTTTGTCTTGTCCTGAAATAGGTTGACACCAACAACCAACCGAAGATGGGACTTTCAAAAGAGTTCAGAGTGAACAAGCAGTACAGCGAGGAACTGAAGAAG
>JABWBQ010000097.1 GCA_013360395.1 Flavobacteriales bacterium
GCCCGCAGCACCTGCGACCACCCCGGAAGCCCCCGCTGTCGCGGAGGTACGGACCCAGCAGTCCACCGCCACGGAACACGCCGCCGCCCCGGGAGCGACCCAGGCCGCCGTGCGCAACACGGACAAGACCTCCCACGCGGTCGCGCACACGGCGGCCGTGCTCGCACCGACCTCGCCGAACCCCAAGGACGATGCGGGCCTGGCCTTCCGCGCCAGCGCCACCGAGGGCTGCCCGGGAACCGCCATCCAGTTCGCGGCCAACGGCACCCCGGACGATGCCATCTACCTGTGGAACTTCGGGGATGGCAGCTTCAGCAACCAGGCCCGTCCGGATCACACGTTCGCCAAGTCGGGCAAGTTCGAGGTGATGCTGTCGGTCTCCAGCCCCGGGGGCGGTTCCATCCAGAGCAAGCCCAGCAGCGACCTGATCGTGATCCACGAGGCGCCCGAGGCGGAGTTCAACGCCATGAAGCAGGAATACGAGGGGCACATCCCGTCGGTCCACTTCGAGAACCGGTCGCTGGGCGGCAAGGAGTACCTGTGGGAGTTCGGCGACGGCAGCAGTTCCGCCGTGGCCCATCCCGACCACGTGTACCTCAAGAAGGGCGTTTACGCGGTGCGCCTCACCGTCACCAACGAGAGCGGTTGCACCGACACGCGCGAACACGAGGTCCGCATTGAACGCGACTACAACCTGGACGCCCCGCTGAGCTTCTCGCCCAACGGCGACGGCAACGACGACCTGTTCATGCCGGAAGCCCTGCGGACCCTGGGGGTGCGTTTCAACCTGGTGGTGCAGGACGCCACCACCGGCCGCAAGGTGTATGAGACGGGCGATGCCACGCGCCCCTGGACCGGCCGTGTGGACAACCGCGGTGAGCTGTGCCGCGCCGGCGAATACGTGTGGATGGCCACCATCAAGGAGGGTGCCCATCTGGGCGATGTGACCTTCAACGGCAAGGTGAGCCTGGTGCGCTGAACGGCTCCCACGCGCTTTTGGAAGGCCCTGCTCCGGCGGGGCCTTCCCCTTTGGCACCCCAAGGATGGACGGCCATGGGCCCAACGGTGAGGATGTCCCGTGCGATCTTTGCCGCCCCGGGCACCGTGAGCCCGGCTTCATGCGTCCCGTACGCGGATCATCCTGTACCAACCCCTTGAACCGCCTCCTTGCTCCGCTGCTCGCGGCCATCCTCGCCGGGTTGGCCGGCCTTCCATCCGCCCAGGCACAGCCCGTGGTGCTGATGCACGACGGGGTGGACAGCCTCTGCAACGCCGTTTTCTACGACAGCGGGTACAACGCCGATCACGGGAACGGCGAGTACAGCGTGCTCACCTTCTGCCCGGGCATTCCCGGGGCGTTGTCGCAGGTGGCCTTCCTGCAATTCCAGCTGGGGCCTGGTGATGTGCTGAACATTTACGACGGACCGAACACGGGCTCGCCCCTGCTGGCATCGGGCACGGGCACCTCCCTGGCGGGCACGGTGGTGGCGTCCACGACGGGCTGCCTCACCTTCGAGTTCACTTCGGATGCGGCGGGGGTGGCCCTGGGCTGGGAGGCCCAGATCCTGTGCGACCAGCCCTGCGCCGAACCCACGGCCGTGATCGCCCCCTTGGCGGC
This sequence comes from Flavobacteriales bacterium, assembly GCA_013360395.1. Taxonomy (GTDB): domain Bacteria; phylum Bacteroidota; class Bacteroidia; order Flavobacteriales_F; family PHOS-HE28; genus PHOS-HE28. Next base: position 1,619 of record JABWBQ010000097.1, read on the forward strand.
CGATCCCCTGAAGATATGCCCGGGGGAGACCGTGGCCTTCGACGGCAGCGGTTCCTTCGCCGCCCCCGGCCGCGTGATCACGAGCCACCTCTGGCATTTCGGCGACGGCACCACGGGCAGCCTGGCGCAGGAAGTGCATGCCTTCCCGGCCCCGGGCGAGTACACGGTGACCTTGTCGGTGACGGACGATATCGGTTGCGTGAGCGTGAACTACACGGAGGTGACGGTGCGCGTGGGCACCGTGCCCGAGCTGGACGTGGGCCTCACCCCCCCCACCATCTGTGCCGGGGAGACGGCCACGCTGGTGGGCGCCACCCAGGGCACGGTGTGGACCAACGTGCCACTACCCTTTGTGGACGGCCTCACCATCCTGCCGGACGGCAGCGGGGTGTCCTACACCGCCGGGGTCAACATCAGCGGTTTCCCGGCCGGGACACAGATCACCAGCGGCACCGACATCACCCAGGTGTGCCTGGTGATGGAGCATTCCTACATCGGCGACCTGTCGGTGACCCTCACCTGCCCCAACGGCACCTCGATCACCCTGTTCGATGAGTTCAACCTGGGCACGGGCCCGGGCAACACCTACCTGGGCGACCCCGACGACCTGACCACCGGCATCCCCGGGATCGGCTGGCAATACTGCTTCAGCAACACGGGCGCCTTCGGACCCATCTCCGTGGAGAACGCCGCCGGCAACTACACCACCTCCACCATCACCCCCGGCAACAGCATGACGCCGGGCAACTACACCTCGGAAGACCCGTTCACGGACTTCGTGGGCTGCGACCTCAACGGCAACTGGACCCTGACGATCACGGACAACCTGTACATCGACGACGGCTTCATCTTCAGCTGGTGGATCGAAGTGGACCCGGCGCTGTACCCGGCGGTGGTGGAGTTCACCCCCAGCTACGGGCCGGGCTGTGACAGCACCTATTGGAGCGGGCCGGACATCGTGTGGCAGGACCCCGGCTGCGATTCGGTGCTGGTGGCCCCTGCGGCGGCCGGCACCTACGACTACCTGTACACCGTGACCGACGACCACGGCTGCACCTACGACACCACGCTCACCCTGACGGTGACCCCCTCGCCCACCATCGACGCCGTGGCCACCCAGAGCGCCTCGTGCAGCGACCCGGTGCAGTTGGACGTGGACCTGCTACCGCCCCTGGCACCCGGTGTGCATGTGTACCAATGGACCCCGGCCGCGGGCCTCACCAACCCCAACATCCGCGACCCGCTGGCCTCGCCCGCGGTGCCCACCTGGTATGTGGTGCACGTGACCCTGGCCGGCCATCCGTTGTGCGGCGCCGTGGACAGCGTGCTGGTGAACCCGATCACCGTGCTGGCCAACGACAGCGTGGTGACGGATGCGGCTTGCCAGGGCGAGCCGGGGACGATCCAGGTGATCACCACCGGCACCGGAGGGCCCTGGGACTACACCTGGACCGATGCGGCCAACGACACGGTGCTCGCGGTCATCGGTGCGAACGGCAGCAGCTTCAACGGGCCGGCGGGCACCTACACGGTGGTGATCGCCGAAGGCCCCAACGGCAACGGTTGCACGGACACGGTCACCGCCACCATCACCGAGCCGCCGGCGGTGACCATCGCGCTGGTGGGCGGCGACACCACCATCTGCCGCACGGGCACCGCCGTGCTGAACGCCGTGGCGGGCGGTGGCTCGGGCGGGGTGCAGCAGCACTGGTCCAACGGGCTGCCGGGCGACGGACCGCACAACGTGAGCCCGGGGGCCAACAGCACCTACAGCGTTTTCGCCTTGGACGCCAACGGGTGCAGTTCGGACACCCTGGAGGTGGCCGTCACCCTGCTGCCGTTCATGAACTTCAGCCTGCCGGACACGGTGGTCACCTGCCCGGAAGTTCCCGTGGGCCTTACAGCGGCCGGCGTCACCGGAGGCGACGGAGCGTACAGCTACGACTGGGGTGCCGGCCCCGGCCCATGGCCGACGGACACGGTGATCCCCACCGCCACCCAGACCATCTGCATGACCCTGCGCGACGGTTGCGAGACACCGGCCGTGACGCGGTGCACGGTGGTGGAGGTGACCCCGATCCCCCCGCTGGTGCTCACGGCCGACAGCACCCTGGGCTGCGAGCCCTTCGCCGTGCAGTTCACCGTGGAGGACACCACGGGCGGCGCCCAGGTGGAGTGGGACTTCGGCGATGGGGTCACCGTGGACGGCCCGCCGCAGGTGGGCCATGCGTACGGCGACCCCGGGGCCTATGATGTGACGGCGATCGTGACCTGGCCCAACGGCTGCACGGACACCACCACCGCGGTGGGCATGATCACCGTGCTGGCCCTGCCGCAGGCCCTGTTCAGCTGGACGCCGCAGCCGCCCACCGTGCTGTGGCCGCACGTGCAGTTCCACGAGGAAAGCGGACCCAACGCCATGACGTTCGACTGGGACTTCGCAGGCCTGGGCAGTTCCACCGCGACCGACCCGCTGTTCACCTTCCCGAGCCAGTTCGGAGGCAGCTACCCGGTGACCCTGGTGGTGGCCAACATCCTGGGATGTGCGGACAGCACCACGCGATGGGTGGAGGTGCGCGACGAGCTGCTGGTGTACGTGCCCAACACGTTCACCCCGGACGGTGACGGGCTGAACGAGGTGTTCCGGGTGATCGGCAACGACATCGACAAGGATGAGTTCCAGCTGCTCATCTTCGACCGCTGGGGCGAGGTGGTGTTCAGCAGCACGGACCCGGCCGAGGGCTGGAACGGCACGGTGGGCAACGGGGGCGGCCCGGTCGTCACCGGGGTGTACCCCTGGCGCCTGCGGGTCGCCTCGCTGTACGGCCAGGAGAAGCGGGAGATCTTCGGGCACGTGACGGTGCTGAAATAGCCGGCCCGGGCCGGGTGATCCGTGCCTTGCCGCCTCTACCGGAACTTCCTTCAGGACGGCCGTCCGGGTTCCGTCCCCTGCCTCCGGTCGGACCCCGACGATGATCGGGGCTGTCCTTGGCGGCGGGCCAGGTACCACAAGCGGAGAGCCCGGCGCTGCGCCGGGCTCTCGCGTTCCGGTCCCGGTGTCCGGGGGCCGACGACTTATACCATTTCGCACTAAGGCGTAGGCTAGAGCTGCGAAGGGATTTTTTCGCAGGACGATACGGCGGGGTCGTTGCAACGCCGAAGGCGTGGACCGCAGGGAGCGCCGCTACCGAGGGCCGGTGCTACGGAACGATCACGACGGAGATGTCATGTGGAAAAAGACCGAGTAGATCGGCTTACGCCTTAGTGCGAAGTGGTATTACACGTCCAACTTGGCGTACACCGCGTTCTTCTCGATGAACTCGCGGCGGGGCGGCACATCGTCGCCCATGAGCATGCTGAAGATGCGGTCGGCCTCGGCGCCGTTCTCGATGGTGACCTGGCGGAGGGTGCGGCGGGCGGGGTCCATGGTGGTCTCCCAGAGCTGTTCGGCGTTCATTTCACCGAGGCCCTTGTAGCGTTGCACGTTCACGCTGGCGTCCTTGCCGGCCCCTTTCATGCGCTCGATCACCGCATCGCGTTCGGCCTCGGTCCAGCAGTACACCTGTTCCTTGCCCTTCTTCACCATGTACAGCGGCGGGGTGGCGATGTACAGGCAGCCGCGCTCGATGAGCGGTTGCATGTGGCGGTAGAAGAAGGTCATGATCAGCGTCTGGATGTGGCTGCCGTCCACGTCGGCGTCGCACATGATGATGATCTTGTGGTAGCGCAGCTTGTCCATGTTCAGCGCCTTGGAATCCTCCTCGGTGCCGATGTGCACGCCCAGTGCGGTGTAGATGTTGCGGATCTCCTCGTTGTCGAGGATCTTGTGCTGCATGGCCTTCTCCACGTTGAGGATCTTGCCGCGCAGCGGGAGGATGGCCTGGAACTCGCGGTTGCGGCCCTGTTTGGCGGTGCCGCCGGCGCTGTCGCCCTCCACCAGGAAGAGCTCGCTCTGGCCGGCGTCCTTGCTTTGGCAGTCGGCGAGCTTGCCGGGCAGTCCTCCGCCGGTGAAGGCGCCCTTGCGCTGCACCATCTCGCGCGCCTTGCGGGCGGCATGGCGGGCCTGGGCGGCCAGGATCACCTTGTCCACGATGGCCTTGGCGTCGCGCGGGTGCTCTTCGAGGTAGTTCTCGAGCATCTCGCTCACGGCGACGTTCACCGCGCCGCTCACCTCGTTGTTGCCCAGTTTGGTCTTGGTCTGGCCCTCGAACTGGGGTTCGGCCACCTTCACGCTGATCACGGCCGTGAGGCCCTCGCGGAAGTCGTCGCCGGCGATCTCGAATTTGAGCTTGCCGGTGGCCCCACTGCTGTCCGCGTATTTCTTCAGGGTGCGGGTGAGGCCGCTGCGGAAGCCCGCCAGATGCGTGCCGCCCTCGTGGGTGTTGATGTTGTTGACGTAGGAGTGCAGGTTCTCGTTGAACGAGTCGTTGTACACCATGGCGATCTCCACGGGGATGCCCTGCTTCTCCCCCTCCATGTAGATCACGTCCTCGATCAGCGGCTGGCGGTTGCCGTCGAGGTACTTCACGAACTCCACCAGGCCCTTCTCGCTGTGGAAGGTCTCGCTCACGAAGCTGCCATCCTCGTTGGTGCGGCGCTCGTCGGTGAGGGTGAGCTTGATGCCCTTGTTCAGGTAGGCCAGTTCGCGCAGGCGGGCGGCCAGGGTGTCGAAGTTGTACTCGCTGACCTGGAAGATGCTCAGGTCGGGCTGGAAGCTGACGATGGTGCCGCGGTAGGTCGTGGTCCCGGCCTCGCGCACCGGAAAGAGCGGCTTGCCTTCGCTGTATTCCTGTTCGTAGATCTTCCCATCGCGGTGCACCTCGGCACGCAACAGGCTGCTGAGGGCGTTCACGCAGCTCACGCCCACGCCGTGCAAGCCGCCGGACACTTTGTAGCTGTCCTTGTCGAACTTGCCCCCGGCGTGGAGCACGGTCATCACCACCTCGAGGGCGCTGCGGCCCTCCTTGACGTGCATGTCCACGGGGATGCCGCGGCCGTTGTCCTTCACGCGGATGCCGTTGCCGGGGGTGATGCTCACCTCCACGGTGTCGCAGTGCCCGGCCAGGGCCTCGTCGATGGAGTTGTCCACCACTTCGTACACCAGGTGGTGAAGGCCCTTCACCCCGATGTCACCGATGTACATGGCGGGGCGTTTGCGCACCGCTTCCAGGCCTTCCAGCACCTGGATACTGTCGGCCGAATAGGTGGTCGCGGCCTTCTTCTTTTCGCTCATTTCAACGACGGTCTCGGGCATGTTCCTTGTGGTTCTTCCTCCCCGGTCGGGAAGGGCTTGCGAAGTTACCGGATCGGCGGGCGACCGCATCGGTCATTTCCCAACAACGACGGGGGTTTTGTTGATATTTAACAAGCCCTGGAAGCTTGCCCATGTCGCGCGGATCGCTATACATCCGCCAGGGGGCCATTGACAAGGGCAGGGGCACCACCGGAAGCCCGGCCCTGCCCGACCCTTGGATCGGCATGATCCACACGGCGCACGAAATGATCTTCCACCACCCTGTCGAAGGAAGATGACGGATGACTAACTTCGGGGCAAACGCATCACGGCATGAGAACGCGCTTCCGCCCTTCCGCCCTTCCGCCAACCCTGCTCACGGCCTTCCACGCAGGCCGCCCCATCGCCCCCATGGCCGGAGCCACGTTCAGGATCGACAACGCCACCACCTGCCCCTACGTGGCTGTCATCAAGCACAGCAACAACTGCCCGGCCACCACATTGCCTTCCACCACGAGCTTGAGCATACCGGCATTGGGCACTGCTTCAGTGACGGTCACTGGTACTTACATCAATTCGATCGAGCTGTGGAGCGGCACCACGTGGGCCACCTGGTCCTGCACGGGAAGCGGCTGGAGCAATGCCGTTCAAGTGTGCCCGTACCCGCCATTGGCCCCGGACTATTGGGCCTGGGTCGAAGGGGATGGCGGTACGAATAACAAGATCGATCGGGACCCATGGTAGTCCGTCACCTCGTCCTGTGCGCCGGGCTGTTCGTAAGCGCGTCGCTGTTCGGGCAAGCTCGGAATTACAACGTACTGTTCGGTTCCAACTACTGGTTGAACCTGTATAACGAGGTGGCCACCGTGATCCCCTGCACATGGTCGATCACCAAGCGCAGCGCCAGCATCAGCGAACCGGACGGTGCCCTGAGCCTGGTGGTGGATGAGACCGGCATCCACAACGCCAACTTCGACCTGGTGCAAGGCGGCAGCGCACAGGATCTCGGCTGGCCGGCCGAGCTGGCCAGCCTGCTCATCCTGCCCAAACCCGGTGCCACGCAGCATTACGCCGTGTTCGTCAACACCACCGAGGCCACCAAGCAGGCCGGCCATGTGGAGGTGGACTTGAACGCCAACGGCGGGGCCGGTGCTGTGGTGGGCGCGGGCACCACCTGGTACATGACCGGCTGCACGGGCAAGCTGGCGGCCACCCTGCACGCCAACAACACCGACTACTGGTTGCTTCAGCACGCCGATGGGTCCGACGCCTTCCAGGCGTACCTGTTCAATGCCTCCGGGCTGGCGCAGACCCCGGTGATCTCCAACACAGGACCCGTGATCGGACCCACGGGCATCTTGGCGAAATTCTCCACCGACTACCACGGGGACATGCGCTTCTCGGTGATGGGGGACCAACTGATCATGGCCTACGCCCACACCCCCGACACGGCTGCCGCGGCCCTCTACTGGTTCGACCCGGCATCCGGCACCGTTTCACTGCGCACGGATGCACTGCTGCCGGCCACACGCGTCATCGACATTTTCACAGGCGATACGCTGTTGGTCCGGATGCGTGCGGACTTCGTCTGCGGGGTGGACCTCGAGCCGAGCAGTAACCATGCTTACATGTGCCTCTTGGACACAACACGCAGCGACAGCGGATATAACAAGAGCGTTGTCATCCAATACGATCTAGGGTTTCCGGATCCAGAGATCGCGCGGAGCGCGCTCGGAAAGGACGGCTCATCCGCCGGGCTCTCACCTTGGGGCGAGGACACCACGGGAAACAATCTCTTGTTCGGAGCCGATGGTAAACTGTATTTGCGAGGACTCTATACCGGCGGCGGCTCCCTCTTGCGTCTTCCAGAATTGCCGATAACCCTTACTGGCCCGACGATCAACTGGGAGTACATCTACATGGGGAACAGCAATTTCGGTACCTGGGGCCTCCCCCTCTTCTGCAAGCGCTACCACGACAGCGACCCGGCGTGGTTGGGCCTGCGCGAGGAGGATGGCCGGGATCCAGCGTTCCGGGCCGTACCCAACCCGATCGGC
>JABWBQ010000098.1 GCA_013360395.1 Flavobacteriales bacterium
CGCCACCGCCAGGTAGAGGCATGCGGCCAGCACCCGGGACCAGAGCACGGGCGGGGCGTCGTGGTCGGCGCGCCAGTGGAGGCGGTGCAGTTCGCCGGCGGCGATCACGGTGACGGGCAGGAAGAGCAGCAGGCTGGTGAAGGGCCCGGCGAGGGCGGCGCCCACGGTGAGGCCGACATAGACCAGCCCGGTGAGGCTGCGCACGAGCACCTCGTTCACGGGGCGGGCTGCTGCAGCAGGTGAAGGGCCTGGAGCACACGGTCGCGGTCCACCAGCACGCGCACCTCGCCGAGCATGGAAGGGTAGGCGCTGGAGCCCTGGTCGAGCAGCACGGCCGGGATGCCCTCGGTGCGCAGGCGGCCCACGACAAGTTCGGCCTCGGCGCGGCCCGCGGAATGCACCACGGTCCACACGGGAGCCCGGCCCTCAGACCTGTTGCGGTGCGGCAGGGGGGGCATCGGTGGGGGTTGCCGGAGTGGCGGTGGCGGAGCCGTTGCCGTTCGTGGTGGGCGGGGCGGGGCGTTCAAAGGGGCGCTGGCCGAAGATCTTCTCCAGGTCCTCCTTGAAGATCACCTCCTTGTCCAGCAGTTGCGCGGCCAGGGCGGTGAGCTTGTCCTTGCTGTCGGTGAGGATGCGCTTGGCGCGCTGGTACTGGCCCTCCACGATCTTGCTCACCTCCTCGTCGATCACCTGGGCGGTGCGTTCGCTGTAGGGCTTGCCGAAGCCGAACTCGTTCTGGCCGCTGCTGTCGTAGTAGCTGATGTTGCCCACGCGGTCGTTGAGGCCGAACATGGTCACCATGGCGTAGGCCTGCTTGGTCACCTTCTCCAGGTCGCTGAGGGCGCCGGTGCTCACCTGGCCGAACATGATGTCCTCGGCGGCCCGTCCGCCGAGGGCGGCGCAGATCTCGTCCAGCATCTGGTCGGTGGTGGTGAGGTGGCGTTCCTCGGGCAGGTACCAGGCGGCGCCCAGGGAGCGTCCGCGGGGCACGATGGTGACCTTCACCAGGGGCGAGGCGTGCTCCACGAGCCAGCTCACGGTGGCGTGGCCGGCCTCGTGGTAGGCGATGGCCTTCTTCTCCTCGGCGGTGATGATCTTGTTCTTCTTCTCCAGGCCGCCGATCACGCGGTCCACGGCGTCCAGGAAATCCTGGCGGTCGATGGTCTGCTTCTTCTTCCGGGCGGCGATGAGGGCGGCCTCGTTGCAGATGTTGGCGATGTCGGCGCCGCTGAAGCCCGGGGTCTGCTTGGCCAGGAACTCCACGTCCACGTCGGCGTCGAGGCGCAGGGGTTTGAGGTGGACCTTGAAGATGGCCATGCGGCCGTTCAGGTCGGGCATGTCCACGAAGATCTGGCGGTCGAAGCGGCCCGGGCGCAGCAGGGCGCGGTCCAGCACGTCGGCGCGGTTGGTGGCCCCGATCAGGATCACCCCGGTGTTGGTGCCGAAGCCGTCCATCTCGGTGAGCAGCTGGTTGAGGGTGTTCTCGCGCTCGTCGTTGGCGCCCATGCTGATGCTGCGTCCGCGGGCGCGGCCGATGGCGTCGATCTCGTCGATGAAGATGATGGCCGGGGCCTTCTCCTTGGCCTGCTTGAAGAGGTCGCGTACCCGGCTGGCGCCCACGCCCACGAACATCTCCACGAAGTCCGATCCGCTGAGGCTGAAGAAGGGCACGTTGGCCTCCCCGGCGATGGCCTTGGCCAGCAGGGTCTTGCCGGTGCCCGGTGGCCCCACCAGGAGGGCGCCCTTGGGGATCTTGGCGCCCAGGTCGGTGTAGCGTTTGGGGTTCTTCAGGAAGTCCACGATCTCCTGCAGCTCCTCCTTGGCCTCGTCCAGGCCGGCCACATCGTTGAAGGTGACGTTGGTGCTCTTGCCGGCCTCGAAGAGCTGGGCGCGGCTCTTGCCGATGTTGAAGAGCTGTCCACCGGGCCCTGCGCCGCCGCCCATGCGCCGCATGATGAACATCCAGATGGCCACCATGATGGCCACGAAGAGCACCCACTGCAGGATCTCGCGGCCCCAGTTCTCCTGGTGCTTGAAGCTGTAGCGCACCTTTTGTTCGGCATAGTCCTTCTTGAGCTCCTCCTGGAAGGCGTCGATGCTGCCGATGTTGAAGGCGTAATGGGGGCCCGCCACGTTGGTGCCGCCCATCACGCTGCCGCGGATGCGGTCCTTGTGCGGGGCCTTGGTCAGGCTGTCCTTCTTGATGAACACATGGGCCACCTCGTCGTTCACCACCACCACGCGGTCCACGTCGCCGGCGGCCACGAAGGTGCTGTACTCGGTGGGCTCGATCTCCACCATGCCGCCGCCCATGGTGAAGAGGTTGATCGACAGGATCACCACGATGATGATGCCGTAGATCCAGTAGAAGTTGAAGGATCGCCGGGGGCGGTCCTTGTCGGTCCTGGGGCGTTCGTTCGGTTGTTCCACGTTCCGGTCCGGTGTTCGTCAGGCCACGTTGTCGTAGCGTTGGCTGGCGGCATCGGCCCAGAGGTGCTCCAGACCGTAGTGTTCGCGCTTGGCGCGGTGGAAGATGTGCACCACCACGTCCACGAAGTCGAGCAGCACCCACTCGGCGTTGCGCAGGCCCTCGCTGTGCCAGGGGCGTTCGCCGGCGCGTTCGCGGGCGAACTTCTCCACCGAGCCGGCGATGGCCTCCACCTGGGTGGCCGAGTCACCGTGGCACACCACGAACTGGTCGCACACCCGGTTGGGCATGCCCCGCAGGTCGATGCGCACGATGTCCTTGCCTTTCACCTCCTGGATGCCATGGATCACGGCATCCACCAAGCGGGCGCTGTTCCCCGCGCCCTGCGCTTTCTTCATCCGGTGTATCTTGGTCGTTCAAAGGTAGCAAGTTCCCCCGCCGCCGCCGAAGGTCGCAGGGGTCGGGCGCCTGTGGACCATGATCGGGTCGGTGCGCATCGAGCTGGCCACCGTGGACAGCACCAACAAGCATGCTGCCGATCTGTTGCGGCTGACGGAAGTGCAGCACGGCACGGTCATCCTGGCCCATGAGCAGACACAGGGGCGGGGCCAGCGCGACAGGTCGTGGCACAGCGAGCCCGGTCTGGACCTGACCTTCAGCGTGGTGCTGCGGCCCGCCGGGCTTGCGGCCGGGCACCAGTTCGTGCTGGCGCAGTTCGCGGCGCTGGCCGTGCGCGATGCGCTGCTGCGCAGCGGCCTGCAGGATGTGCAGGTCAAGTGGCCCAACGACGTGCTGGTGGGCCCGCGCAAGGTGGCGGGCATCCTGATCCAGAACGAGTTGCAGGGTGGCCTGGTGCGCCATGCCGTGGTGGGCATCGGCCTCAACGTCAACCAGGAAGCCAGCGACTTTGCCGGTGAGCTGGCCGAGAGCGCGACCTCCTTGCAGCTTGCCACCGGCAAGCCCTGGCCGGCCGACGAACTGCTGAACGATGTGGTCGAGCACTATCGCGCCGGCTACCAGGTGCTGCTGGAAGGCGGGGTGGAGAAGCTGCGCCAGCAATACCTCGCCTTAGACTCTACGGTCGGCCGGGCGGTGCAGGTGGAGGCTCCCGACGGGGCCTGGAGCGGCCGAGCCGCGACCGTGGACGAGCACGGCGCGCTGTGGGTCGAAGACGCTGCCGGCGACGCCCGCAAGATTATCGTAGGCGACATCAGCATCCGGGTCGAAGCCTAGCGTTTCGCCGCGGGACCTAGCCGTGCTTCTCCCAGTAGGCTTCGGCCAGGTCGCTGGCGGCGGGGTCATCGATCTGATCGAGCACCCACAAGGCATAGTGGGCCAGGTCTGGATCGGGGTCGTCGGCCAGCAGGATGGCCCGGAGGGGCTCGATGACCTCGCTCCCGCGGGCGGCCAGCAACTCGGCCGCCTCGTTGCGGGTGGGCTTCCAAGGGTCGGCCAGCCGGGCGATGATCTCGGCGATGGATTCCTGGCGCATGGGGCGGGCGCCCCGCCCCGGGGGACGGGACGCCGCTACTCCTCTCAGGCCGGCGCCGGGCTGGAGACCAGACCGAGGCCGCGGAGATCGGCCAGCCGGTTCTGCTCCTCGGCTTCGTACATGCGCCAGATGACCCGCAAGCCCTGCAGGCTGTCCTCGGGGCTGGTGAGCGGCTGCTGACCCGTCTCGAGGCAGTCCAGGAAGTGCGCCATCTCGCCTTCGGTATGCTTCCCAGGCTCGCACTCCAGCAGGACCTTCTCCTCACCGCCGACGATCGAGCGGAGCTTGCTGCCGGTGATATCGGCCTCGATCATACCGTCGGTGCAGTGGGCGTGGAACGAGTAGCGCAGCCGCGAGCCCTTGGCGCCCCAGGTGCCGAAGTGGTAGCCCAGCACGCCGCTCTCGAACTCCATGGTGACGTTGCTGGTGCCTTCGCGCTCCATCCAGGGCGTGCCATAGTTGGTGCCGAGATGGAAGCCGCGGAGCGGGGCGCCCAGGTACCAGAGCAGAATATCAATGTAGTGGCAACCGTGGCTGAAGAGCTGCCCGCCGCCCAGGGTCTTGGCGCTGGAGGCCCAGTGGTCGGCAGGGAACTGGGTATGCTGCTCGGTCCAAATCGAGACCTGGAAGACCTCGCCCAGGTACTTCTGGTCCAGCAGCTCCTTCATCTTGGCCACCAGCGGGTGGAAGCGCATGCAGTAGGCCACCATCAGGGTGCGGTCGGCCTGCTTCGCCGCCTCGATCATCTCAAGGCACTCCGCCTCGGTGTTGGCCATCGGCTTCTCGACCAGGACGTGTTTCCCAGCGGCGAGGCAGTCGAGGGTCACCGGGTGGTGGAGATGGTGCGGCAGCACCAGCAGCGCGGCTTCGACATCGTCGAGCACGGCGCGGTAGTCGGTCGCCGGCTTGGCGCCGGTGAGGATCTCCGCGGCGGCGGCGGCGCGCGCCTCGTCGATATCGACGGTGTAGGCGATCTCGAGGCGGTCGGCCAGCGCGAAAAAGCGGCTGGCGTGAGAACGGGACATCCCGCCACAGCCAATCAGGGCGAGACGATGCTTCGACATGAACAACTCCTTGGAGCCTGCGGTCGCCCTTCTTCGGTGCCGCCGGGTTGACTCCTCCGTGGGAGGAAAGCGGTCTTCTGGGCGCCAAGCATGCCGCAGGATGATGGCATGGCCGAGCGGTTCGACGTGGTCTTTGAGGCAGCCCGCCTGCACTTCGAGGAGGGGCTGAAGCAGGAAGAGGTGGCGCGGGTGCTCAAAGTCTCGCGCCCCACCGTGGCCCGCTATCTGGCGATGGCCCGCGAGATGGGCTATGTTCAGGTGCGGGTGCTCCAGCCCAAGGGCCACGCCTTCCTCCATGACCTCGAGCTGGCGCTGGTCGAGCGCTTCCCCACCCTCCGCGAAGCGCTCCTGACCTCCTCCCGTGCCGAGGCGCTGGACCCCTCCCAGGTGGCTGCCCGCCGGGCGGTCTCGGACGAACTGGCAGAGCGGGCCGCCATGCTGGTGGACCACCTCTTGACCAGCCGCCGTCGGCGCGGCGACGCGGTGGTGGCCGTAGCGCGGGGCGAGATGATTGACGCCGTCATCCGCCGCATCCGGCCGTCGCGGCCGCTGCCCAACCTCGAAGTCCTGCCCATGCTGGGCTACCTCCGCAGCCGTGAGTACCCCTACGACGCCAACCGCCTGGCCGAGGAGTTGGCCCGGCTGTACGCCGGCAACTACGAGTGGATACCCGCCCCGGCGGTAGTGACCGCCGAAGAGGCCGCGGTCTTGCGCGGCATGCCCCTGGTGGCCGAGCCGCTGCGCAAACTGCACGACGACACCACGGTGGTGCTGACCAGCATCTCGTGCCCTTACCTGACGCGTCCCGACGGCCGCCGCGAGATGCGGCAGTCGACGCTGCTGCAGAGCGAGCGGGTCGACCGCGCCGAACTATCCCGCCTGGCCGACGAATGCGGCGCGATCGGCGAGATCTGCGGCTGGTATTTCGGCCCGGATGGAGCGGTGGACGTACCCGGGGTGACCCTGCTCGGCCTGCCGCTCACCCGCCTGCGCGAGCTCGCCGCCGACCGCGAGCGGAGCGTGGTGGCGGTGGCTGGCGGCGACCCCGAGCGGGTGGAAGCCATCTTCAGCGCCCTTCGCCTCGGACTCATGAACGTCCTGGTGACCGACTACCTGACCGCCCACCGCCTGCTCGATATCGCCCGGCGCGAGTCGAGCGCGTCAGAGTAGTAGCGCCGGCGACCGGCCGGCCGACGGCAGCAGTCACCATGCAGACCAGCCCCTTGCTCCCTCTCGCGGCGCCGGTGGAAACTATCTCCCTGGCGGGGTGGACCACCGCCGCGCACTACGGCGACATCCCCGCCGAGATTGACGCCGTCCACCGCCATGTCGGCCTGATCGACCAGACCATCCGTGGCCGGCTTGCCGTCGGCGGTCCAGACCGGGGGCGCTGGCTCAACAAGATCGTCAGCAACGAGACCGCCGCGCTGCAGCCGGGCGAAGGCTGCCGGGCGCTGTTGCTGTCCACCAAGGGGCGCATCACCTGCGACCTGCGGGTCTACGCCCTGGCCGACTCCCTGCTGCTGGAGACCGCCTTTGATACCGCCGATGGCCTGCTCGAGGTGCTGCGCGGCTACGTGCTCTTTGGCGACCAAGTCACCGTCACCGACCGCCGCCAGGAGCTCTGCCAGCTAGGAGTTCACGGCCCGGCGGCGGCGGCGCTGCTGCGCCGCCTGACGGGCTTGGAGGTGAGCAGCCTGTCACGCTACGGCGTCGCCGCCAAGGATAGCCTGATGGTGGCCCGGACCGACGACTTTGGCCCCGCGGGGTACGACCTGTTTGCACCGCTGGAGCGGGCCGCGGAACTGTGGGAGGGGTTGCGGGCAGAAGCGCGGCCGTTTGGCTGGCGGGCCGCCGAGGTCTTGCGGCTGGAGGCCGGCCGACCCCGCTGGGGCGCCGAGCTGACGCCCGACTACCTGCCCCTGGAAGCGGAGCTGTCCGAAGCGCTGAGCCATACCAAGGGCTGCTATCCCGGCCAGGAGGTAGTCGCCCGGATGCGCGACCGCGGGCATGCCAACCGGCTGCTGCGCCGGCTGGCAGTGGACGGGACGGTGCTGCCGCAGCGGGGCGCGACCCTCACCGTGGCGGGCAGCCCCAAGCCGGTGGGTCTGGTCACCTCGGTTGCCCG
>JABWBQ010000036.1 GCA_013360395.1 Flavobacteriales bacterium
TGGAGGCCAAGCGCAAGGCGGCCGAGGAAGCCGAGGCTGCGCGACGGGCCGAGGCCGAGCGGAAGGCGGAAGAGGCCCGCAAGGCCGAGGAAGCCCGCAAGGCGCAGGAGGAACGCAAGGCGGCGGCCCGGGCCAAGGCCGAGCCGGCCCCGCCACCGAAGAAGGAGGCCGTGGCCAGGAAAGAGGATCCGCCCCCACCTCCGCCCGCCCCCAGGATCACCCGCAATGCGCTCACGGCCCAGGCCATGAGCGGCGAGGATGGCCGGCGTTCCCAAACCCCGGTGGCCGGCGAGGAAGCCTCACCGGTACATCCGGCCGAAGCCCGGCCGGGCGTGGAAGAGCGACCGATCGTGCCGGAGCCAGTGCAGGAGGTGGTGCGGCAGGAGGAACTGGTCGTGGAGGCCAACAAGGTGATGACCGTGATCCGCCTGGAAAGGCAAGGGGTGAGCACCGAGTTCAAACGCATCGCCCACAAGTGGGGCGGCGTGTTCTACTTCAAGAACGGTGAAAGCTGCTCGCGCGAGGTGTACGAGAGCGAGGCCCTGGCCACCGCCGAGTGACCGCTCACCACAGCCCCGGGCGGCGGGTACCTTCGTGCGATGCTCACGTGGTTGACCCTCCTGGCGACCCTGGCGGCGGCCTATGCGGTGCTCTGCCTGGTGTACTACCTGCTTCAGGAGCGCCTGATCTTCGTGCGCCGACCCTTGTCGCGGAACCACCGGTTCCGCTTCGCCTTCGACTTCGAGGAGCGCTGGATCAGGGGCTGCGACGGGGCCCAGCTGCATGGCCTGTTCTTCCCGGCGCATGAGGCCGTGGGCGTGGTGCTCTATTTCCACGGGAACAGCGGCACCCTGCGCCGTTGGGGCAAGCGTGCGCCGCGCTTCCTCCGCTCGGGACATGCCGTGCTGATGCCCGAACCGAGGGGCTACGGCAAGAGCGCCGGCCGTCTCAGTGAGCAGGCCCTGCTGGCCGACGCCATGCTGTGGTACGACCACCTGCGCGAACGTTGGCCGGAGGAAAGGATCGTGGTGTACGGACGGTCCCTCGGCAGTGCCCTCGCGGTCCCCGTGGCCGCGCAACGCCGACCGCGGTGCCTGGTCCTGGAGTCGCCCTTCGCCCGTCTCATCGATCCGGCGCGGCACTACTTCCGCTGGCTGCCCTACGGCTGGCTCCTGAAGTACCGTTTCGCCAACGACCTGGCCATCCGCAACGTGCGGTGCCCCGTGCACATCTTCCACGGCGAACGTGATGCGGTGGTGCCCGTGGCCAGCGCCATGAAGCTGTATGCGAGCATCCCCGGTGAGGTGGAGCGGCGGATCCATCTATTCCCCACCGGGCACCACAGCGACCTGGCGCGCTTCGCCCGCTACCACCGCACCCTACGGTCCCTGCTGGCGGGCGAGGGCAGGACCTCGGGCAACGATCCGCGGCGCCGACCGGAGGCCGAACGGGGCTGAGCGCAGCGCGACCGGTCCCGGGCAAGCGTCGGGCAGGTCGGGACCGGCCGGGGCGGCGACCTATCTTCGCGCCCCATCCGAGAACCACCCATGATCCTCCGCTCCCTGCTCACCGCCCTGGTCGTCCTGCTGTTCACGGCCTGTTCCAACGAGGTCACCGGCCAGAAGGGCCGCAACGCCCCCTTGAAGACCAACATCGACTCGGTGAGCTACGGCATCGGCGCCGACATCGGCCACAACATGAAGCAGAGCGGCCTGGATTCGCTGAACGTGGACGCCATGGCCATGGGCATCCGCGACGGGTTGGACAGCGCCGAGCGGATCAGCGCGGAGAACGTGCGGGCCTTGGTGCAGACCTACATGCTGGCCGTGCAGAAGAAGGTGATGGAGCGCGAGCAGAAGGAGGGCGAGGAGAACCTGCGCAAAGGAGAGGCCTGGTTGGCCGAGAACGGCAAGAAGCCGGGCGTCATCACCACGGCCTCCGGATTGCAGTACGAGGTGCTGCAGGCCGGATCGGGGCCCAAGCCCACGGCCCAGGACGTGGTGAAGGTGAACTACCGCGGCACGCTGCTGGACGGCACCGAGTTCGACAGCTCCTACAAGCGGGGCCAGCCGGCCATGTTCGGCGTGGGCAACGTGATCGCCGGATGGGCCGAGGCCATCCAACTGATGCCGGTGGGTTCGCGCTACAAGCTGTTCATCCCGGCCGGTCTGGCCTACGGGAACAGCCGCGGCCCCGGCGGCGACCTGCCCCCCAACAGCACCCTCCTGTTCGAGGTGGAGCTGCTGGAGATCGTGCCGAACGATCAGCAGGGACGCTGAGGCGTCGGGCCCGTGGGCAGCGGCTGCCAATGGGTCACCGCTTCGAAGAACTGATTGCTGTTGCCTTCCCCGGCCCACAGATGCGGGGCGGTGGCCCGGCCCGTGCGGCTCGGGTTGTGCACGAAGTGGTCCCGCAGGAACCGCAGGATCACCGCCTCCCGAAGCTCGGTGGCGCCGCTCTTGCCCGGCAGGTACACCCGGTGCCCCGGCACCCAGCACAGCACACGCTCGCCATCCATGGGCAGCCGCAGCGAGGTCGCGATCCATTGCGCGTTCATGGTCGCCAAAATAGGCGCTGCGGCACGGTGGACCTCAAACCATGGGGTCATTCAAGCGCGACCGAGGAAGCGCCCTTGTTGTATCACCGGCCGGTGCGGGGACCTGTTGCGTGGTGCGGCCTACGGAACAGACCTCCCGGTGAAGGCATGCGCAACTAGCACCGGCGGATCGGCTGGAACGGGATGTCCGAAGGATATCATACCATTTCGCATTAAGGCGTAGGCTAGAGCTGCGAAGGGATTTTTTCGCAGGACGATACGGCGGGGTCGTTGCAACGCCGAAGGCGTGGACCGCAGGGAGCGGAGCTACCGAGGGCCGGTGCTACGGAACGATCACGACGGAGATGTCATGTGGAAAAAGACCGAGTAGATCGGCCTACTCCTTAGTGCGAAGTGGTATCAGACCGACGCCGGGGGATCGGTGCCCAGCACCAGCGCGCACAGCCGCTCGCCGGCCCGCTCCAGCACACTGCGCTCCGGCGCACCCGGCCGCACGTACAGCTTCTCCACCTCCTTCTTCACCAGAAAGCCGATCAGGTCGTCGTGGATGTCCAGCCCCGAGGCGCTGATCCGCCCCTTGTCGGCCACGGACCAGTGCCATAACAGGGCCAGGGCCAGGCGTACGCTGCTGCGGTCGTGCGTGCGCCCGTCGAGCTCGATCCGCGAGATCCCGTTCTCCATGGCCGACAGCCCCAACAATCCGGTCCGTATCGCACGCACCAGGCCGTCCACCGAAATGTCGCCCTCGGGCCTGGTCAACAGGTCCGGCACAGCGATGGCCTCCCGCCGTTGCACGGTGAACTGATGGCTGGACCCCATGTGCTTGTTGAACTCGGTCATCGCGGCGTTCACCAATTCGGGATGCGCCATCAGGGTGCCGTCCATGCCCAAGGCGGCCTCGTGCTCCTTGTCCTTGAGCATTTCGAGCAGCGCGGGCTTGGGGCGGCCGGGGTCGGTGTGCGGCAATCCGTGGCCGGGGGTGCCCAGGGCATGCGCGCCCCGGCGATGGCAGACCCCGATCACCATGCGGGCCAGCGCCTCCAACAGCCCGCAGTCCATGCCGAAACGCTCGCGATCGGGGAACACCCCGTTGTCGCGGCCGGTGAACAGCGCGATGTGATCGGCCACATAGGCCGCGTTGTCCAAGGCCAGCCCGGCCGAATGCGGAGTCAGCTCGAACAGGACCTCCTCGGCTTCCAAGGCGCCGATCACGTTGTCCACGAAGACGGTGGCCCGGATGCTTCCGCGCTCCAGGGAACAGGCTTCCTCCAAGGCATCGAACAAGTCGTTCCACCAGCGTGCTTCCAAGTGGCCCTGCACATCATGCAGGTACACGTGCACGCCCCGTTGCCGGTCCAACAGGGCCTGGCCGTGGTGGTGCAGGAGCATGGCCGCATCGAACAGACCCGCCTGCACCGGCCGGCCACCGTGGCGCACCAGGCCCTCGGTGACGCCCAGTGGCCGGAGCGCCACCGCCAGGCGGGTGCGGGCCGTGCCGCGCAGCCGGATGCGCCCCTCCTCGGGAACGATGCAGCTCAGACGGTCCTTCGCGGCCCGGCCGATGGCCCGGTGCGCTTCCATCGAGCGGCCGCTGCGGCCCGCGGCCAGATCGTGCAGGTCGGCCACATACGCCTTGGCGCCGGTGTTGAGGCCTTCGATGATGCTCCGCCGGTCCGCCGGTCCCAGCACTTCCACCCGCCGCTCCATCCAGTTCGCGGGCACAGGTTCCACCGTCCAATGGTTCCGGCGGACATGCTGCGTGTCCACCAGCCGCGCCACCTCCCCGGTGGCGATGCGCGCCCGTCGCTCGCGCCGTTCCTCCAGCAGCCGTTGGGCACGCGCACCGAAGCGGCGGTCCAGGTCCGTCAGCAGGTCCAGCAGGGTGGGGGTGAGGGCCGGGTGGGTGGCCGCAACGCGTTGAGGGGGCATGGTCAGTACGATGGAACCTCTCATTTTATCGATAAAACTGCGATTTTGTTCGACGAAATTAGCGTGCGCCAAACGAACCTGTCAAGCCCGAACGCGGTAGGACCGGTGGTCCGGGCCTCCACGGGGTCCCATCGTGCGGCAGGCCATGCCCAAGCACCACGCCGAGGCACCCATTGCGCGTTCAGGTGAGATGTGAGAACCGAGCATGGCCGGTAGCTCTGTAAGCCATTTCACTGCGAAGCATGGGCGCGAAAGACCCTCGTGCAGCCCAACGGGTTTTTGAGATAGCCTCTACTTTTGCCCGCCGCCCACCGGACCCGGCTCCGGCGCGGTGCGCACCCAAGCCCCACCGGCATGCGGAAAACATCCATCCTCCTCCTGGCCACCATGCTCGCCACATCGCTCGCCGCGCAGAAGAGCGCCATTGCGTTCAAGGAATTCGATCTCGGGAACGGCCTGCACGTCATCGTGCATGAGGAGCATGCCACGCCGATCGTGGCCGTGAGCGTCATGTACCACGTGGGCAGCAAGGATGAACGGCCGGACCGCCGCGGCTTCGCGCATTTCTTCGAGCACCTGTTGTTCGAGGGCTCGGCCAACATCGGTCGCGGCGAGTTCAGCAAGCATGTGGAGAAGGCCGGCGGGGTGCTGAACGCCAACACCACGGGCGACCGTACCTACTACTACGAAGTGCTGCCCAGCAACCAGCTCGAGCTGGGCCTGTGGCTGGAGAGCGAGCGCATGCTGCACGCCAAGGTGGATGCCAAGGGCATCGGCACGCAGCGTGAGGTGGTGAAGGAGGAACGGCGCCAGCGGTACGAGAACCAGCCCTACGGGAGCATTCTGATCGAGGTGCTGAAGCGCGCCTACACGGTGCACCCCTACCAATGGCCCACCATCGGTTTCATGGAGGACCTGAACGCGGCGAGCGAGCAGGACTACCTCGAGTTCTACAAGACCTACTACGTGCCCAACAACGCCGTGCTCGTCATCGCCGGCGATGTGAACGTGGACCAGGTGGAGAAGCTGGTCGAGAAGTATTTCGCGGGGATCCCCCGGGGCAAGGACATCGTGCGGCCCTCCGTGGTGGAGCCTCCGCTGAAGGGGGAGGTGCGCGACACGGTGTACGACCAGGTGCAGCTGCCGGCCGTTGTGCAGGCCTACCGCATCCCGGCGTACGGCACGGCCGATTTCTACGCGGTGGACATGCTGAACCGCCTGTTGAGCAACGGCAACAGCTCCCGCCTCAATGTGGAGCTCAAGGACCGGGCACAGAAGGCCCTTTACGTGGGTGCCTTCAGCCTTCCCTTCGAGCATCCCGGGCTTTCGATCGCCTTCGCCATCGCCAACATGGGTGTGGCGGCGGCCGACCTGGAGAAGGCCATGGATGCCGAGTTCGCCCGGGTGCGCGACACGCCGGTGGACAAGGAGGAGCTCGCCAAGCTCAAGGCCCAGTTGGAGACCGAGTTCGCGCGGGACAACAGCCGGGTGGCGGGCGTGGCCTCCAACCTGGCCACCGCCTACACCTTCCTCGGTGATGCGAACATGGCCTCCAAGGAGCTGGACCGTTACATGGCCGTGACCGCCGAGGACCTGCAGCGTGTGGCCAAGGAATATTTCACACCCCAGGCACGCGTCGTGCTGCACTACCTGCCCAAGAACCAGAAGCCGTGACGATGCGCCCCTTCATGCACCACACCGCCGTGGCCGGCCTGTTCCTGGCCGCCCTGATCCATGCCGTACCGATGAACGCCCAGGTCGATCGCAGCAAACCGCCCCGGCCCGCTCCGCCCCCCACGGTGAACGTGGGGCAGCACACCACCTTCCTGCTGGCCAACGGCATGCGGGTGATCCTGGTCGAGGACCACCGCCAGCCGATGGTGAACATGCAGGTGCGCTTCGACATCGAACCCGTGATGCAGGGGGACAAGGCCGGGTATCTGGACCTGCTGGGCGAGATGCTGGCCGCCGGCACCGCCTCCCTGGACAAGGAGGCCTTGGACCGCCGCGTGGACCAGCTCGGCGGCAGCCTGAGCACCACCAGCGACGGTGTGTACGCCTCCTGCCTGAAGAAGAACCACGACGCGCTGCTGGAGCTGGTGCAGGCCGTGGTGACCACACCCACCTTCCCGGATGCCGAGTTCGAGAAGGCGCGCAAGCGGATGCTGAGCGGGCTGCAGAGCCGCAAGGACGACCCGGACGCCATCGCCGACGTGGTGGGCCGTGCGCTCACCTTCAGCAAGGGCTACCCCTACGGCGAGGTGCCCACCGAAAAGAGCGTCGCCAAGGTGGAGCGCAAGCACCTGGAGGCCTACTACAAGCGTTTCTTCCGGCCCGAGAAGGGCTTTCTGGTGCTGGTGGGCGACCTCACCGAGCAGGAGGCCCGTGCCGCCGCCGAGAAACGGTTCGCCTCCTGGCGGCCCGCACCGGTGGCGGGCACGCTGGATGCCGACGGCCGCGAAATGGTGGACGGCCTGGGTCCGGTGATCCGGCCCACCAAGACGCCCCGGCCGCACAAAGTGCGGCGTGTGGCCGTGGTGGACCGCCCTGGCGCCCCGCAGTCCGTGCTGCGCGTGGTGTACCCGGTGGAGCTGCGGCCCAACGACCCCATGGCCCAGGCCGGCCAGGTCATGAACACCATCCTGGGCGGAGGCGTGTTCAACGCCCGCCTGATGCAGAACCTGCGCGAGGACAAGGGCTACACCTACGGAGCGTACAGCAGCCTCGATCCGGACAAGTACTGCGGGCACTTCAGCGCGGGGGCCAGCGTGCGTACCGAGGTCACTGACAGTGCGGCCGGCGAAATGATCTTCGAGCTCGAGCACATGCGGCTCAACGGGGTCTCCCCCGACGAACTGGCCCTGGCCAAGAGCTACATGGCGGGCAGCTTCGCGCGCTCCCTGGAGGACCCGCGCACCGTGGCGCGCTTCGCCCTCAATACCTACCTCTACGACCTGCCCAAGGACCACTACACCAACTACCTCAAGCGCCTGGACACGGTGAGCGCGGCGAGCGTGAAGGCCGCTGCCGAGCGCTTCCTGCATCCGGACAACGCCACGATCCTGGTGGTGGGCGACATGGAACGCGTGGGCAACAAGCTGGTGCCGCTCAGCTTCGAGCGCGGGGTGACGCAACTGGACGAGAACGGCGACCCCTTCCGCGAAGAACTGGGTCCGGTGCCCGCCGGGGTCACACCGCAGACCGTGCTCGAGGCCTACTTCAAGGCCATCGGCGGGCGAACGGCCGTGGAGGCCGTCCGCAGCCTGAAGCGCAGCATGTCCACCACCGCCATGGGCATGCCCGTCACCATCACCGAATGGAATGCCGAACCCGACCGGTACGCCATGGAGATGCGCAGCGGCACGATGCTGCTGCAACAGGTGCGCTGTGACGGCACCCGTGCCCGGCGCAACGGCCCTGGCGGATCCGAGGAGATCATCGAGATGGAGCTCGAGGAGATGGAAATGAACGCCCCGCCCTTCCCCGAACTGCACTACCCGAAGATCGGACGCATGGTGCTCCCTGGAACCGTTCAGGTGGATGGGGAACAGGCCTACAAGATCACCGTGCTCACCGACATGGGTTCCACCTTCTCGGAATACTACAGCGTGGCCTCCGGCTTGAAACTGCGGCGGGAGGAGATGAAGGCCACTCCGGATGGCAACATGAAGGTCATTACGGACCTGAAGGACTACCGCGAGGTGAAGGGGGTGCTCTTCCCGCACCTCATCCTCCAGAAGGGGCCGATGGATATGACCCTCACGGTCACCGAGGTGCTGGTGAACGGTGCCGCCGACGCCAAGCACTATTCGCTGGACTGAGCCGGGCGTTCCCCGGCCATCGTGTGCGTTCGCCCTCCCTGCCCGGGTCGCGGCGATGATCACGAGTGTTGTGTTGAAAACAAGCCCAGGGCGGCTGGACAGCCCCCCTCGAGGCGCGGTAAATTGTGGGGCAAGAAATTCCGCCATGGGATACAGGAACACCTTGCTCACCGCTCTTTTGACCGTTTGGACAGTACCGCTGGTACAGGCCCAGTGCAGTGAACAGCTCACGCTCACCCTGCGCACCGACGTGGATGCCTCACAGACCAGTTGGGAGATCACCGCCGCCGGGCAATCGGTCCCCATCTGCTCCGGAGGAGGATACACTCCCAACACCCTGCTCAACCTGAACTGCTGCGTGGATGCCGGCTGTTACAACCTGCGGGTGTTCGACAGCTTCGGCGACGGCATGAACCCCAATGGATACTACATCCTGTACGATGTGAACGGGGAACGGATCATCGACAACCGGGCCAACGGGGACTTCGGATCGCTGAGCACGGTGGCCAACGGGGCGCCGTTCTGCCTGCCGATCGGCCCCGACCGCCTGATCGAGGCGCTCTGCGACCGTGGTGACCTCATCTACGGCAACCTGCTCATCGCGCACCCCGAGCCCGCTGTCGTGGCCGCCCACCTGCCTGGAACGCCGCTCGCCGGGCAGAACGTGAACTATGGTTATCAGTTCTGGCTGTTCGACCCCAACGGCAGTTACTCCCGCAGGGTGTTCATACACAACGGCTCGTACAACGGCTGGGACTCGAACGATCCCGAGCGGGCCTCCTACCTGAATTATGCCTGGCTGCAGACCCTGCCGGTGCCGGTGAACCAGTGGCTGAACGTCCGCATCCGTGCCAAGATCGCCGGGACGTACCGGGAGTTCGGCCCCGCCTGCCGCGTGTATTTCAACCCGCAGAAACCGCCCTGCAACACCACGCGCCTGGTGGACCGCCCGAACGACCCGAAGTTCTCCTGCGGGGTGACCAAGACCTTCGGCGGCAGCGATCGCCTGTACGCGTACAAGCGCACCAGTGCCGACCGTTACCAGTTCGAGTTCACCCATTCGGGCAGCGGCTACCTGCGTCGGATCTCGCTCCCCACCTCGGGGGTGATCCTCAACTGGATGACCCAACCCCTGGTGGCCGGCAACACCTACAACGTAAGGGTCCGGATCAGCTACGACACGGGCCAGAGCTGGTGCAACTGGGGCCCCACCTGTTGGGTGGCCATCGGTACCAGCCCGCAGAACGACGGCCAGGGCAAGCTGCTCGGCACCGCGCAAGCGACGGTGTGGCCGAACCCCACGGAGGGTGCGCCGGTGCACATCGCCCTGCAAGGTGACGGCTGGGACCTGGACCAGGCGGTCGATGTCCATGTGATGGCGAGCGATGGCCGGCTGGTCCTGCAGGAGCGCTACGCCCCTGCCGCGGACGGAAGCGTGGCCGATCTGTCCGTGTCCGGCCTGGCACCGGGCGCCTACGTGCTGCGGATCGGCCAGGGCGAACGCCAGACCATCGAACGGCTGGTGGTCCGCTGATCCGGATCCACTGGAATGACGAAGGCCTCCGGAGCGCTCCGGGGGCCTTCGTGCGTCATAACGGGCACCCTGCGCGACCATCCACGGCCGTAGGGTCGGCGCTGATCGGCCATACCACCGGCAGGCCCCTTCCTTCGTCATGGTTGCGAGCCCCGGGAGCAGCGCTGCCCCGGCGAAGCACGTCCTATCGACACACCACCATGCCATGCGCAAGTTCCTGACCGCCCTGTCGCTGGCCACCTCCCTGGCCGGGATGGCACAGACCTACTTCTACATCGACCACCTTGCGGTGCTGCCCGCCAACCCGACCCCGCAGGACAACATCACGATCGCACTTTCCGGAGGGCTGAGCAGTAGCGGCGCCTATGTCGTGAGCGCCACCGCAAGCGCCGTAGGCAACATCGTCACCATCCAGGTGGTCGCCGCCGACCCGGGCGGCCTGGCCGTGATCGTGCCCCACACCGAACAGGTGCTGGTGGGGCCCTTGCCCGCCGGCACGTACACGATCGTGATCGACGGCACCTTCGCCAGCGACTTCGCCCCGCAGCCCGAACACACCTTCATCGTCGCCGGTGGGACCGCAGCCACGGGCTGCGACAGCCTGGACCTGTTCCCCTTGCAATGGGCGCCGTTCGACACCGGAAGGATCGACGTGGTGGTGGCCAACCCGGGTGGCGCTTTCTTCAACTATCCGACGTTCGTGCTGCTCGATGGTCAGGGCGATACGCTGGCCGTGGAGGTGCCCAACTATTTCGGCATCGGGACCGCACCCCAGGTGCATGCGCTGGCGCTGCATCCCGGTACCTCGATGCCGCCCGGTCCCTTCCAGGCCAGCCTGCACCTGTGGACCTACTTCTTCGATACGCTGGCCTGTGAATGGCCGTTGATCGTGGACCTCTGTCCGGCCGACCCTTGCGTACCGGTGTCGGTGCACTTGGGCAACTTCGGCGGGGCTATGGTCAACGGGTCCATCGCGTGGGGGCTGGAGGACGGGGGCGGGAACGCCGTGGCTTCCGGCAACCTGGTGCTTGGTGCGCTCCAAGCGGACAGTGCGACGGTCTGCCTGCCTCCCGGTGCCTACACCTTGACCATGACGCATCCGACACCGTTGGGCGGGCAGTTGCAATACGGGGTGAGCGCGGGCGCCCCAGGCACCTCCACCTTGGCTGAACCGTTCCTTTCAGGCGGGACCGTTAACACGCTGCCTTTCACGCTCTTCGGTGCGTGTGTCAACGGTTCTCAAAGCGTCCGGGACGCCGGTGCGGACCAAGGGTTGGTCGTGGTGGTCGAGCAGGGACGGCTGAGCGTGCGGGCCTCCGGGCCGGTGGGCCTGCTGTCCCTGTTCGACGCGCAGGGGCGACTGTGCGCAAGGGTGCGCCCGGTGGGCACCGCAAGCCCGGTCATGCTGGACCCGGATGCACCGGGCCTCTACCTGGTGCAGGCCGTGGACGAGGTCGGTGCCGTGCGCGTCGCCCGGGTGCTGGTGCGGTGATCGATCCGATGGCGACCTTCGGCCCATGCCAAGGGAAGCGGGCGAGGTCACGGCCACGATCATCTGCATCGGGGACGAGCTGTTGATCGGGCAGACGGTCAACACCAATGCGTCGTGGATCGGCGAACAGTTGTCGTTGCACGGCATCAGGCCCGTGGAGGTACGCACCGTGGGCGATGACCAGGCCCACATCCTGCAAGCCCTGGCCGGGGCCGCGACGGACGTGGTCCTGATCACCGGAGGCCTGGGCCCCACCAAGGACGACATCACGACCCATGTCCTTTGCACGTTCTTCGGCACACGACGGGTGCGGCGCCCCGAGGTGGAAGCCCGCATCGAGGCGATGTTCCAGCGCCTGGGTCGCCCCCTGTCCGACCTGGACCGCACCCAGGCCGACCTGCCTGAGGCCTGCACCGTGATCCCCAACCTGAAAGGGACCGCCAGCGGCATGTGGTTCGAACGTCCGCGTGAGGGTGGGGCCGCTCCGCGTGTGTACGTGAGCATGCCGGGTGTGCCGTACGAGATGGAGGCGATGATGACGGCCGAGGTCCTGCCCCGGCTGTGCGATGTGCACCTTCCCCCCACGATCGTGCACCGTACCCTGGTCACCACCGGCCTGGCGGAAAGCCATCTGGCCGAGCGCATCGCCGGGTGGGAGGCTGGGCTGGCGGCATCCGGTATCCGGCTGGCCTACCTGCCCAGCCCCGGCATGGTAAGGCTCCGGCTCAGCACGTATGCCGCACGGGAAGCGGCCGAAGCCACGGCCCGGGTGGAGCGCAAGGTCGCGGAACTGCGAACGCTGATCCCCGACCTGATCTTCGGCGAGGGGACGGACCGCCTGGAGGAAGTGGTGGGCGTGCTGTTGCGCAAGGCCGGGCAGACCCTGGCCCTGGCCGAGAGCTGTACCGGCGGGTACCTGAGCCACCTGATCACCGGGGTGCCCGGCAGTTCGGCCTACTACCGTGGCGGCGTGGTCCCTTATACCAATGCGGTGAAGGCGACGGTGCTCGGCGTCCCCGAGGCGATGCTGGCGCGTGATGGCGCGGTGAGCCGGCCGGTGGTGGAGCGGATGGCCGAAGGCGCCCGGCAGACCCTGCGCACGGACTGGGGCGTGGCCCTGAGCGGTGTCGCGGGCCCCGACGGTGGGACCCCGGAAACCCCCGTGGGCACGGTTTGGATGGCCGTGGCGGGCCCGGCAGGGGTGCGTTCCACCATGGTCCGGTTCCCCGGTGGACGAGACCTGGTGATCAAGCGCAGCGCGATGGCCGCCCTCAACCTGCTACGAAAGCGCCTGCTCGAGGCGCGCGGCTGAAGGGCCTCAAACGCCGGGCTTGCGCGCCACCATGCTGTAGCCCAGGGCGTACGGCCCCTTGGTCCGCGCGCGGTTGCGCTGGGGCCAGCCTGTGGCGAGCACCAGGCGCGCGAAGGCCCAGTACAGCCGGTTCGGAAGCCCGGTCGGGAAGAATTTGTTGAGGCTGTCCATCAGCACGTCGGCGTGGCCTCCGTAGGCCATGATGTGCCGCGTCTCCAAGCCCGCATCCTTCGCCAGATGCTTGAGCGCGAACTCCGAGAAGTGCATGTACTCGTGCGGGTATTCACCCATCCAGTAGGCGAACGGTGCGGTGATCACGATGTGGCCGCCGGGCTTGAGGATGCGTTGCAGCTCGGCCAGGAACACATGCGGCCGTGTGATGTGCACCAGCATGTCCGAGGCCAGGATGGAATCGAAGTGCCCGTCGGGGAAGGGCAGCTGTTGCTGGGCGTTGAGGTCGATGAAGTGGTCCAGCACATCCTTCGCATGGGGGCTGTCGGCCCAGTCCACGCACACCACCTCGGTGACCTTGGGCTTGTACAGTTCGTAGTACGGCACCGGCCCGCAGCCCACATCCAGCACCCGACCGGTGATGTGCTGCTCGATCAGCGGCAGGTAGTGGGCGTGCTGGAGTTCGGCGATGTAGAGGGATCCTCCGAAGATCCCACGCCGGTTGGTGACGAAGCGGCCCGTCCGCGGATCGCGCCGGATCCGGGAGGGGCGCCATTTCTCAGGGTTGCGCATGCAAGGCCACGGACCGGGGCATCGGCGGGCGCTGCGAAGATATCGGGGTGTGCCATGCGGCGAAAGTCCCGACCCATCGACGGTGGTGCGCCCGGTGGTCGCGAACCGGGCCGGGAAGCCATGGATGGGGGGCTTGCTGACCCGGGTGGGGCTGGGAAAAGACGGGTCCGGACCGGCCGGGTGCGATCAACCGGGAAGATCCTTATATTTGCGCCCCCGAATTCCGTAACGCCATGTCCAAGGTCTGCCAGATCACCGGCAAACATGTGATCACCGGCCACAAGGTGAGCCACTCCAACGTGAAGACCAAGCGCACCTTCGCACCGAACCTGCAGGACAAGCGCTACTTCATCCCCGAGGAGAACAAGTGGGTGACCCTCCGGGTGAGCGCCGCCGGCATGCGCACCATCGACAAGCTCGGCATCACCGAAGCCCTGAAACGGGCCCGCGCCAAGGGGTACTACAGCGCCTGACCGGCCGATAACCAACGAACCATCCAGCCATGGCCAAGAAAGGGAACCGCGTACAGGTGATCCTGGAATGCACCGAGCACAAGGCCTCGGGCCAGCCGGGCACCTCCCGGTACATCACCACCAAGAACAGGAAGAACACCTCGGAGCGCATCGAGTTGAAGAAGTACAACCCGATCCTCCGCCGGATGACCGTTCACAAAGAGATCAAGTAACCGGCGCTGCGGCGCATGAATCATGGCAAAGAAGGTCGTTGCTACCCTGAAGAAGGCGGACGCCAAGGTGTTCACCAAGGTCATCCGCATGGTGAAGAGCGCCAAGACCGGGGGCTACCAGTTCCAGGAATCGGTGATGCCCGCCGACGAGGCCGAGAAGTTCCTCGCCCAGAAGAAGTGACCGTCCCCCGGGACGGATCTGCAAAGGCCTGCGCCATCCGGCACGGGCCTTTGTCCATCCAAGGATGATCATGGCGCTTTTCGGGCTTTTCGGCAAGGAGAAGGCACACGGAACGGCCGACCGCACGGCCCTGGCCGCTGGGCTGGAGCGCTCGCGCGGTGGCCTGCTGGGCAAGCTGGGCCGCATGCTCGTGGGCCGCACCAAGGTGGACGATGCCGTCCTGGACGACCTGGAGGAGGTGCTGGTGAGCAGCGACGTGGGGGTGGAGACCACCCTCACGATCATCCGCCGGGTGCAGGAGCGTGTGGCCCGCGACAAGTACATGGGCACCGAGGAGCTCGACCGCATCCTGCGCGAGGAGATCATCGCCCTCATGAAGGACCCGCCCCCGGTGCAGGCGGCCACCAAGCCCCACGTGATCATGGTGGTGGGCGTCAATGGCGTGGGCAAGACCACCACCATCGGCAAGCTGGCCCACCGCTTCAAGCAGGAGGGCCTGAGCGTGATGCTCGGCGCGGCGGACACCTTCCGCGCGGCCGCCGTGGACCAGCTGCGCATCTGGAGCGAACGCGTGGGCGTGCCGCTCGTGGCCCAAGGCATGGGCGCCGACCCGGCCGCGGTGGCCTACGATGCGGTCGAAAGCGCCAAGGCCAGGGGCGCCGATGTGGTGATCATCGACACCGCCGGCCGCCTGCACAACAAGGTGAACCTCATGAACGAGCTCACCAAGGTGCGCAACGTGATGCGCAAGGTGCTGCCCGACGCGCCGCACGAGGTGCTCCTGGTGCTGGACGCCAGCACCGGGCAGAACGCCGTGGAACAGGCGCGCCAGTTCACCAAGGCCACGGACGTCACGGCCCTGGCGCTCACCAAGATCGACGGTACGGCCAAGGGCGGGGTGGCCATCGGCATCAGCCACGAGTTCCAGGTGCCGATCCGCTACCTGGGCATCGGTGAGGGCATCAACGACCTGCAGGAATTCGACCGGAAGGCTTTCGTGGAAGGGCTCTTCGCCCGCGGCTGAACGGCGCGGATCAGACCGCTCTGCGTTCGCCCGCACCGCCTTCGCCGAGCATCTCGATGTCCATCTTCACGCCGAGCAGTTCGGCGAAATAGGCACTGGACTCGAGCATGAACTCATCGTCCTCCTCCACCACCCAGATGATGCGCACGGTGCTCCCCATCAGCTGGGCCTGGCGGGCCCGGCCCAACAGGATGTACAGCGCCTTCAGCGAGGAGGAGTTGAAATAGGTGAGGGCGATGCGAAGCGTCACCGGACGCCGGCTGTACGCCAGGAAGGTGTCCAGCCACTGGATCACGGGCTGGTAGAACTCCTGGGCATGCTCCGGGATGGACACCCCGGTGAGGGTGCAGTGGCCGGTCTCGGGCTGGAAATGCACCTCGGGCGTGGTGCGCGTGGCCGGAATGTGGAGCGTGTGCATGGCGTGGGTTCAGGCGCGAAGCTGTGTGGTGACCTGGCTCGTGCAGCGGTACGCACCGTCGCTTTCGGGGCTCACGGCGGCCGTGATGCGGTTGCCCACCTTGCGGGCGATCTGCAGCATGCCCAGACCGGCACCACCCTTCTCCCCGAAGGCGGGGTCCTGCAGCTGTTGCTTGAAGGCCTCCGCGATCTGCTCGGCGGTCATGCTCTGGATGGAGGACACGATGGCCAGCAGCCGGTCCGCATCGGCCTTGTCCGCCAGGTTGCTGATCTCGATCACGAGCTCGGACCCCTGGATCCGCCATTGGAAGGAGACGCTGCCCGCCGAGCAGTAGCGCTGTGCGTTGTCCAGCAGTTCCACGGCCACGCCGAACAGCTTCTTGAGGTCGCCGCGGGAGCCCAGGTTCGTGAGCGCGATGGCCATCAGCAGGTCGGCGAGCTGTACGCGCACCTCGCTGGTGAGCAGGCCTTCGTACCGGATGAGGTTGCTGTTGGGGTCTGTCATCGCAGCCGCTTGAACGGCCCCCCGGCCCCCAGGGTTACGCGGAGGGCAGGGCGATCTCGATCGCGGTGCCCCGTTCGTCGCTGCGGATCTCCGCCCTGGCCCGCAGCAGGCGCAGGCATTCGGCGATGATCACGTAGCCCAGGCCGATGGCGGTCCCACCGGCCCGTCCCTGGCCCTCGGCGGCACCCTCCAGCTCCTTGCGGACGCGGTCCAGCTGTTCGGTGCTCATCCCCGTCCCGTCGTCGTCCACCCGCAGCACGGTGCCGGGATCTTCGGCCAGCGCGACGGTGATGCGGCGCGCCTTCCCGTGCAGCACCGCGTTCATCAGCAGGTTGTTGAGCACGATGGCCAGCACGTCCGGGTCGGTGGTCACCCGTGTCCCGGGTGGCACGGCGTTGCAGCGTTCGGTGGTGCCGCTCAGTTCGGCGATGCGGTCGAACGCCGTGTCCACGCATTGCTGGAGGTCCACGGATACCCGGCGGTCGGGTTCCTGGGCATGCCGCGACCGCACCCAGCCCAGCAGGTCGCTGGCGTTGGTGAACAGCTTGCGGGTGGCGCCTTCCAGGTCGTCCAGCGTGAGCCCGAGCTCCCCGGGGTCCTCGCCCCGTTGGTGCATGGCGCGCGCGTCACGGGCCACGCGTGACACGAAGCGCAGGGGATGCACCACGTCGTGCGCGATGATGGCGATGAGCTTCTCCTGGTGGTGCAGCGCGGCCGTCAGCCCGCTGTTGGCCTCGGAGAGCGCCCTGGTACGTTCGTCCACCAGCGAGGCCAGCCGGGCGTTCGAGGCATGGAGCCACGTCACCCGCCAGCGGTGCAGCAGCAGCCCGATCAACGCGGCCAGCACCACGAAGGAGAGTCCGGCCCACCAGGTGCGGTACCACGGCAGGGGCACCGACAGGACGATGGAGAAGGCCTCCGGTTCACCGCGCAGGGGACCGCCCACCTTCCGCACCACCAGCCGCACCTCGCCGGGTGGCAACAAGCCCAATTGGATCTCGCTGCGGTCCGAGGGCAGGGGGCTCCAATTGTTGCGCACCCCCTCCAGGCGATGCTCCAGTTGCACATTGGCCGCATTGCCCCAGTAGGTCAACGCGTATTGCAGCACCACCTCGCGATGGTCCACGGGCAGAACGGTACGGTCCGCCAACGGGATCGCCACCCCGTCCACCTGGAGCACCGTGGGCCTGATCCCGGCCGCAGGCCAGGGATCCGGTATCGCCGCCGGGTCGAACTGCAACAGCCCGCGCATGGAGGGGAACGACAACCGCCCGGAGGCCAGGGTCAGGAAGGGCGGACGGCAGCCCCCGTTCAGCTCCGACCCCGCCAGGCCGTCCTCTTCGTCGTAGCGCGCGAAATACGGGCGTTGCGTGCTGTCCGCCACCCAGGCCATCAGGTCGCGCTGGGTGGTACGCAGCAGGCCGTTGTTGGTGGAGACCCAGATGCCGCCGTACGCATCCGGGGCGAAAGCATGGGTGTGCAGCAGGGCCCCCCGCTCGTCCAGGGGCAATCGGCGCAAGGCCCGGCCGTCGTGGACGAAGGCGCCCTGACCGTACGTGCCGATGAGCATGACGCCGCCCAGCCGGCGCAGGGCCCGCACGTTCGCACCCCGGAGCCCTTCCACCGGTGCGGGTCGCTGCACGGCGCCATGGCCCAGGATGAACGCACCCTCGGTGTGTCCGTACCACCAGCGCCCGTCGGGGGCCCGGCTCAGGGTCACGGGGTCGTGCTCCGGGTCGGCGTCGTCCAGGGCCACCTCCAGGTGCAGGGTGTCCCCGCCCACCCATCCGAAGGCCACCCGGCTCAAGGCCCACAGGGTGTCCTGCTCCAGCACCATGATGGCGCGGGCCTCCCCGCTGTTCACCAGGGTGGTGGACCGCTCCGCCGCCGGGTCGTACCGCCGGATGCCGTTCACATCCGTGTAATACAGGACGCCCGCCGCATCCTTGGCCATGGAGAAGGGGTCCAGGCGCTTGAGCGGGTCGGGCGCCTCGCTGCACACGCCGTTGGTGAACACCACCCCCCGGCCCTTGTGATCCGCAGTGAAGATCCGGCCGTCGGCCAGCTCGGCCTGCGCATAGAAGGCGTTGTCGGGCACCGATCCCGGATCGGTGCACTGCAGGTTGCTGAACCATTTCGGGCGGTAGAGGAAGAGGCCCTGCGTCAGGGTGGAGACGGCCAGCACGCCCGATCCCTCGTCCAACAGGATGTGGGTGATGTCGCCGTGCGAAGGGAGGACGACGTTCACCGCCCGCGCTTCCAGGGCTTCCGGTCCGGTCCGGCGGATCGCGTACAGACCGTCCTCGGCCAGGAAGAGCACATGGTCACCGCCGGCTTGGGCGAACCAGCGGCCTTTCACGGCCACTTCCGGCGGCACGGCGACCGGACGGAGGCTCCCCGGTGCGGGGTCGCAGCGGAACACGGCGCCATCATCGCCCACGACATGCACGGCATCGGCCAGGGTGAAGAGGGCGACCGCCGGTGCGGGCAGCATGGTCGAGCCCACCGTCGCCGTGTCGCGGAACCAGGTCAACCGTCGTTGCTGGGCCATGAGCCAGCGTGTGCTGTCCTGGGCGGCGACCAGGGCGTCGGGGCCCTCCTGGTCGTAGCACAGGCGCAGCAGGAAGCCCAGCTGGCGCTCGGTGGGCACGGTGCCGGTCGGCACCCGCGGATCTTCACCGGCGGCCGGCAAGGGAAGGGGGGCGCCGTCGTGCAGCCGGTGCGCGGCCCCCGAGGCATCCACCGTCAGCACCGACCCACCGACGGTGCGCAACAGGTGGACGAGTTGGCGCGATGAGGATGCGGCCTTCAAGGCGACCGGTCGCATGAACCGGCCGTCGCAGCGTGCCAGGCCGCCCTGCGTGGTGAGCCACAGGTTGCCCTGCCGGTCCCAGGCCATATCGCTCACGCTGCTCTGGGGCAGGCCGTTGCGGTTGGTGAAGTGCCGCCACTCGATGTGTTCCTGCGCCTGACCCCGGGGGGACTGCCCGAGCACGAGCAGCACACCCAACAGTGCGATGGCAGGCCGGGAGGCCATCAATGCACACCCTTGCGGTGCAGCTGGACCGCCGTCTGCAGGTCCAGGATGTTGTTCACCCCCAGCTTCTCGTAGATCCTGTTCTTGTAGGTGCCCACGGTGGAAACACCCAGGCCGAGCTGCTCGGCCACCTCCTTCACACCCATGCCCGTGAGCAACAGGTCGAGCACCATGAGCTCGCGCGCCGAAAGCCGTTCCATGGGGTCGTGCTCCGCGCCTTGAACGGCGCCGGAACGCGACCGGCGCACGGGGAGCTCCGGATTCTGGTAGGTGTTGCCGGACAGCACGCAACGCACCGCCTCCACCACATCGTCCTCGGAAGCCTCCTTGCTCACGTAGCCCATGGCGCCCATCCGCATGGCCTTCACGCCGTGGATGCGCACCGGGTTCATGGAGTACACGAGCACCGGCGGCTGCGACGGGTCGCCGCACAGTTTGGGCAGCAGGTCCATGCCGTTGCCGTCCGGCAACTGCAGGTCGAGCACCAGCAGGTCGGGTCGTGGACCGCGTGCCAGCCGTTCCCGCAGGCCGGCCGCATCCGCAACGCCCTCCACCTTCACATGCGGCATGCGCAGCGCCATGAGGTTCTTGAAACCGCGGCGAACGATGATGTGGTCGTCGGCGATGAGGATCGAAGGACTGTCCTTGGGCATGGCCCGTGCAAGATACTCACCGCGTCGGAAAGAAGCGGCCCGTCGGGTGGCCTTGTTGCGGGCGCCTTGGGGGCGGGCAGGCGCATCGCTTGTGTGCGGTCCCCGGGGCGTTCCCTCCAGCGCCCTGTGCGCCCCCGGCGTACCTTCGCCGGCCCCGATGAAGGCCCGCACCCGCAAGCCCACCAAGGTCAACGTCGTCACCCTCGGCTGCTCGAAGAACACCGTGGACAGCGAGGTGCTGATGGCCCAGTTGCGGGCCAACGGCATCGCCGTGGAGCACGAGGCCCGGCACGATGGCCACAACGTGGTGGTGATCAACACCTGCGGCTTCATCGACAATGCCAAGCAGGAGAGCATCGACACCATCCTGGGCTGGGCGGCGGCCAAGGACCGCGGCGAGGTGGAGAAGGTGTACGTCACCGGCTGCCTCAGCCAGCGTTATGCACCCGAACTGAAGGACGGCATCCCCCAGGTGGACGCCTGGTTCGGCACGCGGGACCTGCCGCGCCTGCTCAAGACCCTGAAGGCCGACTACAAGCACGAACTGGTGGGGGAGCGGCTGCTCACCACCCCGGCCCATTTCGCCTATTTCAAGGTGAGCGAGGGCTGCGACCGCAAGTGCTCCTTCTGCGCCATTCCCCTGATGCGCGGCGGCCACGTCAGCGTACCCATGGAGCAGCTGGTGGCCCAGGCCGGGCGCCTGGCGGCACAGGGCGTGAAGGAGCTCATGCTCATTGCGCAGGACCTCACCTACTACGGCCTGGACCTCTACGGCAAGCGCAACCTGCACGAGCTGCTGGCGCGCCTCAGCGACGTGGCCGGCATCGAATGGATCCGCCTGCATTACGCCTTCCCCAGCGGCTTCCCCATGGAAGTGCTGGACGTGATGCGCGAGCGGTCCAACCTGTGCAAGTACCTGGACATGCCCCTGCAGCACGGCAGCACGAACATGCTCAAGCGCATGCGGCGCGGCATCACCCAGGAGAGGACCGAGGCCCTGGTGGCCGCCATCCGCGACAAGGTGCCCGGCATCGCCATACGTACCACGCTCATCGCGGGCTTCCCGGGCGAGACC
Source organism: Flavobacteriales bacterium (assembly GCA_013360395.1). Classification (GTDB taxonomy): domain Bacteria; phylum Bacteroidota; class Bacteroidia; order Flavobacteriales_F; family PHOS-HE28; genus PHOS-HE28. The sequence continues at coordinate 20,967 of JABWBQ010000036.1, forward strand.
GAGGCGGACCACGCCGACAACCTGCGGTGGATCGAACGCATGCGGTTCGACCGCCTGGGCTGCTTCACCTACAGCCACGAGGAGCAGACCCACGCCTTCACGATGGCGGACGATGTGCCGGCCGAGGTGAAGGAACAACGCGCCCAGGATGTGATGGACCTGCAGGCCGGCATCAGCCTCGAACTGAACGAGGCCAAGGTGGGCCGGGTCTTCCGCGTGCTGGTGGACAAGGCCGAGGGCGGCCACTACATCGCCCGCACCGAGCACGACTCGCCCGAGGTGGACAACGAGGTGCTGATCCCCACCGCCTCAGGCCACCTGCGCCTGGGGGACTTCGCCGAGGTGCGCATCACACGGGCCCGGGAGCACCACCTGGAGGCGGTCCCGGTTTGAGGCCGCGGAGGATCCGGTGGTCGGGGAGCCTGCCCATGGCCACGATCGGCTGAACGCTGCACTGGTCGGCCGAAGCATTCCCCGGTCCTGCGGGCCAAGGAGCGCTCCACATCCAGCCATGAACGGCCGAACGAAGGGAAGGCTTACACCGGAACTTGGGACGCAGCGATGAGAACGACGGATGGCCGGCGGTCCGGAACCGGGCCATCCTGGCCGCTGTGTGCTGCCGCGAGAAGCCGGTACCTTCGCGGCTCGTTCCGCCACCTGCCCCCGGGTCCTGGGTGCAGCGCCACCTGATGCCATGAACAAGATCTACCTGGACAACGCGGCCACCACGCCCCTGGCGCCCGAGGTGCTGGAGGTGATGACCGCCAGCCTGCGCGAGGAATTCGGCAACCCCAGCAGCATCCACGCCTTTGGCCGACGCAGCCGGGCGGCCGTGGAGCGGGCCCGGCGCACCGTGGCCGACCTGCTGCACTGCATGCCCGGCGACATCGTGTTCACCAGCGGGGGCACCGAGGCGGACAACATGGCCCTGGTCTGCGGGGTGCGCGACCGCGGGGTGCAGCACCTGATCACATCCCCCGTGGAGCACCACGCCATCGAGCTCACCGCGCACGAACTGGCGCACCGCGGCACGGTGCAGGTGCACTGGGTGCGGCTGCATGCCGACGGCCGGGCCGACCTGGATCATCTGGAGGAATTGCTGGCGGCCCATCCGCGGGCGCTGGTGAGCCTGATGCACGCGAACAACGAAGTGGGCACGCGCAACGACCTGCAGGCCATCGGCACCCTCTGCCGCCGCCACGGCGCGATCTTCCACAGCGACACGGTGCAGACCATGGGCCATTACGCCTTCGACCTGCGCAGCCTGCCGGTGGACATGCTGAGCGCCAGCGCCCACAAGTTCCATGGGCCCAAGGGCGTAGGTTTCCTCTACCTGGGCCAGGAGCAGGTGCTGCGGCCCATGATCCAGGGCGGGTCGCAGGAGCGCAACCGGCGCGGAGGGACCGAGAACGTGGCCGGCATCGTGGGCCTGGCCAAGGCGATGGAGCTGGCCTACGACGACCTGGCCGGGCACGAACGCCATGTGCGCGGCCTCAAGGACCACATGGCGGCGCGACTGCGGGCCGAGGTACCGGGCGTGGGCTTCAACGGCGACATCGGTCCGGACAGCCTGTACACCGTGCTCAGCGTGCGTTTCCCCGACGACGGCAAGGCCGAGATGCTGATCTACCACCTGGACATCGAGGGCATCGCGTGCAGCGGTGGCAGTGCGTGCAGCAGCGGCAGCAACGCCGGCAGCCATGTGATCGCCGCCCTGTACCCCGAGGCGCGTGGCGCGAACCTGCGCTTCTCCTTCAGCCGTTACACCACGCGCGCCGAGATCGACCGCACGGTGGAGGTGCTCAAGAAGGTGCTGGAGGTGCCTTCGCCCCAAGCGGCGCGCGCCACCGTTTAAGCGACCAACGGTCGGCCTCATGGGGAGCCCGCCTCCCAGGGCGCCCGTGGTCGGAGCTTCCATCCCCGGGCCTTGTTCGCGCACGCCCCGCCGGCCCGGCACGTTGATGCCGGTGCGTGGGCTCGAGCCGCTGGTGCGCATGCCCGGCGGAAGCGGATCGTATCCGGAGCTGCCTTGAGCACCGGCCCGTATCAGGCTCCGGCCGTTCCCTGCTTGGTGCGCCGGTCGCGTGGCATGGTGCCGAACACGTGGTCCCAGAACGGGGAGCTCACCCCGAAGGCGCCGTCCGGATCGGCGAAGTGGTGCAGGTTGTGGTGCTTCCAGATCACCGCAAGGAAGTTCTTGGGCGGCCGGTGGATGTGGATGGCGTAGTGGGCCAGCAGGTAGGTGGCGTAACCCACCATGAAGCCGCCGCCGAAGGCCCATCCGTAGCTGCCCAGCAGCAGGCGGAAGAGCCCCAGGAACATCGCGGCCACCACCACCGTCATCACCGGCGGCAGGGCCAGACGCTTCTTGTCGCGCGGGTGGTCGTGGTGGATGCCATGGAAGATGTACTGGATGCGGGCGCGCCGCGGGCTGTCCGCTTCCATGTGGTAGAAATAGCGGTGCACCAGGTACTCCACCAGCGTGAAGAAGAAGGCGCCCACCAGGAAGAGCCCGATGCTGCCCGCAAGGTCGAGGTCCAGCTTGAGGATGCCGTACAACATGGCCCCGATGCCGCTGCCGTAAAAAATGGTGAGCGGAATGGCGATGTGGGTGCGTGTGAGCGCCTCCAACACCGGGCTTTTGAAGATCCTGCCGCTGTCCGATACGTTGTGCCGTGCCATGCTGCGCTGCTCCCCGCAAAGATAATCGGCCCGGTTGCTGGGACCGGTTCCCAGGCAGTGCTTCGCGGCATCGCCTCGCGTTGCGTGCGGCATTTCGGGATCCATTGTCCGGCAGCGGTTACCTTTGCCGCCCTTCGGGCACTTAGCTCAGCTGGTTCAGAGCACTACCTTGACAGGGTAGGGGTCGCTGGTTCGAATCCTGCAGTGCCCACCGAGATCACCGACGAGATGCGGCTGCATACCGTTCCTTGTGGCGACCGCCTGTGCTTTCCAGGGGCCTTGGCCTATTGACGCCGACGCCCCACGTGGTGCGCGCGGACCCACGGCCAACCGACCTCCAGACCGAAACCCAACTGTACAGATCCCCTTCATGAAACGCCCCTGCCGTCCCCTGTCCATCGCGTTCGCAAGCCTGCTGGTCATGCCCTCCATGGCCCAGGAGGACCTGCACGACGCCGACCGCAAGGCCTTGCGCGACAAGCCCGCCGCCACCATCGATTCCTCCAAGGTATGGACCACCGGCGGGGTGTTCCAGTTGAACCTCACCCAGGTGCAGCTGGTGAACTGGGCCGCCGGCGGCCTGAGCAGCATGAGCGGCATCGCCCAGCTGAACGCCTTCGCCAACAAGCGCAAGGGACGCATCGCCTGGGACAACTCGCTGGCCCTGGCATACGGCCTGCTGGCCCAGGAGGGCAAGCGCACCTTCAAGAGCGACGACCGCTTCGAGCTCAATTCGCGCTACGGCTACCAGATGAAGGGGCCGTGGTACGCCAGCGCCATGCTGCAGTTCCGCTCCCAGTTCACCGAAGGTTTCGACGCCAAGAACGACACGGTGAAGATCTCCAACCTGCTGGCCCCGGGGTACCTGCTCTTCGGTCTGGGCGTGGACTACAAACCCAACAAGAAGCTCAGCGTCTATCTGTCGCCGGTCACCGCCAAGATCACCTTCGTGATGGACCAGGACCTGGCCGATGCGGGCAACTTCGGTGTGGACCCTGCGGTATACGACACCACGGGCGGCCTGATCCGCCGGGTGAAGGCGGGGGAGAACACGCTGTTCCAGCTGGGTGCCTTCCTGAACCTGACCTACCAGACCGACGTGGCGAAGAACATCGGGTTCATGACCCGGCTGGACCTGTTCAGCAATTACCTGAAGGAGCCCTCCAACATCGACGTGAACTGGGAGATGCTGTGGACCTTCAAGGTGAACAGCTGGTTCGCGGCCACGCTGAACACCATGCTGCTGTACGACCACGACATCAACATCGCCCGCACCGAGGACGGGGTGGCCAAGTACGGCCCCACCACGCAGTTCCGCGAGACGCTGGGCATCGGCCTGAACTTCAAGTTCTGACGCCGGTCCGGCACCGTTCCGGAAGGGCCGCCTGCGGGCGGCCTTTCCTCTTTCAGCACCGGGCAGCGCATCAATCGGTGCGCGGGGCGAAGCGCCAGGAACTTTCGATGGGACCCAGCAGCCCGTACAGCGCGGGGTCGCCTTCGCGCCAGCGGAGCCGAACACCGTGGATGCGCACCCGGCCGCTGTGCCGGTTCCACACGTAGCTGCGGAGGCGCAGTGCGGGGTGGCGCAACAGGGCGCGGCTGAACGGCAGGGCCACCACCACGGGGCCGCGCACGCCGGGCCGTGCCCCGCAAGCCCTGGCGGACGCTCCCCGGTAGGCCAGCACCGTGTCCCGGTCCGCGCGCACTTCGATCACCGCCTCCAGCGCCAGCCCCGCGGTATCCAGCGGCGTGACATCGAACAGCAGTTCCAGCACCGTGTTGGCCTCCAGGGCGGGCGGGACCGGTGCTTCGTGGAGCACGCCGAACTCGCGCCCGCCCAGGTCCCAGCCCGGCCCCCCGGGCTCGTCGATGCGGGGCAGGGACGGTTCCACCTGCCAGCCTTGGTGCGGAGCGCCCGGTGCGGTGGCGGCCCAGGCGGCGGTGTCCGCGATGCCGGGTCCCACCGTGCGGAAGTGCATCAGCTGCCCTTCCACCAGGTCCACGCGCCGCTGCAGCACGGGGTGGCTGTGCTGCACCAGGGCCGGCAGCGCGCGGTCCGTGCTGTGGAACAGGCCCAGCACCACCTCGGTCGGGTTCCCGGTGCGGATCCTGGCGAGCAGGTCCGCGTTGCCGCCCAGGTCGCGAACGCGCAGGTAGTGCCCGCGTGCGGCGGCGTACCGCGGTTCCCTTTCCAGGAAGTCGAGCACCTCGGGCGGGGCGTCGATCACCACCAGGCGGTCCGGATGTGCGGCGCCTTCCGCAGCCGCCTGAAGGAAGGCCTCGTACTTGGAATGCAGGGCGGTGAGGTGGTGGCGCCGTACGGTGAAGAGGGTGACGGTGGCGGCCCCCGCCAGGACCAGCGCGATGGCCACGGCCAGGGCGGGGCGTTGCACGTGCAGCCCGCCCAGCAGCAGCACCAGCGCGAAGGGGAAGGAGAACAGCAGCACCGAGTGCTGCAGGACGGGGGCGCGCCACACGCTGTAGCCATAGCCGAGCGCGGCGGGGACCACCACCCACAGCAGCAGCACGGGCACAAGGGGCCATGCGCGCGCCGTGCCGCGCCACCAGCCCACCAGGGAAGCGGCCAGGACCAGCAGAAGCAGGGTGCCCAGTGCGGTGGAGTCGTGGGCCACCCAGCGGAAGTGGTCGGGGAACCAGTGCGCATCCGGCGGGGCCAGCCACTCCTGGAGCCCGCCCAGGCCCAGCTGCCGCAGCAGGATGGGGATGTTGGGCAGGTAGAGCAGCAGGCTTGCGAGGCAGGCCAGCAGCCAGTGCCGACGGCGGTCGGAAGGGGCCAGAAGGAGCCCGCTGGCCATGATGAGCGCGGCCACCAGGGCGGCGAAGTGGTGGGTGTAGGCGCACAGCGCCGCGGCCAGGGCGGCACCGGCCAGGTGCGCGGGGCGGTGCCAGGCCAGCCAGCGTGTCCATCGATCGGCCAACAGGGCCACCGTGAAGAGGCCGAAGGCATAGGGCCGCGCCAGCTGGCCGTAGAGCACGGTGTATTGCAGCGTGGCCAGCAGCGCCGTCACGGCCAGGGCGGCCGTGGCCGTGGTCCAGGTGATGGCGAAACGGTACACGAGCACGATGGCGGCCAGCGACGCCGCGATGAAGGGCAGTTGCACCAGGCCCTCGCGGGTGCCCACCAGCCGTGTCCACAGCCACTCCAGCACCTGCACTCCCGGCGGGTGCGTGTCCAGTTCGATGACGCCGCGCCGGATGGTGGTGCCCAGGTCGGGGTAGAGCCGCACCAGGGCGCTGATCTCGTCGTGCGTGTAGGGGATGAGGGGCCAGCCCAGCAGCCGCAGCACCGCCGCCAGCACCAACAGCAGCAGCAGGGTGGCGCGGGCCCACGGCGGACCGGGGAGCAGGCGCGGGTCGGCCGCGGCCAGCTGCGCGCGCCAGGAGGGGCGTTCAGCGGACATGGCAGCGGGGTGGCCGCGGGTCGCAGCGTTCCTGGTTCATCCCTGGGTCGGCCATGCGCGGGCAGCGGACGCCTTGGCGGACGAAGCTACGGGTGGCCGTCGCCTGCTTGGGGATCCTTCGGGCGGTTCCCTTCCGCAGGCTTGTCCGGCCGGAAGATGTCGCCGATCGTACGGGTGATCCGCTGCATGGCGCTGATGCCCTTGTGCAGGGGTTCGGCCGAGAAGTCGGAGTAGTCCTCGATGCCGTGGTCGGTGCTGAACTGCTGGGGGTAGATCACCACCCGGTTGTTGGCCGCGAAGTACTTCTCCATCTTGGCGGGCAGCCCTTCGAGCTCGTTCAGCCAGCTGGCGGCGCCTTTGCGCGCGGCCACCAGCACGAACAGGTCCGTTTCGCGCACGTGACGCGCCAGCACGAGGAAGTCCTCCCATTCGGTGAACGGCCGCACGGTGATCGGCGTTTTTGTGCGCAGACGCTCGGCGGTGCGGACCAGCGCCTCGCCGGTGGCCAGGTCGCAATGGGCCACGATCGGCACGGAGAGCTCCTGGGCCAGCTTCACCAGCTTGGACACCCAGAGGTCGAAGCCCTTCTCATATCCGGCCAGCGGCGGCACGGCGCACACGATGCGTTTGTGGGCCACCAGCGGTTGCTCGAACCGGCAGACCAGGACGGTCTTGTCCACGTTCTGCAGGATGGTGGCCAGTTTGTCGCCCAGGAAGCGGTCCAGGAACCCCGCCCGTTGCGGCCAGGCCAGCAGGATGATGTCGGCCATGATCTCCCGCGAGGTGCGCACGATGCCGCCGGCCGGGTTGTGATCGATGGTGGTGATGACGTTGAGCTTCACCTCCGCGGCGGCGGCCTGCCGCACGAAGGCGTCCAGCTGGTTGCGGGCCTTGAGGATGTTGCGTTCGGCCTCGTCGTTGTTGGACACCACGGTGAGCACCGAGATGGGCTTGGAGGACCGCCGGTCCTTGATGTAGATGGCGAACTCGAGCTGCTTCTCCGCCCCGTGGATGGTGGCGGTGGGCACCAGGATGTGCTCGTCGAGGCGCCCGTTGGCACGCAGCAGGTCGCTGCCGTCGTCGGGTGTCTCCACCACCACGCGCTTCGCGGCCTTCTCGGTGGCGAAGGAGGCCACCATGCAGGTGATGAGGATCAGCAGGATGGTGCCGTTGAGGATGTTCTCATCGAGGATGCCTTCGCGGAAGCCCACCAGGATCACGGCCAGGGTGGCGGCGGCGTGCGAGGCGCTGAGGCCGAAGATCAGGCCGCGCTGCGCCCGTGTATAGCCGAAGATGACCTGCGTGAGCCAGGCGGCGATCCACTTGCCGCACAGGGCCGCCACCGTCAGGGTGCCTGCCACGATGAGGGCCGTGGGGCCGCGCGTCACCACGCTCACGTCCACCAGCATGCCCACGCTGATCAGGAAGAAGGGGATGAAGAGCGAGTTGCCGATGAACTCCACACGGTTCATCAGGGCCGAGGAGTGGGGGATGAGCTTGTTGAGCGCCAACCCGGCCACGAAGGCGCCGATGATGGCCTCCACGCCGGCCAGCTCCGCCAGGAAGGCGGCGAAGAAGACCACCGTGAGCACGAAGATGTAGTGCGAGTGCTTCTCGTTCTCCAGCTTGCGGAAGAACCACTTGGCGATACGCGGCACCACCAGGAACATGATGGCCGAGAACACCGCCAGGGAGATGGCCAGCTGCACGAGGAAGTCGGGGCTCAGCGTGCCCTTGCTGTTGCCGATGATCACCGCCAGCAGGATCAGCACCCCGGTGTCGGTGAGCAGGGTGCCCCCCACGGTGATGGCCACCGCCTGGTTCTTGGACACACCCAGTCGGCTCACGATCGGGTAGGCCACCAGGGTGTGCGTGGCGAACATGCTGGCCGTGAGCAGGCTGGCGTTCAGGTCGTAGCCCAACAGGTAGCGGCACACCGGGAAGCCCACCACCATCGGTATCAGGAAGGTGAGCAGCCCGAACGTCAGGCTCTTGTTGCGGTGGGCCTTGAACTCGTTGAGGTCCAGCTCCAGGCCCGCGATGAACATGATGTACAGCAGGCCGATGGTGGAGAACAGGTCGATCGCCGCGTTCTTGTCCAGCAGATGCAGCCCGTGCGGCCCGATCAGCACCCCGGAGATGATGAGCCCTATGATGCCGGGGATGTTCAGCGGCTTGAGCACGATGGGCGCAAGCAGGATGATGGTGAGGATCAGGGCGAAGACCAGCACCGGGTTCTGCAGCGGGAGCACGAACTCGTGCTGCATGTGGGCGAGGTATTCCTGAAGCTGCATCATGGCCGTTCCACCGGGCTGTCCTTGCTCCGGCCGCACGCGGCAAGGCCCCGGGGTTGCCGGGGCCCGTACGGTGCGACCGATGCGGGGTAAAGGTAGCCCTCCCGCCGCATGGCGGCACGGCCGGCCGTCCGACGCTCACCCCTCGCGGTCCAGGTCGCGCCGCACGTCGCGCTCCTTGATGCTCTCGCGCTTGTCGTGCATCTTCTTGCCCTTGGCCAGCGCGATCTCCAGCTTGGCGTAGCCGCCCTCGGAGATGAACAGCCGCACCGGTACGATGGTGATGCCGGCGTCCTTCACCTTGCGCCGCAGCTTGCCCAGCTCGCTGGCCCGCAGCAACAGCTTGCGGTCGCGCTTCGGCTCGTGGACGTAGTGCACGCTGGTGCCGTACGGGGCGATCTGCATGTTGCGCACCACCAGGTCCGGCCCGATGAAGGTGCAGAAGGCCTCGCTGATGGAGGCGCCCCCGGCCCGGATGCTCTTGATCTCCGAGCCCATCAGCACCATCCCGCAGGTGAAGCTGTCCAGCAGATGGTACTCAAAGGATGCACGCCGGTTGCGCACATCGATCGCGGGGGCGGCCATGGGCGGCGAAGCTACGGCCCCCCGCCGCCTCGCCCGGCTATCTTCGCACGGCGGCCATGGCGGTGCGATCGGAGGAACGGCGGGAGGTGCTGCGCGACCTGTGCAACACGGCGGCCTGCGTGCTGCGCCAATGCCCCTGATCCGGATGCCGCCCTGGTCCCTGTCCGCATCGGAGATGGATCGGCCGCTCTCGGGCCCCGATCACTTCCACGGGCTGGTGGACCGCGCCATGCGCGCCCGCGGACAGGCCGGCAACATCTCGCGCATGTGCTTCGACCTGGGCACCGCCGATGCCGATGCGGTGGCCGCCGCCTTGCGCGCCAGCCCCGTGGTCCGGTCCGTGGCACGCGTGCGGTGGCGCACCCGCTGGCCCCGCCT
>JABWBQ010000099.1 GCA_013360395.1 Flavobacteriales bacterium
GGCCGCTGAAGACGACCTGGCAGCTGCCCAGATCTCCCGTGGTCTGCGCGAAATGGCCGCCGGACCGGGGCAGCGTCCCGGCGGCACCGCGGCCCCCGAGGAGGCCACGTCCACGGCGGCCAAGGGCCCGCCCAAGCAGGTGGCCCAGGGGCTGCTGCAGAAGGCCTGGCAGGATTTCGCCCTGGCCCGCAAACGCGAAGGCCGCAACAGCTTGCACGCCACCCTCATGGCCCACGAGCCCGTGTCCGCCGGCCCCGACCTGGTCACCTTCGTGATCCTCAACGAAGTGCAGGACCGCTACTTCCGCGAGGTGGGCCAGGAGCTCATGGCCTTCCTGCGCCATGAGCTGGATGCGCCCGGCCTGGAGCTGAAGGTGGTGAAGGAGGAGGTCACCGACCTGCGGCCGCGCTACACCCCGAGGGACCGCTTCGAGATCATGGCCGAGAAGAACCCGGCGCTGCGCAAGCTGAAGGACGAGCTCGACCTGGACCTGGGGTGAGGCCGCTTCGCGCCGGCGCAGCCAACACCACAGGTCGCCCGCACCGGCCTGTGAAAAAGCAGCCCCTCGCCTCGTTCGCCGGCGAAGGTCCGGAACGGTAGGACCGCAGTGGCGGAGAAGGACCTGAAGGGTACTTTCGCGCACCCAAACCAAGCCCGACCGATGTCCAAGATCAAGGTAGCGAAGCCCGTAGTGGAGCTCGATGGCGATGAGATGACCCGGATCATCTGGAAATGGATCAAGGACCAGCTGATCCTGCCCTACGTGGACGTACCGATCGAGTACTACGACCTGGGCATCGAGCACCGCGATGCCACCGCGGACAAGGTGACGGTGGAGGCTGCGAAGGCCATCCTGAAGCACCACGTGGGCATCAAGTGCGCCACCATCACGCCGGACGAGGCGCGTGTGAAGGAGTTCGGCCTGCAGCAGATGTGGAAGAGCCCCAACGGCACCATCCGCAACATCCTCAACGGCACGGTGTTCCGCGAGCCCATCGTGATCAGCAACGTTCCGCGCCTGGTGCCGGGGTGGACGCAGCCCATCGTCATCGGCCGTCACGCCTTCGGCGACCAGTACCGTGCCACCGACGCCGTGATCAAGGGCAAGGGCAAGCTCACCATGACCTTCACCCCCGACGATGGCGGCGAGGTGCAGACCTGGAACGTGTACGACTTCGAGGGCAACGGCGTGGCCCTGAGCATGTACAACACCGACGAGAGCATCGAGGGCTTCGCGATGAGCTGCTTCAACCTGGCGCTCTCGAAGAAGTGGCCGCTGTACCTCAGCACCAAGAACACCATCCTCAAGAAGTACGACGGGCGCTTCAAGGACATCTTCCAAGCGGTGTACGAGAAGCACTTCAAGGCCGGTTTCGAGCAGGCGGGCATCGTGTACGAGCACCGGTTGATCGACGACATGGTGGCCAGCGCCATGAAGTGGAGCGGCGGTTTCGTGTGGGCCTGCAAGAACTACGACGGCGACGTGCAGAGCGACACCGTGGCGCAGGGCTTCGGTTCGCTGGGGCTGATGACCAGCGTGCTGATCACCCCGGACGGCGGAACGATGGAGGCCGAGGCCGCGCACGGCACCGTGACGCGCCACTACCGCCTGCACCAGCAGGGCAAGCCCACGAGCACCAACCCCATCGCCAGCATTTTCGCCTGGACGCGCGGCCTGGCCTTCCGCGGCAAGCTGGACGGCAACCCGGCCCTGATCGACTTCTGCACCAGGCTGGAACAGGTGTGCATCCGCACCGTGGAGAGCGGCCGCATGACCAAGGACCTGGCCGTGTGCATCCACGGCGACAAGGTGACGGCGGACAAGTACCTCACCACGGAAGCCTTCATGGCGGCCCTGCGCGAGGAGCTGGACCGCAGCGTGGCGTGATGGCCCGGGACGGGCAGGGGGCCCTGCAGGTCCGTGCCCGCGGCCGGTCTACCTTTGGCCCATGCGCCGCACGTGCTTGATCCTGGCCCTGGCCGCGCTGTGCGGGCGGGTGCTGGCCCAGGACTACGTGGACACGACGGCCGTGCGGCCCAAGCCCGCCGCGGACCAGCCCCGCAAGTGGAAGGACCGCATCTGGTTCGGCGGGGGGCTGGGACTGGCCTTCGGTTCGGTCACGAACATCGCCGTGGAGCCCCTGGTGGGCTACAAGATCACGCGCAACGGCAAGCTCTCGGCCGGCCTGGGCATCAGCTACCAGTACTTCCGCGACAACCGGTACAGTCCGGCTTTCGAGACCAGCGTGTACGGTGGCAGGGTCTTCACACGCTACCGGATCATCGACCAGCTGTTCGCGCACGTGGAATACGCCCAGCTGAACTACGAGCTGTACGACGGGACGCTGGACCGGCTGTACCGGGCGTGGGTACCCTTCCTGCTCGTGGGCGGCGGCTATTCGGCCCATTTGGGCGGGGGCACCTACCTCACGGCCACGGTGCTCTTCGACGTGATCCAGGACCCGAACGGCCCCAACCGGGGCGGTGAGCCGTGGATCGGTGTGGGCGTGGGTTTCGGCTTCTGAACCGCCGCCCGCCCCTCGCGGTCCCGTTAGCTTTGGCTCCCCCATGCCGCGCCTGTTCCGCGTCCTGCTCACCGTGCCGCTCCTGCTCGTGGAACTGGCGCTTGGTGTGGCCGTGGCCGCCCTGCCCCTGCTGCTGCTGGACATGCAGCTCACCCCGCCGCTGGCCGATGGGGAGGCGGCCGGGCTGCCCGCGCGCGAGCCCTTCGGCGATGGTGGCTGGCGCACCGCCAACGGCTGGCTGGCGCCCACGCCCGACGGCCTGTGGGAGGCCTACGTGCAGGGGGGCGACCTGGAGCGCGGCCTGGCCCTCGGGTCGCTGGCCCGCGAGCTCATCCACCGCCAGGAGGAGCTGTTCGTGCAGCGCATCCGCCTGCTGGTGCCCGATACGGGCAAGCTGGGGTGGCTGCGCCACTTCATCGGCTTCTTCAACCGCGACCTCGAGGAGCACGTGCCGTTGGAATACCGGCGCGAGATCTACGGGGAGAGCCGCGCCTTCGACCCCGCCTTCGACGCCATCGGCACAGGGTACGAACGCGCCCTCAACTACCACGCGGCGCACGACATCGGCCACGCGCTGCAGGATCTGGCCTTCGTGGGCTGCACCAGCTTCGCCGCCTGGGGTGAGCGCACCGCCGACGGGCAGCTGCTGATCGGCCGCAACTTCGACTTCCACCTTGGGGACGACTTCGCCTGCGACCGGCTCGTGCTGGCCATGCGGCCCGACAGCGGGCACCCCTTCGTCATCGTCACCTGGGCCGGCATGCTGGGGGCCGTGAGCGGCATGAACCTCGAGGGCCTCACCGTCACCATCAACGCCTCGCGCTCGGCCCTGCCCACCGGTGCGCGCACGCCCATCAGCCTGCTGGCGCGCGAGATCCTGCAGCATGCCGCGACGGTGGACCAGGCCGTGGCCATCGCCGCCCGCCGGGAGGTCTTCGTGAGCGAGAGCATCCTGGTGGGCTCGGCGCGCGACGGGCGGGCCGTGGTGATCGAGAAGGCGCCGGACGGCATGGGCGTGTACGACCCCGGCAACGGGCTGGTGGTGTGCGCCAACCACTACCAGAGCGATGCCTTCCTCGGTTCATCGGTGAACCGGGCCAACCTGCGCGAAAGCGACAGCATGGCGCGCTTCCGGCGGATGCGGACGCTGGCGGCCACGGGGCCGCCGCTCACCCCGGCGGATGCCGTGCGCATCCTGCGCGAGCGGCGCGGGCCCGCAGGGGAGGACGTGGGCCTGGGCAACCCCATCGCCATCGACCAGCTGATCGCCCACCACAGCGTGGTGATGGAGCCCGGGCGACGGCGTCTCTGGCTGGGCACGGGCCCGTGGACGCTGGGTGCCTACCGCTGTTACGACCTGCGGGCCATCTTTGCCCACCACAGCCCCGACCCGGTGCCCAGCCTCCTGCACAGCCCCGCGACCCTGCCGGCCGACACCCTGCTGGCCTCCCCCGCCATGGGTGATCTGGTGTGGCACCGCGCCATGCGGTCGGCCCTGCTGGAGCGCCGGGTGACGGGCCGCACCTACCGGCTGGCGCCCGAGGACGAACAGGCGTACGTGCGCACCGACCCGCACAACGCCATCACCTACAGCGACCTGGCGCAGTGGTACCACGCCTTCGGCGACAAGGAGCGCGCCGCCATGTACTACCGCGAAGCGCTCGCCCGCACCGTGGCCAGCCCCGCCGAACGCCGCGAGCTCGAAAAGGCCCTGGCCGCATGCGACCCGAGCTGATGCTGCCCACGGGCCTCGACGCCGGGGCCATCGCCGCGCTGCAGGACCGGCTGCTGCGCGAGCACGTGGCCCGCCTGGCCGACCGCTCCCCGCACTACCGGCGCCTCTTCCACGAGCTGGGGCTGAAACCCGGCGACATCCGGGGCGTGGCCGACCTGCACCGGCTGCCCTTCACCCGCAACACCGACCTGGAGACCGCCGGCGACGCGCTGCTGTGCGTGGACCGCCGGGCGGTGATCGACCACGTGACCACTTCGGGCACCACCGGCAAGCCGCTGGCCCTGCTGCTGGACGAACCCGACCTGGAGCGCCTCACGGCCAACGAGCACAACTCGCTGCTGATGGCCGGGGTCACCCGCGATGACGTGGTGCAGCTGATGACCACCCTGGACCGCCGCTTCATGGCCGGGCTGGCCTACTTCCTGGGCACACGGGCGCTGGGTGCCGGCCTGGTGCGCGTGGGGCCCGGGGCCGCCGCCCTGCAGTGGGACAGCATCCACCGCTTCGGCACCACCGTGCTGGTGGCCGTGCCCAGCTTCCTGCTGAAACTGATCGACCACGCCCGTGCCCACGGCATCGACCCCGCGCGCAGCACCGTGCGCAAGGCCGTATGCATCGGCGAGCCCATCCACGGACAACCTGGGCCGGCGCCTCAAGGCGGCGTGGGGCATCGAACTGCTCGGCACCTACGCCAGCACCGAGATGGCCACGGCCTGCACCGAGACCCGCGAGGGTGCCGGGCATGCCGTGCAACCCCAGCTGATGCTCGTGGAGGTGCTGGACGAGCACGACCGGCCCGTGGCGCACGGCCAGGCCGGCGAAGTGGTGGTCACCCCGTTCCACGTGAGCGCCATGCCCCTGCTGCGCTACCGCACCGGCGATATCTGCGTGCGGTACGACGGCGCCATGGACGGCGGTGGCGGCGGCCTCCATCTGGGGCCCGTGCTGGGCCGGCGGCAGCAGCGGCTGAAGGTGCGCGGCACCACCCTCTTCCCGGCCCAGGTGCTGGACGCCATCAACGCCATGCCCGTGATCCCTACCTTCGTCGTCGTCTGCACCACCGACGAGCTGGGGGGCGACGACCTGGAGGTACTGATCGACCTGGAGGGCGATGCGCTGGAGGCCTGCCGCGAGCACCTGCGGTCCACCCTGCGCGTGGCTCCCCGGATCACCACCCTGCCCGGCGCGGCCATCGAAACGCTCAAATGGCCCAGGGACAGCCGCAAGCCCCAGCTCTTCATCGACCGTCGAGAAAGGACCCACCGCCAATCATGAGAAGACTCCTTCCCCTGCTCCTGCCGGCCCTGCTGGCACCCACCGCCCACGCCCAGCAGAGCTCCCTGGCGGACCTGCTCGCCGACCGCGTGGGCCTCACCTGGATCGGCGTGGACTATTCGGCCACCAAGTTCACCCCGCGCTACAAGTTCGGCCCGCTGGACCAGGCAGGCCCGGCGTTCTTCGAACGGTGGAACATGCTTTTCGAGGGGGAGCTCGACAAGTACACGCCCTGCCCGCACCTCAAGGTGAAGGACTGCACCGTGGCCACCAGCTATGTGGAGCCGGTGAACCGTGAGGTGAAGGTGCCCGAGGTGTGGAACAAGCCCGAACTGGCACCCGAAGGCGTGCAGGAGCTCGTGTCCCGCTACCGCACCGAGGACCGGTCCGGCGTCGGCATGGTGTACATCGCCATCAAGTACGACGCACCGGCCGAGCGGGCGGACTACTACGTCACCTTCTTCGACATGGCCACACGCCAGGTGCTGCACACCGAGAAGGTGAGCGCCGAGCCCGGGGGCGCCGGCCTGCGCAACTATTGGGCCTCCACCGTCATCAAGGTGCACGAGCAGCTCAAGGGCATCCGCAAGAAACTCCATTGACCCTGCCGGACGACATGACGAAAGTGGCGACCAGGACAAGGCCGACGCGCACGGCACGCAAGGAATTGAGCGCCGTGGAGGCCAAGGCGGCGGCGCAACGCATCGCCTTCGGTCCGATGGTCTTCCAGGCCTGCTGGGTGATGCAGCGCCGGGGGCTGTTCAACGCGCTGGCCGCCGCCGGCACCCGGGGCCTCACCCGCGAGGAGCTGGCGCAGGCCACGGGCCTCTCGCCCTATGCGGTGATGGTGCTGACGGACATGGCCCTTACCGCGGATGTGCTGGTGATGCAGGACGGCCGCCTGACGCTGACCAAGACGGGGGTGATGCTGGCCTACGACGACATGACCCGGGTGAACATGGACTTCACCGGGGATGTGTGCTTCGCCGGGCTGGCCCATCTGGAGGAGGCGCTGGTCGAGGGGCGGCCCGCCGGCCTGCAGGTGTTCGGGCAGTGGCCCACGGTGTATCAGGGGCTGGCCCATCTGCCCCAGCACGTGCGGCGCAGCTGGTTCGACTTCGACCATTACTACAGCGATCATTCGTTCCCGCCGGCGTTGGAGATCGTGTTCCGCGACCGCCCGCGCGTGGTGATGGACGTGGGCGGCAACACGGGCAAGTGGGCCCTGAGCTGCCTTCGCCATGACCCGGCCGTGCGCATGGTGGTGGTGGACCTGCCGGGCCAGCTGCGGGAAGTGGAGCGCAACGTGCGGGCCGCAGGCTTCGGCGACCGGCTCACCACCGTGGCCGCCGACATGTTGGACCCCGCGAGCACGCTGCCGGAGGGTGCCGATGCGATCTGGATGAGCCAGTTCCTGGACTGCTTCGGTGAGGACGAGATCGTGGCCATCCTGCGCAAAGCGCGCACGGTGATGCGCAAGGGCATGCCGCTGTACATCATGGAGACCTTCATCGACCGTCAGCGCTTCGAGGCGGCCTCGTTCTCGTTGGCGGCCACCTCGCTTTACTTCACGGCCATGGCCAACGGCAACAGCCGCATGTACCGTGCGGAGCACTTCGCCCCGTTGGTCGCCGCCGCCGGCCTGCGGGTGGTGAAGGAGCACGATGACGTGGGCCAGGGCCATAGCATCTGGCGCTGCGAGCTGCCCTGAGATCAAGGGGGCGCGGGATCCCTGCATCAAGTCTCAAGCTTCAAGCCTCAAGCTTCCAGCCTCCAGCCACCGGCCTCCGGCCTCAAGCCTCAAGCCTCCAGCTTCCGGCTTCCAGCCACCGGCCTCCAGCTTTCGGCTTTCAGCTTTCAGCTTTTGGCTTTCAGCTTCCGGCTTCCAGCCTCCGGCCTCCAGCCACTGGCCTCCAGCTTTCGGCTTTCAGCTTTCAGCTTTTGGCTTTCAGCTTCCGGCTTCCAGCCTCCAGCCTCCGGCTTTCAGCTTTCCGCTTTCAACTTTCAGCTTTCGGCGTTGGCCTCCAGCCTCCAGCCTTCGGCTTTCAACTTTCAGCTTTCAACTTTCAGCTTTCGGCGTTGGCTTCCAGCCTCCGGCCTCAAGCCTCCAGCCTCCAGCCTCCGGCTTCCCGCCACCGGCCTCAAGCTTCCAGTTTCCGGCTTTCAGCTTTCAGCTTTCGGCTTTCAGCTTTCAACTTTCTGCTTTCTGCTTTCTGTTCCCGGCTACCGCCGCGCCCGCCAGTTCCTACCTCCCGGCCGCCACCTGCTCGACGGGGCTCACGCTCCCCCCGCTGCCGGGTCTTGCTTTGGGTCACCAACGAACCCCGACCCGCGCCATGACCCGCACCGCCACCCTCCGCAGCCTCCTGATCCTCGTGAGCTTCCTCACCCTGGCCCAGGGCACTTTCGCCGCCGCTCCCCGCAAAGGGGCCAAAGGCAAGGTGGCCCGTACCGAGCGCCGCATGGTCGCCCCCTTCGTGGACCCCACCATGGACCTGGCCGCCTGGACCGAGCAACAGCGCGCCGCCCAGGCCGCCACCGTGCGCGTGGCCAAGTGAGCCGGATGCTCCTGGACGTGGCTCAGTACCATCGTCGCCAAGACAAGGCATCCCATCCTCGCTACTGCCTTCAGGTCCTCACGGCCTCCTACCCCTTCACCACAACCTCCCCGCCCCCGGTCTCGCGCTGGATCTTCTCCACGAGGTAGCGCTTGCCCAGCAGTTCCGCGCAGGTGACCACACTGCTCACGGTGACCCCCAGGATGCCGTGCAGGTTGATGTTCTGCCCGGTGAGGAAGAGGTTGGGCACCTTGGTGCGGGGCGAGAGGTAGGTGCGCATGGGCGCGCTCGCCTCCTTCTGGATGCCGTAGGTGGTGCCTTCCGGACAGCCGATGTAGTCGCGGAAGGTGAGCGGCGTGGAGGTCCACTGACCGGTGATGGCCGTGCGCAACGCAGGGTAGCGGCGGTGGACATGCTCCAGCACCTCCTCCGCCTTCCGTTGCTTGAACGTCTCGTAGTCACCCGCCCGCCCGCCCGGCTCGGCCACCGTGTTGCGCGAGCCGGACCAGCGCGCCACCTCCCTGAACGGCATGAAGGTCATGATGGACACCGCGTCCACCGTGCCGTCACCGCCCTGCATCAGCGGGGTGAACAGCATGAACTGCCCTTGCCGGCGGCCGGAGCGCGCGTCCATGGGCGCCCACACGTCATGGTCCGCGAAGTGGTAGTGGTTGTGGTCGTGGTACGGAAAGCTTCCGCGGCGCAGTGCCAGATGCACACAGAAGGTGCCGATGGTGTTGTCCATCGCCTTCACGCGGTTGCGGTAGGCGGGCCGCACGCCGTCGCCGCCGATCATGTCCAGCACCGTGGCCGGATGCACGTCGGCCACCACGCGCCGGGCCGCGAAGCGGTCGCCGTCCGCCGTGTGCACGGCCCTGACGCCCGTGGCATCGGTATCCAACCGGGTGACGCGCTTCCGGGGCAGGATGACCGCGCCATGCGCACGGGCCTCCCGGGCCAGCAGCTTGGCGAGCTGCGAGCCGCCGTCCACGCAGCGCCATGCGCTTTCGATGTAGGTGTTGAGCACCAGGGCGTGCATGTAGAACGGGGTGCGGTCGCCGCGGCCGGCGTGCAACACGTTGGGCGCACCGAGCACCGCGCGCAACCGGGGGTCGCGGGTCAACGAAGCGATGTGGTCGCGCGCGTTCACCTGCAGGGCGGGGTCCTCCCATTCGTTGTGCTCGGCGTAGCGCAGGTAGTAGAGCGGGAAGCGCTCGCAGGTGGCGCGCACATCATCGCTGAAGCGCTGGATGGCCACGCGTTCGGCCGGGAAGTGCTGCACGAGCCGCTCCACGAAGTGGGCGTGCCCCTGCGCCAGCGGATGCTCCCTGGGGTCGTCGCCGAAGGTGATGCGGTCGAAGCCGTCCACGTCCATGCGGTGCAGCTTCAGGCCGTCGCGGATGCCCAGGAAGCGGAAGTAGCGGTCCAGGTTCTGGCCGGGCAGCAGGCCGCCGAGGTAGTGTACGCCGGTGTCGAAGAGCCGTTTCCTGCGGCTGAACACCTGGAGGCTGCCGCCCAGCTGGCTGTTCTGTTCGAGCACGCAGACGCGCAGGCCTTCCCGGGCAAGGATCACGGCGCACTCCAGCCCGCCGAGCCCGGCGCCGATCACCACCACGTCGAAGCTGCGGGCGCCGCTCATGCCGGTTTGTACAGGGCCGCCAGGGCGTTGGAGGTGATGCTGCCGTCGTCCACCCACTCCAGGCGCAGGCCTTGGGTGGTGGCCATGCGCTCCAGGTCGTGCCGGGCCATGAAGGTGAGCGGCGCGGTGGTCTTGTTGAAGCCCAGGCCGGTGGAGAAGCGCTCGGTCCAGCGGGTGCGGGCGTGGCGCTGCGCATCGCCGGTGAAACCGTCGCGCACCACGATCACACCACCGGGGCGCAGCGCGCCGGCACAATGGGCCAGCAGGGCCTCCTGGCGCGCCGCGGGCAGGTAGTGCAGCACATCCTTCAGCAGGTAGGCATCGGCCGCGGGCGGGTCGTAGCTGCGCAGGTCGGCCTGCTCGAACCGCAGGTGGGGGCCGCGCAACAGGCCATGCCCGGCCACGGCCACCTTGTCCGCGTCATGGTCCACGCCCAGCAGGCGGCGACCGGGCGCGCTCCAGTGCAGCAGGTAGGTGAGCGGACCGTAGCCGCAGCCCAGGTCCACGATGTCGCCGGTGCGTGGCAGCAGCGCGTGGATCCTGTCGTCCAGCCGGGCGTCGATGCGCGTCTTGATGCGCACGTACCACTCCAGCACGGGCCCCTTGTAGGTGTAGGCCATCACCAGCTGCCTGCGGAAGAAGGAGGGCGTTTCGATCGCGGTGCGCAGCGCTTCGTGCTCCTTCTTGAACCAGCCGGCGATGGCCCTGGTGCGGTCCTTCAGCGGCTCCTGCGGGAACCGTGGATCGTCCGGTTGCACCGCGGGCAGTGCGCGCATGGTGATGGTGGTGTCCTTCAGCATGGCGTCGCCCTTGGCCATGGCATGGCCCACGCCGTGCAGCAGCACGGGCACGATGGGCAGCTGCAGCTGCTGCGCGATGTGGAAGGCGCCCTTGTGGAAGCGCCCGATCCTTCCGTCGCGGCTGCGCGTGCCCTCGGGGAAGACCACGAGGCTCCAGCCACGCCGCACCGCATCGGCCACGCGCGCGGTGTTGGTGGCGATGTCGTCCTCGCTGCGCACGAAACCCGTGAAGCGCACGAAGGCGCCGAAGAACGGGGAGTTCCATACCCAGCGGTTGGTCATCATCAGCGTGCGCGGGTGGACCATGAGCATCACCAGGATGTCCACGAAGGAGGCGTGGTTGGCGATGAGCACGGCGGGGCCCTGGCGCAGGGCGGGCCGGAAGTCCTGCACATCCTTGCGCACGTTGACCATCACATACACCAGCGAGCGGGTGAAGAGCATGAGCGAGCGGCCGAAGACGCGGCGTTTGGTCTCGCGCGGGATGGGCGCCAGCGCCACCAGCGGCAGCACGGCCAGCTGCACCAGGCAACCGGCCAGGAAGTAGACGAAGGCGAAGAGCGAGATCAGCAGGGTGCGCAGGGTGAAGGGCAGGCGGCCCCTGGCGGCGCGCCCGGTGATGAGCCACCGGTACAGCACGGGCTGCACCGTGAGGGAGATCACCAGGATGCACAGCATGCCCACCACGCTCAGCAACGCGATGCTGCGCAGTGCGGGGTGCCGAGCGAAGAGCAGCACGCCGGTGCCGATCACGGTGCTGGCCACCGACAGCACCACCCCGGCGCGGATGGCGGGCAGGTCGTCGCTGCCGTCGCGGTAGCGGTTCAGGATGCCGCTGGAGGTGAACAGGCAGTAGTCGTCGCCCAGCCCGAAGATGAAGGTGCACACCAGCACGTTCACCATGTTGAAGGGGATGTCGAACAGGCCGCAGAGGCCCAGGATCCACACCCAGCTCAGCAGCATGGGCAGGAAGGTGATCACCGCCGGTTCGATGCGGCCGTAGGTGAGCAGTAGTGCGGCGAACACCAGCAGGGCGGTGGTCCACAGGATGCGTTGCAGGTCGTCGCCCACCAGGGCCTTGAGGCGGTCGCCGAGCAGGCCGCGGTGCAGCACCTCGCTGCCGCTGCCGTCCAGCAGGGCCCGCACGCGGTCCTCATCCCCCGGCCGCACCCGTGCCAGCGCGAGGCAACGCACGCGGCCATCGGGTGTTCGGGTCACGGCTCCCTCTTCCAGCAATGCCCGGGTGGCACTGTC
>JABWBQ010000100.1 GCA_013360395.1 Flavobacteriales bacterium
TGCGTCGGTCGATGCCGTCGCCCAGGCTCCGCTCCACGGCGCGGATGCCGGCGACCAGCTCGCGGAACGCCACGGGCTCCAGGCTGCTGCCGTGGTCCGGGCCGGGCATGCCCCTGTCCAGGGTGAAGTGCTTCTCGATCACCTCGGCCCCCAGCGCCACCGCCGCGAAGCAGGCGTGGTTCTCCGGCACATGGTCGCTGTAGCCCACGCGCACCTGCAGCGCATCACGCATGGTGAGCATGGCCCGCAGGTTGGCGTCCTCCACGCGCGAGGGGTAGTCGGTGTTGCATTGCAGCACGATGAGGTCGTCGTTGCCCGCATCGCGGATGGCGCCCACGGCCTCACGCACCTCCTCCAGGTCGGCCATGCCGGTGCTCACGATCATGCGCCTGCCGTAGCGCGCCACCTGCCGCAGGAAGGGCAGCTCCACCAGCTGGCCGCTGGCGATCTTGAAGGCGTCCACGCCCAGACCGTGGAGCAGCTCGGCATCCTCCGGGTTGTAAGGCGTGCTCATGAAGTCGATGCCCGCCTGCCGGCAGCGGTCCTGGATGCGCGCGAAGGCCTCGCGGTCCAGCTCCAGTTTGCGCAGCATGTCGAACTGGCTCTCGGCCCGGTCGGTGACCTCGAGCTGGTAGTTCGCCTTGGGCGCGGCGGCGGTGACGATGCGCTCGGCTTTGAAGGTCTGGAACTTCACGCAGTCGGCACCGGCGGCCCTGGCCTCGTCCACCAGGCGGAACGCGAGGTCGAGGCTGCCGTTGTGGTTCACGCCGGCCTCGGCGATGATGTAGGTGCGGGCCATCGGGGCCGAAGTTATCCTGTGGGCCGGATGAGGGCGGCCAGCGCCGCGGCGGTCCTGCGGCGCTCGTAGCGCTCATGGGCGTGGCCGGTGATGCCCTGGTCGGTGCCGGCCTGCACGGCCCCGGCGCGTGCGGCGATCCATGCGGCCATGGCGGCCGTCCGTTCGCGGGCGAAGAAGGCACCGGCACCGCACTCGGCCACGATGCGCGCCGCATCACCGTCCTCCGGTCCCAGGCCCAGGATGGGGCGCTGCGCAGCCAGGTACTCGAACAACTTGCCGGTGAGGATCCGTTCCGCACCGGGGCCCTCGGGGATCACCAGCAGCAGCACGTGCGCCGCCACCATCTCCTCCAGGGCTTTGGCATGCGCCACGGGGGCGTTCCACACACAGCGGTGGGCCACGCCGGCCCTTGCGGCGGCCTCGCGCACGGCTTCGCCCACCTGGCCGACGAAGCGGATCTCGATGGGCAGCGATGCGCGCCCGGCGGCCTGCGCCACCGCCTCGAAGAAGGCCTGCGGGGCGTAGCTGCCCGCCATGGTGCCCACATAGGTGATGCGCAGCCGGTCCTTCGGCGGCGGATGCCGGGCGATGCCCCGCAGGTCGTCCGCGTCGTAGCCGTTGGGGATCACGTGGAGCTTTTGCTCCAGCTCCCGGCCGTGGCTTTGCACGAAGGCGGTGCGCATGGACGGTCCCACCACCACCACGGCGTCGGCCTGGCGCAGCACGGCGGTTTCGTACGCGCCGTCGATGCGCCGCGCGCGGCGGCCCTTCAGGAGCTCGGCGGCGAAGTAGATGTCCGTCCAAGGGTCGCGCAGGTCGGCGATCCAGCGCAGCCGGGGGAAGCGTTCCTTGAGCCGCAGGCCGATCAGCTGGCTGCTGTGGGGCGGGGAGGAGATCACCACGGTGCCGATGCCCTCCTGCTCGATGAGGGGGATGGCGGCCTTCACCGCATGGCGCACCCAGCCGCGCCGGGCATCGGGGATCATCCAGTTGCCGCGCACCCAGCGCATGGCGCGCTTCAGCAGGCCCTCGCGGCCGCCGGTGGCGAAGCCGGCATGGGGCACGGCACCCTTGCCGCCCAGGGCGGCCAGCAGGCGCAGGGGTTCGAAGGACGGAGTGCGCAGCACCCGTACGTCGGCGGGCACATCGGCCAGGAGCGACGGGTCCGAGGCGGGATAGCTGGCCTGCGCGGGATCCACCGTGAGCACGAGGGGGCGCACGCCGTGCTGCGGCAAGTACTTCACGAACTTGAGCCCGCGCTGCACGCCGGCACCGCCGCTGGGCGGCCAGTAGTAGGTGATGAAGAGGACGGGCGTCATGCGGCGGCGGCCCGCGCTTTCCGCCAGGCCGCGAAGCCCGCACCGGCCACGGCCAGCAGGATCAGCAGGCCGCCGGCGAGGCTGAGCGTGTTGCCCATGGCGTACGAACGGCCGGCCACGTGGAACTCCACCACATGCTCGCCCGCCGGCACACGCAGGGCACGCAGCACGTAGTCCGCACGCACATGCGCGACGGGCTTCCCGTCCAGGGTGGCCTGCCAGTCGGGGCCGTACCAGATCTCGCTGAAGACCACCACCCCGCCGTGCGCGCTGCGCACCGTGTAGCGCAGGGCGTTGGCCGCGTAGCGGTCCAGGGTCACCGTGGCCGAGGGATCGGGCGTGATGGGGGCATCGCCCAGCGCGCCGCGCCAGCGCTCGTCCACCACGGCCACCGTGTCCGGGCCCACCTCGCCCAGGGCGAGGATCTCGGCGTCGGCATCCTTCACCCAGCGCACCTGGTCCACGAACCAGGCGGGGCCGTAGGCGTTGACGTTGAGCAGCGCCGGACGCGCGGGGTCGGTGATGAGGTAGCGCGTGTTGAGCATGTTCAGCACGTTCTGCCGGGCCAGCACCGCGTTCACCGAGGCCATGGTGGCACCCTCGCCGAAGGCCGCACCGATGGCGGCCATCTCGGGGCCCAGGTGGAACTCGATGAGATCCTGGTAGCGCTTCAGCTTGGCGCCGTGGTAGCCGCCCACGCTCTTGTGGAAGTAGCTCACGCGGCTGTCGTTGAACGGGTTCTGGAAGGTGAGCACCCGGAAGTGGCTGTTGCGGCGCAGTGCGGCGAAGCGGGCCAGGGTCTCCTCCTCCTTGGTCACCATGCGGTCGCGCCCCTTGTTGCCCTGCTTGCGGGCCTTGAGGCGCTCCACGGTGGCCTGGGCATCGGCGCGTGCGGCGGGGTTCTCCTCCTGCTGCAGGATGGCCATGTCGGCGGCGGTGGGCTTGAAGGGCAGCGCGTTCGCGGTGGGTTCCTCCCACATGCGGTAGCGGCCGCCTTCCTTCTCGTTGTTCACGTAGCGCTTGTCCACCGTCCACAGGTCGGCGAGCACCAGCAGGCCCACGCCGGCCAGCAGCGCAGTGCGGGGCAGACGCCCGCGGCCGAAGAGGAACAGCAGCGCGCCCCCGGCCACGACAAAGAACAGGCCGCGCCACGCGTCGGCGGCGACGATGCCGGCACGATGCGCCTTCAAAGCGTCCACGGCCTCCTGCACACGGGCCACGTCACCGGTGCCGGCCTGCGCGTCGAAACGGGCACGCTCGGCATCGCTCACCAGGTCGGTGAAGGTCCCCGGCATCACGGCGAACAGCAGCAGCAACAGCGCCAGCGCACCGGCCGTCGCCAGGAAGGTCCGCTCGCGGCCGCGGTCCCAGCGTCCCTCCTTCACCAGGCGGTCCAGGTACAGCACGGCCAGCACCGGCGCGGCCAGCTCCACGATCACCAGGATGATGGTGACCGCACGGAACTTGGCGTAGCCCGGCACATGGTCCAGGAAGAAGTCGGTGAGCGGCATCCAGTTGCGGCCCCAGCTGAGCAGCAGGGTGAGGAACAGGCCGCCGAAGAGCGCGTAGGGCAGCGGTTCGCGCCACAGCACCAGTCCGGCGATCAGGTAGGCCAGCACCAGCACGGCGGCCAGGACGGGCGAGCCTGTGTTGATGAGCACGGCGATGAGCGGCAGCGCGGCCAGCACCCACCAGCGTGCGGGCCCCTCGGTGCGGGTGAGCATCAACAGCAGCAACAGCACCACCAGGGCGCCGAGGTACACCGGGCCGCTGGTGAAGCTCTGGTCGCCCCAGTAGCTGTTCACATATCCGCCCCCGCCGTACACCTCGGTGAGGTGGCGCTTGAGCGCGGGGTCGGTGATGGCGGCGAGCTCTTCGCGGGTGGTGATCAGCGAACCGGAATCGCCGCCCTTGGCGTTGGGCACCAGGAAGGTGAAGCTCTCCTGCTTGCCGTAGCTCCAGGCGGTCACGTAGTCGCGGTCGAGGCCCTTGGTGCGGATGTGCGCCGCGCTCTGCCCGTCGGGGCCGATGGTGAGCTCGCTGGGCCCGCGGGTGGTGTAGGTGCCGTATTCGGCCGTGCCCCACAGCACCCCGGCGTTGGCCATCACCGCCAGGGCCACGGCCGCCAGCCCGAGGCCGGCACGGCCCAGCAGGTCCATCGTGCGGCCCTCCCGCACGAAGCGCAGCCCCTCGGCCAGCACGAACAGCAGCAGCACCAGCGCCAGATAGTACGCCACCTGCAGGTGGTTGGCGTGCACCTCCAGCCCCAGGAAGAGGGCGAGCAACGCCGCGGCCGGCCACTTCGCCCCGCGGAAGAGCTGCCAGGTGGCGCCCAGCACCAGCGGCATGTAGCCGATGGCGGTGGCCTTGGTGTTGTGGCCCGCCTCGAAGATGATGATGAAGTAGGACGAGAAGGCATAGGCCAGCGCACCCACCACGGCCACCCCGCGGTCCAAGCCCAGCATGGTGAGCAGCAGGAACATGCCGATCAGGTACAGGAAGACGCTGCCCGCCGGGTGCGGCAGGAAACCGTGGAAGAGCCGGTCGGCCCACTTGAGCACATCGCCCTTCCAGGCCACGCTGATCTGGTAGGCCGGCATGCCGCTGAACATGCTGCCGGTCCACAGGGGCTCCTCCCCCTGGTGCGCTTCGCGGTGCTCGATGATCTCCTGCGCCCCGCCCAGCCAGTTGCGCTGGTCGCCCTGCACCATGCGCTTGCCCTCGAGCAGCGGGCTGAAGTAGGCCAGCGGCAGGGCGATGAACAGCAGCACGGCCAGCCCGATCGGCAGCCATTTCCTCAGGTCCTTCATCGGTCGTTGGGTCAGCGGATCTCTTCGTAGTCGGCGTCCTCGATGCGGCCCCCGGTGCCCGGTGCGGCCCGGTCGCCCTCGGCCCGCTCCACGCGCACATGGCCGCGGGCCCGGTCCTCGCGCGGGGCCCAGTGGGTGCCGGGCGGGCGCCCCTGGCGGGCCTGCTGCATGCGCAACACCAGGCGCAGCGCGAGCCACAACACCACCAGGACCAGGATGATCCGCAGGGTGCCGGTGGCGCTCAGCAGCAGCAGGCCGGTCATGGCCGCCAAAGATAGCCGGGGCCATCTTGTCCGCCGGGGCCTCCGCCGTACCTTCGCGCCGCCGTTCGCCCGCACGCCCGTCCCGGCGTCCCGACGCCGATGGCGAACCCCCACCACCCCATGTCCTCCTTCGATGCGCTGGGCCTCCGGCCCGAGCTGCTGTCCGCCTTGCGCACGCTGGGCTTCCACACCCCCACGCCGGTCCAGGAACGGGCCATCCCCCTGCTGCTGAACAGCGACCACGACCTGGTGGTGCTGGCCCAGACCGGCACGGGCAAGACTGCCGCCTTCGGCCTGCCCCTGCTGCAGCACATGGACCCCGCACTGCGCCGTGTGCAGGCCCTGGTGCTGGCCCCCACCCGCGAACTGTGCGTGCAGATCACCGGCGACCTGGAGCGCTTCGCCGGGGAACTGGAGGGCGTGCGCCCCGTGGCCGTGTACGGCGGCGCCAACATCCGCGAGCAGATCCGCGCCATCCAGCGCGGGGCCAACATCGTGGTGGCCACCCCCGGCCGCCTCCTCGACCTGCTCGGGCGCGAGGCCGTGGACCTGTCCGCCGTGGCCATCGTGGTGCTCGACGAGGCCGACGAGATGCTCAACATGGGCTTCCAGGAGGACCTCACCGACATCCTCGGCAGCACACCGCCCGACAAGCGCACCTGGCTCTTCAGCGCCACCATGGGCGGCGAGGTACGCCACATCGCCCGCCGTTACATGCGCGACAGCGAGGAGGTGCAGGTGGGCGAGCGCAACACGGCCGCCACCGCCATCCAGCACCAGTACTGCGTGGTGCACGCCCGCGACCGCTACGCGGCGCTGAAACGCTTCGTGGACGCCGACCCCGACCTGTTCGCCATCGTGTTCTGCCGCACCAAGCACGAGACCCAGGAACTGGCGGCCCAGCTGGTGAAAGAGGGCTACGTGGCCGACGCCATCCACGGCGACCTCAGCCAGGCCCAGCGCGACCATGTGATGGGGCGCTACCGCGCGCGCACGCTGCAGCTGCTCATCGCCACCGACGTGGCCGCGCGCGGCATCGACGTGAACGACGTGACGCACGTGGTGCACTACGACCTGCCGGGCGAGGCCGAGAGCTACACCCACCGCAGCGGTCGCACCGCCCGCGCCGGCCGCACCGGCATCTCGCTGAGCATCCTGGGCACGCGCGACCTGCCCAAGGTGCGCCAGCTGGAGCGCATGCTGAAGACGCACTTCACCTACGTCCGCGTGCCGGGCGGCGCCGACATCGGCCGCACCCGCCTGCGCGCCTTCCTGCGCCGGATCAAGGAGGCCGACGTGGAGCACGAGGCCCTGGCCGACCTGCTGCCGCTGGCCCAGGAGGAGCTCAAGGACCTGGACCGTGAGGCGCTGTTGCAGCGCTTCATGAGCGTCACCTTCGCCCGCATCCTCGACCAGTTCCGCGAGGCGTACGACCTCAACGTGGACATGAGCCGCAAGGACCACAGCGCACGCACCGAGCGCCAGAGCTCCCGCGAGCGCTTCGCCACCGGGCGGCAGCTCTTCATCAACCTGGGCAGCGCCGACGGCTTCGACAAGGGCCGCATGCTGGGCTACATCTGCGGCGTCAGCGGCATCGGCGGCGAGCACATCGGCCGCATGCTCATCAAGGACGTCTATTCCTTCATCGACATCGAACCCGCCTGGTTCGACCAGGTGTACAACGCCTTCAAGGGCGCCGACCACCGCGGGCGCAAGGTGCGGGTGGACGAGGCGCAGGGCGCGCAGGGCCGCGGCGACAAACCCCGGCACACCGGTGGGCCGCGTCGCACC
>JABWBQ010000037.1 GCA_013360395.1 Flavobacteriales bacterium
GTCCTGCGCGGTGATGGCCGGGCCGAGGTAGCCGCCGCGCATCGCGTCGGGCTGCTCGGCGGTGTCGCGCGCGGCCCCGTGGTGGATGTGGTGGGCGGCATAGGCGGCACCAAGGGCCCCGCCCGCATCGCCCGCAGCGGGTTGGATGAAGAGGTCGCGGAACAGGCCGCTCTCGAGCAGCTTGCCGTTGGCCACACAGTTCAGCGCCACGCCTCCGGCCAGGCACAGGTGGTCGCTGCCGGTGAGCCGCCTGGCCTCGCGCGCCATGCGCAACACCGCTTCCTCCGTCACCTGCTGGATGGCCAGGGCCAGGTCGCAATGGTGCTGGGCCAGCTCGTCCTTCTCGGGCTGGCGGCGCGGGAAACCGAACAGCCGGGCCCATGCCGCATCGTCGGCCATGCGCAGCCCGGCGGCGTAGTCGAAGTAGCGCTGGTCCAGCCAGACCGAGCCGTCGTCGTTCAGCCGCACCAGCTCCTGGAGGATGATCGTGCGGTAGCGTTCCACCTCGGCCGAACCCGCCCGGCCGTAGGGGGCCAGGCCCATCAGCTTGTACTCGCCGCTGTTCACGCGGAAGCCGCAGAAGTAGGTGAAGGCCGAATAGAGCAGGCCCAGGCTGTGCGGAAAACGCAGCTCGCGCAGGATGGTCATGTCCCGCCCCTTGCCATGGCAGATGCTGGCGGTGGCCCACTCGCCCACCCCGTCGATGGTGAGCACCGCCGAATCGGTGAAGGGCGAGGCGTAGTAGGCGCTGGCGGCGTGGCTCAGGTGGTGCTCGGGGAAGAGCAGCCTGCCCATCACGGCCCGCGGGTCGCCGAAGGCCTTCAGCTCGTCGCGGATGAGCTTCTTCAGGAACAGCTTCTCCTTCATCCACACGGGCATGCTCATCAGGAAGGAGCGGATGCCCTTGGGGGCGAAGCCGTAGTAAGTCTCCAGCAGCCGCTCGAACTTCAGCAGGGGCTTGTCATAGAAGGCGATCGCGTCCAGGTCCTCCAGCCTGACGCCGGCCTCCTCCAGGCAATAACGCACGGCGTTGGTGGGGAAGCCGGGGTCGTGCTTCTTGCGGGTGAAGCGTTCCTCCTGGGCGGCGGCGATGATCCGGCCGTCCTGCAGCAGGGCCGCGGCGCTGTCGTGGTAGAAGGCGGAGATGCCGAGGATCCTCATGTTGGGGGCGCCAAGGTACTGGCCGGGGGCAAGACGCGGCCTGCGCCGGCCCGCTGCCTCTCCCGGGCCGCTCAACTTTTCCCGGCGGCCAGCGCGCGGACCCCCTCCACCACACGGGCCGTGGCGCCGGAGCGCTCGCGCACGAAGCGGGCGGCGGCCTCCCCGGCGGTATGGCGCGCCCCGGGGTCCTTCAGCAGCCGCCGGAGCACCGCTTGCAGTTCAGCGGCGTTGCGCACGGTGAAGCCGCCTCCGGCGTCGATCAGCCCACCGGCCTCGGCGAACTTGGTGTGGCGCGGGCCGAAGACCACCGGCAGGCCCCAGGCGGCGGGTTCCAGCAGGCTGTGGACGCCATCGCCGAAGCCGCCGCCCACGTAGGCCACATCGCCGTGGCGGTACAGGCGGGCCAGCAGGCCCATGCGGTCCACCAGCAGGGTGGCGCCCTCCGCCGTGCCCAGCATGGCGCCCACGTTGGCCGGCGGGGTGTGCTCCAGCTCGCTCCAGCGGGCCAGCGGTTCGGGGAAGCGTGCCTCGCTGGTCTCGAGACCGGCGGCCGAAAGCTCGTGGGGCACCACCAGGCACTTCACCGGCCCGGGGACGTCGGCGAGGGCCTGTTGCAGCAGCGCCTCGTCCGCAGGCCAGGTGCTGCCGCACACCAGCACGGGCCCGCTGCCGCGAAAGGCCTCGGCCAGGGGCAGCCCCTCCCGCCCCGCCACGATGGCGCGCACCCGGTCGAAGCGGGTGTCGCCGCTGACGGTGACCGCCCGGATGCCGACCCCCGCCAGCAGCACGCGCGACGCTTCGTCCTGGACGAACAGGTGCGTGAACCCGCGCAGCATACGGCGCCATGCGGCGCCGTACCACCGGAAGAACGGCTGCCCGGGCCGGAAGATGCCGCTGACCAGGAACGTGGGCACCTGCGCGGCGTGCAGCGCGCCCAGGGTGCCGGGCCAGAACTCGTACTTCACCCACAGCACCATGGACGGGCGCAGCAACGCCACCAGCCGCGCACCGTTGGCGGGGGAATCGGCCGGCAGATAGTCCACATGCGTGGCCAGCGGCAGGTGCTTGCGGGCCTCGTAGCCGCTGGGGCTGAAGAAGGTGACCAGCACCGGCCGGTCGGGGTGCTCGGCCCGCAACGCCTCCAATACCGGAAGGCCCTGCTCGAACTCGCCCACGCTGGCACAGTGCATCCACAGGCAGCCCTGCAGCCGGTCCGCTTTCGCCGCCAGGCGCTCCCACAGCCCGCGCCGGCCCGCCACCCACGCCCGGGCCTTGGGGTGGAAGCCAGCGGCCAGGCGCACCATGGCCGTGTAGCAGGCCGGTACCAGGTGTGCCGCTCCGGCCATCAGTGCAGGTAGAAACGGTCCGCCTTCCGCCGGTAGATGGGCACGGTCCAACCGAAGCGCAGGCCCGTGAGCACGTCGGTGCGGCGGTCGGTCTCGCGGGCCCCTGTGTCGAAGTTCATGGCCCGCAGCGGGGTGGTGAGGCCCACGGTCATCTCGAAGGCCACATGGAAGTTGATGAAACGCCGGTTGCCGATGTGCTGGTAGCCCAACGCGAAGCCGAAGGCGGGCCCGGCGGCGAGCCGGTCGTAGCCCTCCAGGTAGTCCCCTTCCAGCTGGGGCACCTTGTTGTTCTGGGTCTCGATGCGGATCTTGTGGCGCATGTACCCGCCCATCACCTTGAGCAGCAGCCCGCTGTTGGGGTTGGGGCCCACCACCGGGATGATCTTGCCCGCCACGGCCATCACCGTGTAGCCGCGCTGGTAGGTGAACACGGTGGCGGGCTGGCCCTCCTGGTCGATCACCTGCCCGGCCGAGTTGATCACCCCGTTCAGCAGGCCGGGCTCCACCACCTTGTTGCCGAACAGAAAGCCGCCCTCGACCCCGAACAGGTAGTTGCTGCGCAGCTTCACCACCGCGCTGAGGCCCAGGTTGCTGTTGTGCCCGAAGCGCGTGGCCAGCATGCCGCCGGGAACCTGGTAGCTGTAACTCACCGTCACCGGCACCAGCACGATCGACGAATCGCGCACGCTTTGCTGCGCGGCCGCACCGGTGGCCGTCAGGACCAAGGTCAGGAGCAGGGTGGCGCCGCGGTAGGCCATGGCCGCGCGAAGGTAGGCCGCGCCCCGTGCACCACCGACCTGCCCGCAGCGCGGAACCGTCCACGGCCCACCGCCCGGCGGCGGCTGGGCCGATGGCTATCTTCGCCGCCGCGCCGCTCGCGCATCCCCGCATCCATGAAGCCGATCCAGATGGTCGACCTCGTCGGCCAGTATGCCCGCATCAAGACCGAGGTGGACAGCGCGCTCCAGCGCGTGATCGACAGTGCGGCCTTCATCAACGGGCCGGAGGTGAAGGCCTTTGAACAGGAGCTGGCGGCCTACCTCGGCTGCCGGCATGTGATCGGCTGCGCCAACGGCACCGACGCCCTGCAGGTGGCCTTGATGGCGCTGGGCCTCAAGCCCGGCGACGAGGTGATCACCCCGTCCTTCACCTTCGTGGCCACCGTGGAAGTGGTGGCCCTGCTGGGCATCGTGCCCGTGTTCGCCGACGTGCTGCCGGGAAGCTTCAACCTCGATCCGGAGGACGTGCGCCGCAAGATCACCCCGCGCACCAAGGCCATCGTGCCGGTGCACCTTTTCGGGCAGGCGGCGGACATGGACGCCATCATGGCCATCGCCGGGGAACACGGCCTGCACGTGGTGGAGGACAATTGCCAGGCCATCGGCAGCGACCACCGGTCCGCCGACGGTGCCGTGCGCAAAAGCGGGACCATCGGCCATGTGGGCGTCACCAGCTTCTTCCCCAGCAAGAACCTGGGCTGCTACGGGGATGGCGGCGCCCTCTTCACCAACGACGACGGCCTGGCGCATCGGATCCGGCGCGTGTGCAACCACGGCAGCGACACCCGGTATTACCACGAGGTGGTGGGGGTGAACAGCCGGCTGGACAGCCTGCAGGCCGCGGTGCTGCGGGTCAAGCTCAGGCACCTGGACGCCTATGCCGATGCCCGGCGCGCCGCCGCCGCCGCCTACGACGCCGCCTTCGCCAAGGTGCCCGCCCTCACCGTCCCCGCACGCAGCACCTTCAGCACCCACGTGTTCCACCAGTACACCCTGCGGGTGGGCGACGACCGCCGCGATGCCCTGCGCAAACACCTGGAAGAGCGGGGGATACCGGCCATGATCTACTATCCTGTACCCTGCCACCTGCAGAATGCGTACAAGAGCCCCCGCTTCGCGGAAGGGTCGCTGCCGGTGACGGAGCGCCTGACCCGCGAAGTGCTGAGCCTGCCCATGAGCACCGAACTGGACCAGGAGCAATTGCACCACATCACCGGCGCCGTGCAGGCCTTCTTCGCCGCTTAAGGCAGGGGGCCTTCCGGCGGAACGCGCATTGAACGACAACCGACAACAGACACGGGCATTCGAATGAACATCGCAGTCGTAGGAACAGGATACGTGGGGCTGGTCACCGGCACCTGCTTCGCCGAGACCGGCAATCACGTGGTATGCGTGGACATCAACGCCGAAAAGGTGGCCCTGCTGAAGGCCGGGCAGGTGCCCATCTACGAGCCGCATCTGGACGTGCTCTTCGAGCGCAACATCCGGCAGGGGCGCCTGCACTTCACCACCGACCTCAAGGAGGCCGTGGCGCAGGCCCAGGTGATCTTCCTGGCCCTGCCCACCCCGCCGGGCGAGGATGGCAGCGCCGACCTGAAGTACGTGCTGGGCGTGGCCGACGACCTGGGCAGGATCATCACCGACTACAAGGTGATCGTGGACAAGAGCACCGTGCCCGTGGGAACGGCCGAGAAGGTGCATGCCGCACTGGCCCGCCATGCCAAGCCGGAGCTCTTCGACGTGGTGAGCAACCCCGAGTTCCTGCGCGAAGGTTTCGCCGTGGATGATTTCCTGAAGCCCGACCGCGTGGTGGTGGGCACCAGCAGCGATCGCGCCCGCAAGGTGATGGAGGAGCTCTACAAGCCCTTCGTGCGCCAGGGCAACCCCATCATCTTCATGGACGAGCGCAGCGCCGAGCTCACCAAGTACGCCGCCAACGCCTTCCTGGCCACCAAGATCACGTTCATGAACGAGATCGCGAACTTCTGCGAACGCGTGGGCGCCGACGTGGACAAGGTGCGCATCGGCATCGGCACCGACGGCCGCATCGGCAAGCGCTTCCTCTTCCCCGGCATCGGTTACGGCGGCTCCTGCTTCCCGAAGGACGTGCAGGCCCTGGCCCGCAGCGGCGATGAGGCGGGCTATGTCTTCGAGATCATCCGCAGCGTCATGGCCGTCAACGAGCGCCAGAAGACCAGCCTGGTGGACAAGGTGAAGGCCCATTACGGCGGCTCGCTCAAGGGCCGGACCTTCGCCCTTTGGGGACTGGCCTTCAAGCCCGACACCGACGACATCCGCGAGGCGCCCGCCCTGTACATCATCGAAGGCCTGCTCAAGGAGGGCGCCCGCATCGCCGCCTTCGACCCCGAGGCCATGCCCAACGTCAAGCGCCTGCTGGGCGACCGCATCACCTTCGCCGCCGACGAGTACGACGCGCTGCAAGGCGCCGATGCCCTGCTCATCGCCACCGAGTGGGCCGAGTTCCGCACCCCCGATCTCAAGCGTGTGGGCGAGCTGCTCAAGGAGAAGCTCATCTTCGACGGCCGCAACCTCTACGACCTGGACCACATGCGCGACAACGGCTTCACCTACGTGAGCATGGGCCGCAGGACCGTGGGCACCCGCAAGCCCGTGAACGCGTGAAAGGAGTGAAAGGGGGAACACCGGCTCCGGGGGGCGTGCGCCGCCTGTGGCGCCCGCACGGCGCGGTCGGCGACCCTTCGAACCGCACCATGGCATGAAACGCGAACGTGTCCTGATCACCGGCGCCGCCGGCTTCCTGGGTTCGCACCTGTGCGACCGCTTCATCCGCGAGGGTTACCATGTGGTGGGCATGGACAACCTGATCACCGGCCGGCTGAAGAACATCGAGCACCTCTTCAAGCTGGAGCAGTTCGAGTTCTACCACCACGACGTGAGCAGGTTCGTGCATGTGCCGGGCGACCTGAAGTACATCCTGCACTTCGCCAGCCCGGCCAGCCCCATCGACTACCTGAAGATCCCCATCCAGACCCTGAAGGTGGGCAGCCTGGGCACGCACAACCTGCTCGGCCTGGCCAAGGCCAAGGGCGCGCGCATCCTGGTGGCCAGCACCAGCGAGGTCTACGGCGATCCGCAGGTGCACCCGCAGACCGAGGACTACTGGGGCCACGTGAACCCCATCGGTCCGCGCGGGGTGTACGACGAGGCCAAGCGCTTCCAGGAGGCCATCACCATGGCCTACCACACCTACCACGGCCTGGAGACGCGCATCGTGCGCATCTTCAACACCTATGGCCCCCGCATGCGCCTCAACGACGGCCGCGTGCTGCCTGCCTTCATCGGCCAGGCCCTGCGCGGCGAGGACCTCACCGTGTTCGGCGACGGTTCACAGACCCGCAGTTTCTGCTACGTGGACGACCTCATCGAGGGCATCCACCGCCTGCTGTTGAGCGACCACGCCGGTCCGGTGAACGTGGGCAACCCCGGCGAGATCACCATCGCCCAGTTCGCCGAGGAGATCATCAAGCTCACGGGCACCACGCAGAAGGTGGTGTACAAGCCGCGGCCCAAGGACGATCCGATGCAGCGCCAGCCGGACATCACCCTGGCCCGCAGACTGCTGGGCTGGGAGCCGAAGGTGAGCCGCGCCGAAGGGCTGAAGATCACCTACGACTACTTCAAGAGCCTGACCCCGGAAGAGCTCAACGAGAAAGAGCACTTCAGCTTCGAGGGGTATGTGCGGAAGTAGGTCGTTCACACGTGGCTACGGACAGGTCCCAGGTGATCGCTCGCTTGGGACCTGTTGCTTCAGAACCACTCTTATTGGGTATGGACGGCGGTCGCCGGGATGCCGACCTTGGTGGTGCAAAACTCCAAGCCATGAGGACGCTACTGATCATGGGGCTGGTTGCCGCAACGGCGAACGCCCAACAGACCGCGCCGCTTCAGCTTTGGACAGATGCCCACCGCCAAGGGCACGTGCAGCAGGTAAGGACCACAACGGTCGAGCAGGAGGAGTTGCGGTTCGAACTTGTCGGTCGTGTCAGTTCACTGCAGGTGGGCCAGGGGTATACCGTGACCCTGCATACAGGGACGGGAACGCTGCCGCAGACCATCGTGTTGGTGGGGCCATTGGTGGTGAATGATCTGAAGTCCCTGCCCATGCTCGGTCTTCGCCCCAACTGGGATGATGCGGTGGCTGCGGTCGAGGTCCGGCCTTCGGTGGAGGAGCAGGATGTTCCGGTGCCGCCCGTCCTGGCCGAGGTTCGGTGACCCAGCCATGGCCCGGTGTTCCTGCTGGTTCCAAGGTGATCCGAATTGCAGCACCTTTGGTGTTGCATGACGACCCTTCGCGTCGCCGGCGTCCCCGAGCCCTACAACCTGCCCTGGCATCTGGCCATGGAGAAGGGGCGTTTCCGCGAAGCGGACATCGACCTGCAGTGGCACACGGTGCCGGAAGGCAGCGGCCGCATGTGCCAGATGCTGCGCGACGGTGAACTGGACATGGCCGTGCTCGTCACCGAGGCTGCGGTACGCGACATCCTGAACGGCGGGTCGCACCGCATCGTCAGCAGTTTCGTGGGCAGTGCCCTGCCGTGGGGCGTTCATGTGCCGGCCCGATCGGCCCTGATGAACCCGGCCGACCTCCGGGGTGTGCCCTTCGCCATCAGCCGCATGGGGAGCGGAAGCCACATCATGGCCATGGTGTACGCCGGCCGCCAGGGATGGCAGCCGCGGACCGAGGACCTGGAAGTGGTGCACAACATGGCCGGGGCGGCCGAGCGCATGCAGGCCGGGCCGCCGGTGGTCTTCCTGTGGGAAACCTATGTCACCGCGCAATGGGTGGACGCGGGCATCATGCGGCGGGTGGATGAACTGCGCGCACCCTGGCCCGGCTTCGTGATCGTGGCCGGCGACGCGTGTATCCGCGACCGCAGCGCAGTTATTGACAACGCGCTGGACGTGGTGCGCCGGGCGGTGGCGGCCATCGTGGCCGATCCCCGCACCGTGGGGCTGGTGATGGGCAATGCCGGCTTCTCCGAGGCACGCGCCCGCGAATGGCTCACGCACGTGCACTGGACCGTGGGCCGGCCGGACCCCCGGCGGCTGGCCCCTTTGGCGGATACGCTGGGGCAGCTCAGGCTCGTCCCCCGTCAGGCCTCGTGGGAAGGGGTGCTCGCCGACTGACCCGGGCCGGGCTTCGCATCGGCGGGGATACAGCGCCCCTGCGGTACCTTCGCAGCCCCCTGCCCATGGCCTACACCGCCCATCCCACCGCCGTCATCGACGAGGGCTGCACCATCGGCGAGGGAACCCGCATCTGGCACTTCAGCCACATCATGCCGGGTTGCACCATCGGTGAGCGCTGCAACATCGGGCAGAACGTGGTGGTGAGCCCCGGGGTGGTGCTGGGCAACAACGTAAAGGTGCAGAACAACGTGAGCATCTACACCGGGGTGGAGTGCGAGGATGATGTGTTCCTCGGACCGAGCATGGTGTTCACCAACGTGATCAATCCGCGCAGTGCCGTGGCTCGCCGCGATCGGTATGCCAGGACCCGCGTGGGCCGCGGCGCCAGCATCGGGGCCAATGCCACCATCGTTTGCGGGCACGATATCGGCGCCTACGCCTTCATCGGCGCCGGGGCGGTGGTGACCCGGGATGTGCCCGCCTACGCCCTGGTGGTGGGCAATCCGGCCCGGCAGACCGGCTGGATGAGCGAATACGGGCACAAGCTGGCCTTCAACGCGGCCGGCGAAGCGGCATGCCCCGAAAGCGGCCAGCGTTACTCCTTGAAGAACGGGCGCGTGGCCCGCATCGCCTGATCATGGTCCCTCCAGCCGCACAACGGATCAAGTTCGCCGTGATCGGCTGCGGTCACATCGGCAAGCGCCACGCCGAGATGATCGTGCGCAACGGCGACTGTGAGCTGGTGGCCCTGTGCGACACCCGCCCCCGGGCTGAACTGGGCATCGACCACCTGGACCTGCCCTTCTTCCAGGATGCCGGCGCCATGCTCAAGGCCCTGCCCGGGATCGACGTGGTGAACGTGTGCAGCCCCAACGGCCTCCACGCGCCCCACAGCCTGCTCGCCCTGGAGCATGGCAAGCACGTGGTATGCGAGAAGCCCATGGGCCTGAGCAAGGCCGAGTGCGAGGCCGTGGTCCACAAGGCCCTGCAGGTGCACCGCCACGTCTTCGGCGTCATGCAGAACCGCTACAGCCCGCCCAGCCAGTGGATCAAGCGCATGGTGGAGGAGAAGCGCCTGGGCGACATCTTCCTGGTACAGGTGAACTGCTACTGGAACCGTGACGAACGCTACTACCGGAAAGGAGGCTGGAAGGGATCGGCCGACCTGGACGGCGGCACGCTCTTCACCCAGTTCAGCCATTTCGTGGACATCATGTACTGGCTCTTCGGCGACATCACCGACATCCAGGGCCGCTTCGCCGACTTCAACCACAGGGACCTCACCGCCTTCGAGGACAGCGGCCTGGTGACCTTCCGCTTCCTGCGTGGCGGCATGGGCTGCCTCAACTATTCCACCAGCGTGTGGGACAGGAACCTGGAAAGCAGCCTCACCATCATCGGCAGCAGGGGCAGCGTGAAGATCGGCGGGCAGTACATGGACCAGGTGGAGGTATGCCACGTGGAAGGCTACACCATGCCCGAACTGCCGCCCACCAACCCGGCCAACGATTACGGGGCATACAAGGGCAGTGCGAGCAACCACCACCACATCATCGAGAACGTGGTGGACACCCTGCGCAACAACAAACCGATGACCACCAACGCCCTGGAGGGCCTGAAGGTGGTCGAGATCATCGAACGCATCTACGAAAAGAGGGATGAGCAACAGTCTGTATGACCGCCTGGTGCGGAAAGAGGCCAAGCTGGCCGTGATCGGCCTGGGCTACGTCGGGCTTCCCATCGCACTGGCCTTCGCCCGCAAGCTGAAGGTCGTGGGCTTCGACATCAACCAAAAGCGCGTGGACATGATGCGCCGTGGTGAGGACCCCAGCAACGAGCTCGCCGCCTCCGAGTTCGAGGGCTGCGACATCCATTTCACCGCGGACATCGGGGACCTGAAGGACGTGGAGTTCTTCATCGTGGCGGTGCCCACGCCCATCGACGACCAGAACATCCCCGACCTGCGGCCCCTGCTGGGTGCCACCCGCACCGTGGGCCAGGTGCTCAAGAAGGGCGACCACGTGGTGTACGAGAGCACCGTGTATCCGGGCTGCACCGAGGAGGACTGCGTGCCCCTGCTGGAGCAGCTCAGCGGCCTGAAATGCGTCGCCGACTTCAAGGTGGGCTACAGTCCCGAGCGCATCAACCCCGGTGACAAGGAGCACACCCTGGAACGCATCGTGAAGGTCACCAGCGGGTGCGATGCGGCGAGCGCCGAGACCGTCGCCAGGGTGTACGAACTGGTGGTGAAGGCCGGTGTGCACCGGGCCGCCAGCATCAAGGTGGCCGAGGCCGCCAAGATCATCGAGAACACCCAGCGCGACGTGAACATCGCGCTCATCAACGAACTGTCCATCATCTTCAACCGCGTGGGCATCAACACCTACGATGTGCTGGAGGCGGCGGGCACCAAGTGGAATTTCCTCAAGTTCCAGCCCGGCCTGGTGGGCGGCCACTGCATCGGGGTGGACCCGTACTACCTGGTGTACAAGGCCAAGGAGCTGGGCTACCACGCGCAGATCATCGACAGCGGCCGCTTCGTGAACGACAGCATGGGCGGATATGTCGCCAAGCAGACCGTGAAGAAGGTGATCGCCGCCGGCAGGAACCCCGCCGAGGCCCGCGTGCTCGTGATGGGCGCCACCTTCAAGGAGAACGTCACCGACATCCGCAACAGCAAGGTGGCCGACGTGGTGAAGGAGCTCCAGAGCTTCAGCTGCCAGGTGGACGTCACCGACCCGCATGCCGACAGCGACGAGGTGAAGCACGAATACGGCTATGAGCTCGCCAGGGAGATGAAGGGACCGTACGATGCGATCATCGTGGCCGTGAACCACGCCGAGTACGCCACCAAGGACGAGGCCTGGTTCAAGGGCCTGCTCACACCCAAGGGCGTCCTCGTGGACCTCAAGGGCGTGTTCCGGAAGAAGATCAAGGACCTCAATTACTGGAGCCTCTAGAATGCACCGCACCACTGAGGCACGGAATCCACTGGGCACTACCTCCGTGTCCTCCGTGCCTCTGTGGTGAATGGGATCGACCATGCAACGCAGCATCCTCATCACCGGCGGCGCCGGCTTCATCGGCAGCCATGTGGTGCGCCGTTTCGTCACCAACTACCCGCAGTACCGCATCGTCAACCTCGATGTGCTCACCTACGCGGGGAACCTGGAGAACCTGCGCGACGTCGAGAACGCCCCGAACTACAGCTTCGTGAAGGCCG
This sequence comes from Flavobacteriales bacterium, assembly GCA_013360395.1. Lineage (GTDB taxonomy): Bacteria > Bacteroidota > Bacteroidia > Flavobacteriales_F > PHOS-HE28 > PHOS-HE28. The sequence goes on from JABWBQ010000037.1 coordinate 11,682, forward strand.
ATATCTGCGATGCCGTGGCGGTGACCAAGGTGTTCATGGACCACGCGATCGACGGGGTGATCCACCTGGCGGCCGAGAGCCACGTGGACCGCAGCATCACCGATCCGCTGGCCTTCGTGCGCACCAACGTGTTCGGCACGGTGACCCTGCTGAACGCGGCGCGCGAGGCCTGGTCGCACGCCGCCAAAGCCGGCTCCGGCGACGGCGCGAAGGGCGCCATGGAGGGCAGGCGCTTCTACCATGTGAGCACCGATGAGGTCTATGGCTCCCTCCACGACGACGGCCTCTTCCAGGAGTCCACGCCCTACGACCCCCAGAGCCCCTACAGCGCGAGCAAGGCGAGCAGCGACCACTTCGTGCGCGCCTACGGCAACACGTACAAGCTGCCCTTCGTGCTGAGCAACTGCAGCAACAACTACGGCAGCCACCACTTCCCGGAGAAGCTGATCCCGCTCATGATCAACAACATCCGCCACAACAGGCCGCTGCCCGTGTACGGCAAGGGCGAGAACGTGCGGGACTGGCTCTGGGTGGAGGACCATGCCGCCGCCATCGACACCATCTTCCACAAGGGCGCGAACGGCGAGACCTACAACATCGGCGGCCACAACGAGTGGAAGAACATCGACCTGGTGCGGTTGCTCTGTTCCATCATGGACCGCAAGCTCGGCCGTGCCGAAGGGGAGAGCGCGAAACTGATCACCCACGTCACCGACCGGGCCGGGCACGACCTGCGCTATGCCATCGATGCCTCCAAGATCGAACGCGAACTGGGCTGGCGGCCGAGCATCACCTTCGAGGTTGGGCTGGAGCGCACCGTGGACTGGTACCTGGCCAACACCGAGTGGCTGGACCATGTGACCAGCGGCGCCTACCAGCAGTACTACACCGAGCACTACGCGGGACGGTGATGAACGAGGAAGGGCGCAACGGTGCGACCGTGCGGGAGCGGAATACCCGCGCGCTCGTGCACCTTTGCACCGGCGCAACGGCCATTTGAACCATGGGCCTCTTCGGCAACCTGTTCAAGCGAGGGTCCCCACGGCCGGAGCCGGTGGACCTTGCGGCCCTGCGCTGCGACGTGCACAGCCACTTCATTCCCGGCATCGACGACGGGGCGCCCACGCTGGAGGCCTCCATGGAACTGCTCCACGCCATGCGCGACCTGGGCTTCACCAAGGTGGTGACCACCCCGCACGTGATGAGCGACGGCTACCGCAACACCCCGGAGATCATCCTGGGCGGGCTGGACAAGCTGCGGCGCGAGGTGAAGGCCCAAGGGCTGGACCTGGCCGTGGACGCCGCGGCCGAGTACTACCTGGACCACGAGCTGGAACGCAAGGTGGCCGAGCGCCAGGTGCTCACCTTCGGGAAGGACCTGCTGCTGTTCGAGCTGCCGTTCGTGAACGAGCCCGCGATCCTGCTGCAGGTGGTCTTCGCCATGCAGACCCAGGGCTACCGGCCGGTGCTGGCCCACCCCGAGCGCTACGGCTTCTGGCAGCAGGACCTCGCGCGCTGCGAACAGCTCAAGGAGCGCGGCGTGCTCTTCCAGCTCAACACCATCGCCCTGATGGGCGGCTACGGGCCCTCGGTGCGCAAGCAGGCCGAAAAGTTCATCGACAAGGGCTGGTACGAGCTCATCGGCAGCGACTGCCACCGCATGGACCACGTGCATGCGCTGCGCGACAGCCTCACCGAACCCTACCTCCACAAGCTGGTGGACAGCGGGAAACTGCTGAACCCGACGTTGTAGGCCGGCCGCTACGCCGCGCTGGTGGGCACGTCGCGGTCCACCTTCTTGAACAGCCCCTGGAGCACGTTGCCGGGGCCGGTCTCCACCACCTGCGTGCACCCGTCCGCCAGGATGTGCTGCATGGTCTGTGTCCAGCGCACGGGCGCGGTGAGCTGGGCGATGAGGTTGGCCTTGATGCGGGCCGGGTCGGTGTGGGGCCGGCCATCCACGTTCTGGTACACCGGGCAGCGCGGGTTCACGATGGGCGTGTAGGCGATCGCCGTCTCCAGTTCCACGCGGGCGGGCTCCATCAGCGGGCTGTGGAAGGCGCCGCCCACGGGCAGCACCAGGGCGCGCTTGGCACCGGCGGCCTTCAGGGCCTCGCACGCCGCGTTGACGGCCTCCACGGTGCCGCTGATCACCAGTTGGCCCGGGCAGTTGTAGTTGGCCGCCACCACCACGCCCTTGCCCGCACCGGCGCTGACCTCGGCACAGACGGCCTCCACCTTCGCATCGTCCAGGCCGAGGATCGCGGCCATGGTGCCCGGCTGCTGTTCACAGGCCTTCTGCATGGCGTTGGCGCGCGCGGCCACCAGCTTCATCCCATCGGCGAACTCCATGGCCCCGGCCGCCACCAGCGCGCTGAACTCGCCCAGGCTGTGGCCTGCCACCATCGCGGGCCGGAACGCATCGCCCAGCACCTTGGCCTTCACCACGCTGTGCAGGAAAATGGCCGGCTGCGTGACGTTGGTGCGTTTCAGGTCGGCCTCCGAGCCGTTGAACATCACGTCCGTGAGCTTGAAACCCAGAAGGTCGCTGGCATGCTCGAACCAGATGCGCGCATTGCTGTCGGCATCGTAGAGGTCCTTCCCCATCCCGGGGAACTGGCTGCCCTGGCCGGGGAATACGTAGGCGGTCATCGGTAGTGGTCTTGGCCGTGAAAGTAACTGTGGAGGGTGAGCGCGGGCGGGTGTGCAAGCGTACAAGAGCCTTTCACCCTCGCACTGCGCTCCGCTCAATCCCGGCGGCCGCCGAACAGCCGCAGCAGCATCAGGAAGAGGTTGATGAAATCGAGATAAAGGCTCAGGGCGCCCATCAGGGCCATCTTCTGCGCCACCTCGGTGCCCGTGGCCACCTGTTCGCCCATGCGCTTGAGCTTCTGCACATCGTAGGCCGTGAGCCCGGTGAACACCACCACCCCGATGATGCTCACCACGTGGTCCATCGTGCTGCTTCCCAGCCAGAGGTTCACCAGCGAGGCGATCACGATGCCGATGAGGCCGATCGTGAGGATGCTGCCGAGCCTGGTCAGGTCCGTCCGCGTGGTGTAGCCCGCCACGGCCATCACGCCGAACACCGCCGCCGACAGCAGGAACACATTGACGATGGCCGACATGGCGTAGAGGCGGAAGATGTAGCTGAGGCTGATGCCCATGATGATACTGAAGGCCAGGAAGGTGAGCAACAGGGCCATGCCGCTCATGCGCTGCACCAGGCCCCCCATCACCAGCACCAGGCCCAGCGGGGCCAGCAGCACCACCCAGCCCATGAAGGTCTGGCGGCCTGTCCCGGCGTCGAACAGCAGCTGGAAGAGGGCCGGGTCCGTGCCGAACCACCAGGCCATCACCCCGCTGATCACCAGGGCCAGGGCCATGTAGCCGAACACGTTGGCCAGAAAGGTGCGCACCCTGGCGGCATCCGGGGTTCCGAGCAGGGGCGGGGAGAAACTGTCCTGTTCCATGGTCAGTGCAGGTTGGCGCTGATGAGCTTGATGAACTCCTCGCGGGTGCGGGGATCCGTCAGAAAGATACCGGTGAAGGCCGAGGTGGTGGTCACCGAGTTCTGTTTCTGGATGCCCCGCATCTGCATGCACAGGTGGGCGCATTCCAGCACCACGGCCACACCCAGGGGGCGCAGCGTTCCGTGCAGGCAGTCGCGGATCTGGTCGGTGAGCCGTTCCTGCACCTGCAGCCGGCGGGCGAAGGCGTCCACCACGCGGGGGATCTTGCTCAGCCCCGTGATGCGGCCGTCGGGGATGTAGGCCACGTGCGCCTTGCCGAAGAAGGGCAGCATGTGGTGCTCGCACAGGCTGTACACCTCGATGTCCTTCACCAGCACCATCTGGCTGTAGCGTTCCTTGAACAGGGCGCTGCGCAGGATGGCCGCCGGGTCCAGGTCGTAGCCGTGCGTGAGGTATTGCAACGCCTTGGCCACGCGCTCAGGCGTCTTTTTCAGGCCCTCGCGCCCGGGGTCCTCGCCGATGGCCTTCAGGATGTCGCCGTAATGGCCGCTGATGCGGCGTACGCCCTTGGCGTCGTACAGGTCGATGCGTTCGTAACCCTCGCCCTGGGGTTCGTGCTCCCCGTCGGGGGCCGCCTTGCCCCGGCCGCGGGTCCTGGGGTCGGGCTTACGCGCCATGGTATTCCACCAGATTGTTCTCGGTCTCCTGCACTTTCACCCCGTGCAGCAACGCCCCGGCCTCGCGGATGGGCGCCTCCAGCTGCTCCCAGATGGCCACCGCCAGGTTCTCCGTGCTGCTGAACCGTCCCCGCATGAAGGGCACGTCCACGTCCAGGTTGCGATGGTCCACGTACTGGATCACCCGCTCCCGGATGATGCGGCCCAACAGGCCCAGGTCCACCACGAAGCCGGTCTCCGGGTCGGGCTCCCCCTTCACCGTCACCCACAGGTCGTAGTTGTGGCCGTGGCCGTTGGGGTTGGAACACTTGCCGAACACCTCCAGGTTCTTCGCATCGCTCCAGTCCGGCCGGGCCAGGCGGTGGCTGGCGCTGAAGCGTTCGCGGCGGGTGATGTGTACCAGGGCCATGGCCGGATCGGGGCAGGGGGGGGGCCGCAAGGGGCGGCACCCGGCGAAGGTAACCAGCGGCGGCGGCGGTGGGCTTGCGTTACTTTGCCGCCATGATCGTGGTCACCGGAGCGGCGGGCTTCATCGGCAGTGCCTTGGTGGCCGACCTGCTGGCCGAAGGCTGGCAGGACATCGTGGCGGTGGATGATTTCAGCCGCCCCGACAAGGCGCCGAACCTGGCCGGCAAGACCCTTACGGCCAAGGTGGACCGGGAGGGGTTCATCCCCTGGCTGCAGGCGAACCACCGCTCGGTGCAGTTCGTTTTCCACCTCGGTGCCCGCACGGACACCACCGAGTTCGACCGGAGCATCTTCGACCGGCTGAACCTGCACTACAGCCAACGCGTGTGGGAGGCCTGTGCGGAGCACGCCATCCCGCTGGTGTACGCCAGCTCGGCGGCCACCTACGGGGACGGCACCCTGGGCTACGACGACACCGACGACACGCTGCCCACCCGCCTGCGGCCGCTCAACCCCTACGGCGAGAGCAAGAACGACTTTGACAAGTGGGCCCTGGCCCAGGAACGGAAACCCCTGTTCTGGGCCGGCCTGAAGTTCTTCAACGTGTACGGTCCCAACGAGTACCACAAGGGCCGCATGGCCAGCGTGGTGTTCCACGCCTTCAACCAGATCGGGGCCACCGGCGGCATGAAGCTCTTCCGCAGCCACCGGCCCGACTACAAGGATGGCGAACAGCTGCGCGATTTCGTATACGTGAAGGATGTGTGCGCCGTGTGCCGTTTCCTGATGGAGGACCGCCGCCACAGCGGGCTGTACAACCTGGGCAGCGGCAAGGCCCGCACCTTCCTGGACCTGGCGCGCGCCACTTTCGCCGCCATGGGCCGCCAGGAGCGGATCAGCTTCATCGACACCCCCGCCGATATCCGCGACAAGTACCAGTACTTCACCGAGGCGCGCATGGGCAAGCTGGTGAAGGCCGGCTTCACCAGGCCGTTCACCACGCTGGAGGACGGGGTGACGGACTATGTCCGCCACTACCTGATGCGGGGCGTGGGGTTCTGAGCCGAGGTGTCGGGCCGCACCTCCGGTCCCTGGCACCGTTCCACCGGAAGCGCGAGGTAGTTGGCGTGGTCGTGGTCGGCATGCTCACCGATGGGCCCGGCGAGCGGCACGATGCGGGGCGTGGGGCCCGTGGCCTCGATGCGGTGCAGCCGCAGACCCACGCGTTCCAGCAGGGCCTCCACCTCCTTTTGGCGCCGCAGCCTTTCGGGCTGGCCTCCGGGCGGCAGGATCTCCACCACCACCGCGGGACGGTCGGTGCGCAGCCGCTGCTCCATGCCGGCGAGCACTTCCAGCTCGGCCCCTTCCACGTCGATCTTCACCACCCCGATCGGGCCGGGGGGCAGGGCTGCGGCGAAACTGTCGAACCGCAGGGCGGCCACGTGGCGGCGGCGCAGTACCGTGAAACCCGGTCGGTAGCCGGGTACCACCGAGGCCGTGGGGTCCGCATCGGGGGCGGCGTGGCTCTCCAGCAGCAGCACGGTGTCGCGGTCGCCCAGCGCGGTGGGCACCACGTGCGCGGCGGTGAGGCCCAGTTGGTGGATGAGCTCCTGGGTGTAGTGGGCACAGGCCGGGTCGGGCTCGGCCCCCAGGTAGGCGCGACCGGGCTCCACCGCCTTCAGCTGGCATAAGGTCTGGCCCACGTTCACCCCCACATCCACGAAGGTGCCCGGGAACCTGGGCAGCAGGTCGCGCAGCAGGGCCTCCATCCAGGGGTCGGTGGCCACCAGCAGGTTCAGGCCGATGCCGCCGTTCACGGGCACCCGGATCCGGGTGGCGCCGAAGACGGCCGGAACGCGCAGGTTGAGGTGCTTGAGCACACCCAGGCGGGCGAGCAGTTGCAGAACGGCCCAATACAGGGGGGGGCAGCGCCGCTTCATGGTGCCGGTGGCTCCACGCTGTGTTCGCGCAGCGCCACCAGGGCCTCCCGCACGCGCTGCAGCCGCTCGCGCAGCTCGGCCTGGCGGTCGGGGGCGGGGTCGGCCTCGACCCCGGCGGTGCGCAGGCGTTCCTTCGCGCCCTGCAGGGTGAAGCCCTGCGTCTTCACCAGGTGGTGGATGCGGCGCAGCTGGTCGATCTCCTTCTCCGTGTACAGCCGGTCCCCCTTGCCGTTGCGGCGGGGTCGCACCGTGCCGAACTCCCTCTCCCAATAGCGGATCAGCGAGGCGTTCACCCCCAGCTCCGTGGCCACCTCGCCGATGGTCCGGTACAGCTTGCCGATGGTCCGCTCCTTGTAGGGCATGGTGCTCAGTCCAGCGACTGCCCGGCGTTGCGCGAGAGCTCCAGCACACGGGCGTATTCCTCCGGCGTCAGGTCGTTGAAGAAGTAGTTGGCCGGGTCCACCGGGCTGCCGCCCTTGTGCACCTCGTAGTGCAGGTGAGGGCCGGCGCTCAGACCGGTGTTGCCCACCAGACCGATGGGGTCGCCGCGCTTCACATGCTGGCCCGGCCGCACTTTCAGGGTGCTGAGGTGCCCGTACAGCGTTTTGTAGTCGAAGCCATGATCGATCACCACGTGGATGCCGTACCCGTTGGTGGCATAGTCGGCGAACTCCACGCGGCCATCGCCGGTGGCGTAGATCTCGGTGCCCGTAGGGGCCGTGAAGTCCATGCCGGCGTGGAACTTGGCGATCTTGTGGATGGGGTGCATCCGCTCGCCGAAACCGCTGCTGATCATGGTGAGGTCGCCGTTGCTGATGGGCTGCACGGCCGGGATGCTGGCCAGCAGCTCCTTCTTGCGCAGGGCCAGGGAGGCCACCTCCTCCAGGCTTTCGCTCTGCACGATCAGCTGGCGGGCCAGGGCATCCAGCCGCTTGCGCGTACCGATCACCACCTCGCTGCCGGCGAAGCCCGCCAGGTCCCTGTAGCGGTTCGCACCGCCGCTGCCCGCCCGCCGCATGCTCTCCGGCAGGGGGTCCGCCTCGAAGATCACCCGGTAGATGTTGTCGTCCCGCCGCCGCACGTCCTGCAGCACTTCCTCCACCTCGCCCAGCTGCCGGTTCAGCAGCTCGTACTGGGTGAGCAACTGCTGGTTCTCGCGCTTCAGCAGGGCTTCCTTGGGGCTGTCCACGAACTGGTACACCAGGAAGATCCCCAACATGCCCACCAGCAGGCCCGGCGTCAGTGCCAGGATCACCCGCCGCATTTTCTGCCAGGCCGTCAGCCGGATCCGCTCGAAGTTGAGCGTCTGCGGATTGAAGCGGTATTTGTGCTCGGCCATGGGGGCGTGAAAATACGCAGGCCACGCCGTTGGGCCCCGGTCGGGCGCCAAGTGCGACCTTTGCGGCCGCTTCCGCAACGCCATGCTCACCAGCCAGCAGATCCGCCAGAAGTTCCTCGACCATTTCGCCAGGCACGGCCATACCATCGTGCCCAGTGCCCCCATGGTGGTCAAGGACGACCCCACGCTCATGTTCACCAACGCGGGCATGAACCAGTTCAAGGACCTGTTCCTGGGCAACCGCGAGGCCAAGCACAAGCGCATCGCCGACACGCAGAAATGCCTGCGCGTATCCGGCAAGCACAACGACCTGGAGGAGGTGGGCATCGACACCTACCACCACACCATGTTCGAGATGCTCGGCAACTGGAGCTTCGGCGACTACTTCAAGAAGGAGGCCATCCAGTGGGCGTGGGAACTGCTGGTGGATGAGTATAAGATCGACAAGGCCGACATCTACGTCACCTACTTCGGCGGCGATGCGAAGGACGGACTGCCCGCCGATGAGGAGACCCGCGAGCTCTGGAAGCAGTACCTGCCCGCCGACCGCATCCTGCCCTTCAGCCGCAAGGACAACTTCTGGGAGATGGGCGACACCGGCCCCTGCGGGCCGTGCACCGAGATCCACGTGGACGTGCGCACCGCCGAAGAGAAGGCGCAGAAGCCCGGCCGCGAGCTGGTGAACAACGACCACCCGCAGGTGATCGAGATCTGGAACAACGTGTTCATGCAGTTCGAGCGCAAGGCCGACGGCTCGCTCGTGACGCTGCCCGCGCAGCACGTGGACACCGGCATGGGCTTCGAGCGCCTGTGCATGGTGCTGCAAGGAAAACGCAGCAACTACGACACCGATGTGTTCCAGCCGCTGATCCAGGCCATCGCGAAGCGCTGCGGCAAGGAATACGGCAAGGACGAGAAGAGCGACATCGCCATGCGCGTGATCGCCGACCACCTGCGCGCCATCAGCTTCGCCATCGCCGACGGGCAGCTGCCCAGCAACACCGGCGCGGGCTATGTGATCCGCCGCATCCTGCGCCGTGCCGTGCGCTACGGCTACAGCTTCCTCGGCTTCAACGAGCCCTTCCTGCACACGCTGGTGGCCACGCTCGCGAAGGAGATGGGCGACCAGTTCCCCGAACTGCGCAAGCAGCAGCAACTGATCGAGAGCGTGATGCAAGAAGAGGAAAAAGCCTTCCTGCGCACGCTGGAGCAAGGCACCAAGCGCTTGGAACAGGCCCTCGTCGAGTCGAAGGGCACCCTGTCCGGCGACCGTGCCTTCGAGCTCTTCGACACCTACGGCTTCCCCATCGACCTCACGCAGCTCATGGCGCGCGAGCAGAAGATGGACGTGGACATGAAGGGCTTCGAGGCCGAATTGCAGAAGCAGAAGGAGCGCAGCCGGGCCGCCACGGCCGTCACTACGGGTGACTGGGTCGAACTGGGCAAGGGGGAGACCACCTTCATCGGCTACGATGAGCTGGCCACCGAGGCCCGCATCCTGCGCTACCGCAAGGTTTCCGGCAAGGGCGGCGACCAGTTCCAGCTCGTGCTGGACCGCACGCCGTTCTATGCCGAAGGCGGCGGTCAGGTGGGCGACCAAGGCTGGTTGATCCAGGGCGCCGACCAGGTGGAAGTGATCGATACCAAGCGTGAGAACCAGCTGATCGTGCACTTCACCAAGGAATTGCCGAAGGACGTGAGCAAGCCGCTCACTGCCCAGGTGAACACGCAGCGCCGCGGCCTCACCGCGCGCAACCACACGGCCACGCACCTGCTGCACCACGCCCTGCGCAAGCACCTGGGCACGCACGTGGAGCAGAAGGGCTCGCTCGTGGCACCCGACCGGCTGCGCTTCGACATCAGCCACTTCGCCAAGGTGACGCCCGAGGAGCTGGCCACCATCGAGCGCGAGGTGAACGCCATGATCACCGACGACATCGTGTTCGAGGACAAGCGCAACGTGCCCATCGCCGAGGCGAAGGCCATGGGCGCCATGGCGCTCTTCGGCGAGAAGTACGGCGACAACGTGCGTGTGGTGAAGTTCGGCCCCAGCATCGAGCTCTGCGGCGGCACGCACGTGCCCCGCACCGGCGTGATCGGTCCCTTCCGCATCGTGAGCGAGAGCGCGCTGGCCGCGGGCATTCGCCGTATCGAGGCCATCACCAGCGTGGAGGCCGAGCGCATGATCAACGAAAGGCTCGCGAAGCTGGAGGCCATCGAGGACCTGCTGAAGCGCCCCGCCGACGTGGTGGCCGCCGTGCAGAAGCTCGTCGAGCAGCACGCCGCGCTCACCAAGGAACTGGAGAAGGCCGCGAAGGAGAAGGTGAAGCGCTACGCCTCATCGATCCCCGCCAAGGCGAAAGCGAACGCGAAAGGGGTGAAGGTGCTGGTGGAACAACTCGACCTCGACGCGCAGGGCCTGAAGGACCTGGGCTTCGCCCTGCGCGAGCAGCACGCGGACCTGGCCTTCGTGGCCGGTGCGGTGATCGACGGCAAGCCCCTGCTCGCCGTATCGCTCGGCAAGCAGGCCCTCGAAGCCACGGGCCTCAAGGCGGTGGACATCATCAAGCAGATCGGCCCGCTGATCAAGGGCGGCGGCGGCGGCCAGCCCGATTTCGCGACTGCCGGGGGCAAGGAACCCGGCGGCATGGCCGAAGCGCTCAAGAAGGCGGCGGAGATGTTGGGGTGAACCGTGAACCGACCGGGCCGCCCGTCGTCGGTCAAGGCCAGGCTGCTTCCACCACGTCCTTCGCAAGGCCGAAAGGCCTGTCCAACGCCCTGCGACCCGCTTCAGGCGAGGCTAGGCCGTGGTCCCAAAGGGCGGCTGGGCGCGGGTGCCGGGCGGCCGTATACCGGCCCGATGTAGCGCGTCTCGTAGCTCAGACCCAGGTTCAGGATGTACAGGCCGTTGAGCAGGAGCACCAACAGGTGGTCCAGAAAAGTGTTCTTGCCGAAGCTCTCGGCCACCTCGATCCACACCCGCGGCAGCATGTACAGCTGGCCGTACACGGGGATCAGGAAGAGCCACAGGTGGCTGGCCGGGCGGCCCACGATGCGCAGGAACACGATGAAGTTCCAAATGGGCACGATCGCTGCATAGCCCGGTTGTCCGGCCTTCTCATACAACTTCCATTGGGCCACCAAGGCGATGATGCCGAAGAAGATGAGCACGTAGTACATGGTGTCCCCCATGATGGCATAGAGCGCGTCGTGCGCGCTCATGATGGCATTGATGATCGGTTCCATGGTTGTCGTTTCAGAGGTTGAATTGACGCCTTCCGGGTGCAGGTCCATCCATAAGACGGCCGTGGTGTGGGGAGGTTGCCTGCATGGGCGGCCGGTGCCAGGGAGGGAACGTCGGCCTGCGCCCCCCTGTTGTGCCCGTTCCGGAAGGCGGACCCAGGCTCCCGGGCGCGGGCGCAGACCTCCGGTCGTCAGACCAGCCGGTCCTTGACGGCCTTGCCCACGGCCTCGGCCAGGCAGCTCACGTGGAGCTTGCGGTAGATGTGGCGGATGTGCGTATCCACCGTATGCACGCTGAGGCCCAGGCTGGCGGCCACCATCTTGTAGCTGTGCCCCCTCACCAGCAGGCCGAGCACCTCCTTTTCGCGGTCGGAGAGCCCATGGTCGTCCGTGGCGCCGGTCGTACCCACCGTCCGGAACCGTTCGAGCACTTTGCGGGCGATCACGGGGGTCATCGCGCTCCCGCCCGCATGCACATCGCGGATGGCCCGCACGATCTCGTCCACGGGTGCGGACTTCAGGATGTACCCGTTGGCCCCGGCACAGACGGCCGCGAACACCTTTTCATCGCTCTCGAACACGGTCTGCATCAGGATACGGGCCTCCGGATGGCGCTGGCGGATGGCCCCGATCCCGGCAATGCCGTTCATGCCGGGCATCTCGATGTCCATCACGATCACATCGGGCCGTGTGGCGTCCAGGTCGCGCATCATGTGCGAAAGGTCCGGGTGAACGGCCACGCACACCATGTCGGGTTGCGCATCCACGAGCAGGCGGAACATGTCGCGGAGGTCCTTGTTGTCGTCAAAGAGGGCGACGCGGATCCGGTCGTTCATCGGGCCATGGTGGGGGTTCGTGCCCTGGGGAAGGGGCCAAGGGGCGGGTTGGACAGGCTGCCGGAGCAGGACCGTGACGGCCGCGGCCCGGTCGGTCGTTCAAAGGGAAGAAAAGCCGCGCAGACCGTCAATCCCGGATCCCCGTGAGGTCGATCTCCACGCCCACCAGGGTGCCCATGCCCGGCGCGCTGCGCAGGATGAGCTCGGTGCCGAGGGCCCGTGCACGGCGTTGCATGCCGGCCAGGCCATGCCCGTCGCTGTGCAGGGCGGGGTCGAAGCCGCATCCATCGTCCTTGACGCTGACATGCAAAGCCGCCCCTGCGCTGCCGTGCGCACGGCGCTGCAGCGAGACCTGCACCAGGCCCGCACCGCTGTACTTGCTCGCGTTGTGCAAGGCCTCCTTGAAGAGGAGCACGATCTCCTTGCGTGTTTCCATGGGCAGCTTCGCGCCTTCGACGCCGGGACCCACCTGGAACGACACGTCGATGCCCTTGCTCTCCAACAGTTCGTTGGCGATGCGGCGCAGCCGGTCCACCAGGGCCTCGCCATGGTCGTTCCGCGGGTCGATGGCCCACACGATGTCGCTGATGCTGCGCAGGCTTTCGCTGCTGGTGGCGCCGATGCGGGTCATGAGCGCGCGCACCTGTGGATCGTCGTTGGTGCTGAGCTGTTCGGCCAACCGGGCGCCGATGGTGATGCTGCTGAGGGAGGACCCCACCTCGTCGTGCAGGTCGCTGGCGATGCGGTCGCGCACGGCCTGGAGCTTCCGGGCCTGGGCAAGGCGGTAGCGGTAACGGACGAGCACTGCGGCACTGACCAGCATCGCCACCAGGGCGAAGAACCACCACTGCTGCCAGAACGGACCGGTGACGCGCACGGTCAGCAGGGGTACGACCGGTCCTTCCTGGCCGTAGGCGTCCACGGCCTGCACCATCCAGGTGTGCACGCCCACCGGCAGCCCGGCATAGCGCACCAGCTCGCCCGCCTTGGCCGTCCGGCGGTCGGTCTCCACACCGTCCAGCCGGAACCGGAACCGCACGGGCCGGGGCGCATCGGGCATCAGGGCGCTCACCCGCAGGTCGAGCACCCCTTCGCGATAACCCAGCTCCAGGTGGTGCTCCGAGGGGTCGAACCGCCTGCCGCCGCTGGACACCTCCACCAGGTAGGGCTTCGGGGGGGCGGGCAGGGCGTCCAGGAGGGTAGGATCGACCGTGAGCAGATGGTCGCCCACCGCCAGCACCATGCGTCCGTCGGCCGACCGCACGATCGGGCCGTGGACCTGTCCATCGGCGGCCGCACCGGGGAGCGGAAGGTCCAGCCAGAGGCCGGTGCGGGGGTCGAAGCAGACGAGCCCCGCCACCGTGGTGACCCAGCACCGCCCTTGGCTGTCGAAGGCCAGCCCCAAGGAGGCCGCCTGGGAACCTTTCCGCGGGTACATCTGCACGGCATCGCCAACGATCCTGACCAGGACGCCATCGCGCAGCACGGCATGCACGGTGTCCCCGGTGATGTGGAGCGCACGGGCCAGGCGGAGGGGCTTGTCGCCGCAACGGTCGAACGTGGTCATTGCGCCGTCCGCCAGGCTGAAGCGGATCACCCCGCCGTCGGTGGCCGCCCAATAACGCCCACGACGGTCCCGCTGAAGGTCCCGCACAAGCGCCAGGGCCGTGTTCCCCGGACCCTCGGGGGGGGGCACCACGGACAGCAGCTCCCCGTCGCGGTCGCGGTACACGTGCACCCCGTAGCCCAGGGCGCCGACGACCCACACCGCTTCGCCGTTCAACCGATCGGGGAAGACGCCGCGCACCTGGTACTGCCTGTCGAGGCCGCCATAGCGTGCGTGGTGCTGGCCTCTGACGAAGGGTGCGATGGGCTCCAGGGTGGTGGCGTCCACCCGCAACAGACCGGTCTCGGTGCCTAGCATGCGCACCCCGTAGCCCGGTGGCGAACCGCGCGTGAGGACCAGACCCTCGGGCAGGGGGCGACGGGCGGGAGCGGCATCGCAGGGCGTGGTCAGCAGCCCTGCATCGGTGAAGGCGCGGATGCGGCCGTCGGGCAGGGGCTCCAGGGCGTACACCTCCGGGTCCACGGTCCGCAGGCCGCACAGGGGCCAGGGGTGCATGGTCCATGCCGCCGGGGCGTGCAGGGCCAGGCCCGCCGCCGTACCGACCCAGAGCCGGCCGGCGCGGTCGGCATGCACACAACGCACCCGGTCGGTGGGCAGGCCGTCCTGCATCGCACCCGACCGCCGGACGCCTTGCCGTTGCCCGGTCCGGGGGTCGATGAGGAGCAGGCCCGAGCGTTTGCCGCCCACCACAAGCCGGCCGTTCCAGGCGCACAGGTCGGCGGTCTCATCCTCGGTGCGTATCCATGGCGCGGGCTCCATGCCGGGAAGCCGGCGGCATTCGATGCCTTTCTGCCAGCCGGCGGTGTAGAACATGCCGCCGAGCACGGCCGCGCAACTGCTGGTGGCGTTGGGGCCCGGTTCCGGGCCTTGGTGCAGCACCCCCTTCAACCGGAGGTCGTGCAGGCCGATCAAGAGGCTGCGCCCGTGGTTGAGCATGCCCAGCCACAGGGTGGCGCTGTCCACCGGCACGATGGCATGGCACCATGGACCGGGTCCCGATGGGGGAAGGTCCCCGCCGATGGGGGAGGGTGCAAAGGTGCCCTGCGCGGGGTCCAGCAGGCTGAGCGGCACGGGTGCGCCGGCCACGAGGATGCGCCCATCGGGCAGGGGATGCAGGTCGTGGATGCGTTCGGGTGGCAGCGCCTGGTGATCGTCCCCGCGCCGCGGGGAACGGTCCACCTGCTCGCCGGTGATCCGCAACATGCCGTTGCCCAGCGTGCCCGCCCAGATGCGCCCCTCGCGGTCCTCGGCCAATGCGCTGATGGCGTCCGGAACGCCCGGGATGGGCAGCACCAGGTTGCCGTCGAAGCGGTTCAGCCCGCGCTCCGTGCCGATCCACAGGGTTCCGCTGCGGTCCTCGAGCAGGCAGGTGATGCCATTGTCGGTCAGCCCGTCGGCCGTGGTGATGGTGCGGAAGCGCAGTTCCTGCGCCCAGGCGGTGCCCGCCAGCAGCCAGAGGAGGGGGAGGAGCGCGGCCCGCATGCCGCAAAGTAGCGGGTCAGGCGCGAGGCGCGGCGTAGGCCTTCACATCGGCCTCGGTGATCTCCTTGCCGCTGAGGATCACCAGACGTTCGATCACGTTGCGCAGTTCGCGCACGTTGCCCGTCCACGGCAACTTCTGCAGGGCGGCCACGGCCTTGTCCGCGATCTTCTTGGGCGCGATGCCCTGTTCGGTGCACACCAGGCCGATGAAGTGGTCGGTCAGCAGGGGGATGTCCTCCAGCCGCTCGCTCAGGGCGGGCACGTGGATGGGGATCACGCTCAGGCGGTGGAACAGGTCCTCGCGGAAGCGTCCTTCGGCGATCTCCTTGCGCAGGTCCTTGTTGGTGGCGGCGATCACGCGCACATCCACCTGCACGTCCTTGTCGCCGCCCACCGGGGTGATGCGGCCCTCCTGCAGGGCGCGCAGCACCTTGGCCTGCGCCGCCAGGGCCATGTCGCCGATCTCGTCCAGGAACAAGGTGCCGCCGTGGGCCAGCTCGAACTTGCCCTTGCGGTCCTTGATGGCGCTGGTGAAGCTGCCCTTCATGTGGCCGAAGAGCTCGCTCTCGATCAGTTCGCCGGGGATGGCCGCGCAGTTCACCTCGATGTAGGGGCCCTCGGCGCGCTGGCTCTTCTGGTGCAGCAGCCTGGCCACACCCTCCTTGCCGGCTCCGTTGCCGCCGGTGATCAGCACCCGGGCATCGCTGGGCGCCACCTTGTCGATCATGGCCCGGATCTCCTGCAGCGCCTTGCTCTCGCCCACCATCAGCACGCCGTTACCCTTGGCCTTGCCCACCTTGGTGCGCAGCAGTTTGGTCTCCTGCACCAGGTTCCCGCGGTCCAGTGCGTTGCGCACGCTCACCAGGATGCGGTTGATGTCCGGCGGCTTCTGGATGAAATCGAAGGCCCCTTTCTTCAGGGCTTCCACCGCGTTGTCGATGGTGCCGTGGCCGCTGATCATCACCACCGGCAGGTCGGGGTCATGGGCCTGCAGCTTCTCCAGCAGTTCCATGCCGTCCATGCGCGGCATCTTGATGTCGCACAACACCAGGTCGAAACGGCCCTTCTTCACCTTGTCCAGGCCGATGCCACCGTCCTCGGCCTCCTCCACCGTGTGCTTCTCGTGCTCCAGGATGTCCTTTAGGGCGGAACGGATCGCCTTCTCGTCGTCCACTACCAGGATCTTCGCCATGGGTCGTTCGTTGTTGGGGCCTCCATCCCATCCTGCACCACACGCAGGGACGCAAGGCGCTGCGGCGAAGTTGGCAACAAGGCCGGGAACAAGGCGCCTGCTCCTTGCAAGCACCGTACCGGTCTGCCCGGTCGGGGCCTTCCCGCAGGGGTCACCGTTCGTACCAGCCACCCGGCCAATGGCCGGCGGATCCGTACGTTTGGGTTCCAAGGATCACCCATGAGGCATAGCTATCCGATCGCGGTCGCGCTGCTCTGCGGCCTGCTGTTCCACACCACGGCCCAGGCCCAGCCGCAGATGAACAACGCCGGCTTCGAGAACTGGCAGAACCTGGGCACCGGCACCGAGGAGCCCACCGACTGGAGTTCGATCAAGACCAGCGATGGCGGCACCTTCATCAACAACCTGGCACCCCAGGTGTGCTGGCGCAGCACCGACTTCCACAGCGGCAGCTACTCCGTTCGGCTGAAGACGGCCAGCACCGCCTTCGGCCCGGCGAACGGCACCCTCA
The DNA here is from genome assembly GCA_013360395.1 of Flavobacteriales bacterium. Classification (GTDB taxonomy): domain Bacteria; phylum Bacteroidota; class Bacteroidia; order Flavobacteriales_F; family PHOS-HE28; genus PHOS-HE28. Next base: position 28,410 of record JABWBQ010000037.1, read on the forward strand.
CCTGCGGACGGGTGCACGCGGAGATCACACCGGCCAACGGCTACGTGTTCACGGATGCGGGCGACGCACAATGGAACCAGGCGATCACCAGCCGGCCGGACAGCCTGGTGGGCTGGTTCAAGGCCACGCCACAGCCCGGGGACGAGGGCAAGGTGGAGGCCATCCTGCATGTGTTGGAGGGCAAACTGCCCGAGAACGGCACGCTGCCCAACTGGATCGGCCGCGCGCGGTGGATCGCCCCCTCGGCCGTGGTGGGCACCTGGACGCGTTTCAGCGTGCCTTTCACCTATTACAACAGCGGCACCCCGAGCCACATCCTGATGGTGCTCACCAGCGGCGACAGCCTGGTGACCGTGGTGAACAGCGAGAGCTGGTACGACGACATCGCCCTGATCTACAACCTCACCGCGACCCCCAGCGTGAACAGCGTGGCCCTGAACGGCACCGACCCGGTGGGGATCACCGTGAACTACAGCAGCGGCGGGGTGCCCACGGGGTCCACCTTGTTCACCGCCCAGCTCAGCGACGCCAGCGGCAGCTTCGCCAGCCCGCAGACCATCGGCTTCGTGGGCAGTTCCTCGGCCTCGGGTGCGATCGGTTGCAGCATCCCGGGCAACACCCCGCCCGGCACGGGCTATCGGATCCGTGTCGTCGCTTCCGGCACGGCGTTCAGCGCCTACTATGCCCCGGTGAGCGTGCCGTTCACCATCAACTCGACGGCGGTGGTGCGGGTGGCGGCCAAGGTCTTCCTCGACGGGCCTTACGTGAGCGGCACCCAGCTGATGAACGACAACCTGCGCAGCCAGGGCATCGTTCCCCTGGTTGAACCGTACACCGCCATCGGCTACACGCACGTGGGCGGCGGTGCCGAGGTCACTACCGCGCCCGTGCTGGCCGTCACCGGCAACAACGCCATCGTGGACTGGGTGGTGCTTGAGCTGCGCGACAAGAACAACAGCGCCACGGTGCTGCGCTCGCGCAGTGCGCTGGTGCAACGCGACGGGGATGTGGTGGACGTGGACGGGGTGTCCAGCGTGCCCTTCGCGGTGGCGGCGGACAACTACTTCGTGGCGGTGCGGCACCGCAACCACCTGGGCTGCATGACCGCGACGAGCATCGCGTTGAGCGGCACGGCGGCGAGCGTGGACTTCACCAACAACGCCACGGCCACCTACGGCACCAACGCGCGGCGGGTCAACGGTGCGCGCAGCACATTGTGGAAGGGCAATGCCCGGTGGGACGCCGTGGTGAAGTACGCCGGGGGCAGCAACGACCGCGATGTGATCCTCACCGCCGTCGGGGGCACGGTGCCCACGGCCACGGTGACGGGCTACCGCAGCGAGGACGTGAACATGGACGGCACCACCAAGTATGCCGGCGGCGGCAACGACCGCGACCTGATCCTGCAGGTGATCGGGGGGACGGTGCCCACGGCCACCAAGGCACAGCAACTGCCCTGAGGCGGCGGCTCATACCACTTCGCACTAAGGAGTAGGCCGATCTGCTCGGTCTTTTTCCACTTGACTTCTCCGTCGTGATCGTTCCGTAGCACCGGCTACGCAACGACCCCGTCGTATCGTCCAGTGAAAAAATCCCTTCGCACCTCTAGCCTACGCCTTAATGCGCACGGGGCTCATCACCACGAAGGCGTTGGGATCGATCTTCTCGATCTCGGTGAGGATCTTGCTCAGCTCCAGGCGCGTGATCACGCAGTAGATGATCTCCGTGTCGAAGCTCTGCCCGGTCTTCCCGTAGCCGCGCCGGCCGGTGTACACCGTGAGGCCGCGGCCCATCACCGTGCCGATCATGTGGCGCAATTCCTCGTGGTGCGGGCTGATGATGGTGAGTCCGGTGTACTCCTCGATGCCCTCGATCACGAAATCCACCGTCTTGCTCGCGGCCAGGTATGTCACCATGGCGTAGAGCGCGGTCTCCACGCTCAGCAACCAGGCGGCCACCCCGAAGATGACCACGTTGATCATCATGATGATGTCGCCGATGGTGGTGCCCAGCTTTCGGCTCAAGGCCAGGGCGAGCACCTCGGTGCCGTCGATCACCGAGCCGCCCCGTACGGCCAGCCCGATGCCGGCGCCCAGGAAGAAGCCGCCGAACACGGCCACCAGCAGCTTGTCATGCGTCACATCCGGGAAATGCACCGTGGCCGTGACCAGGGCGAGACCTGCGATGGCCGCAGTGGTCTTGAGGGCGAACTCGCGGCCGATGGTGCGGTAGGCCACCACCATGAAGGGTGCGTTCACCAACACCAGCAGGGGGGCCAGGTGCAGGTTGGTGAGGTGCGCGGCGAGCAGGGCGATGCCGGTGGCGCCGCCGTCGATGAAGCCGTTGGGGATCAGGAAGCCTTCCAGGCCGAAGGCGGCGCTGAAGATCCCGAGCGTCATGAACACCACGTCCTTCACCCGGCGGCGCATGGCCACACGCAGGGCCTGCAGACGGCGTGCCCGGCGGTAGCGGCTGCCTTCGCGCCCCACGCTGGAGGGCACGGGCAGCTGGCGGATCAACGTACGGCGGGCCGAGGGTTTCACGGCACGGAAGGTAGGTCGTTCAGCGCACGCCACGCGGCCCCTTCCTTCAGGGCGTAACGGCTCCAGGCCAGCTCCCGGATGCCTCCGGCGGTGAGCACGCGTTCGATGGCCACCAGGGCGTGGGCGAAGTGGTCCACGCGGTGCGCGGGCAGGCCTGGCAGGGCGCTGCGCTCCCGGCGGTCCATCCGCATCAGCCCGTCCTTGAGCTGCGCGAAGACCTCGTCGTCGAAGGTGCAGGTCAGCGCGTCGGCGGGCAGTTCGTTCCCCCGTGCGCGGGCCGCCAGGGCCGCCAGGCTGTCGAAGCTGCCCGCGCTGCCGATGAGCCGGTGCGGCGCGTGCCGGTCGATCACGGCCCACAAGGGCTCCAGCCGGTCGTCCAGATGGGCGGCCAGTCGCAGTTCCTCCGCCACGGTGGGCGGCTCGCTGAAGGGCACACGTGCACGCAGCCGGGTGACGCCGAGCTCGAAGCTGCGCTTCCACATCAGGGCATGGCGCGTGGCCAGGATGAACTCCATGCTGCCCCCGCCGATGTCCATCACCAGCGCCGGCCGGTCGTCCAGCGGCACGGCCTGCCGCACCCCGTCCAGGATCATGGCGGCCTCCTCGTCGCCCGTGAGCACGCGGATCCGCAGGTCGAAACGTGCTTCCGCGGCGCGCACGAAGTCGCCGGCGTTCCGGGCGCTGCGCAGGGCCGAGGTGCCGAAACCCGTGATGCGGGCGGCCCCGAGCGCCATCGCCTGGGCGGTGTGGAGGGCCAGCGCCTCCATGCCGCGCTGGAACGCTTCCGGCGGGACCGTCCCCGCCTCGATGCCGCCACGCCCCAGGAAGACGGGCAGTTCGGCACTGTGGACCACGTGCAGGTGCCCGGCCGCGTTCCGCTCGGCCACGAGCAGGTTGAACGTGTTGGTGCCGAGGTCGATGATGGCGGTGCGCATGGAGCGGCTCGCGGTCAGGTGCGTGTCCCGGGCTCCCGGCCCATGCCCACCGTTCGTGGAGCGCAGCCCGGCGCGCGCCCCTCCCACGCGGTCCGGCGCCACCGGGCCGTCCTGCGGGAGCCGTGTGGCGGGTCTATCCCTTGTACATCATCCATCGGCCCAGCTCCCGCCAGGTGGGCTTCTTGCCGTACATCAGGATGCCGGTGCGGTAGATCCGTGCGGCGACCCAGGTGGTGAGCACGAAGGTGCCCGCCAGCAGCACCATGCTCAGCACCAGCTGCCAGGGGGACTCCAGCACGCCGCCCATGGCCACGCGCACCATCATCACCACCGGGCTCGTGAACGGGATGATGGACCCCCAGAACACCAGGGGGCTGCCGGGGTTGGTGATGGCCATCTGCGCGATGATGATGGCCACGATCAGGGGCAGGGTCACCGGGAGCATGAACTGCTGGGTGTCGGTCTCGTTCTCCACCGCACTGCCCACGGCGGCGAAGAGCGAGCTGTACAGCAGGTATCCGGCCATGAAATAGAAGGCGAACATGGCCAGCACGAAGGGGACGTTGATGCGGTCCACAACCTCCAGCACCTCGTTGCGGTCGGGTACGTTGGTCCCGGCCTCCTTCATCAGTTCGGCCTGCAGCTCGCCGGTCATCGGTTGTTCGGCCAGCACCTGGCGCGGGTCCAGACGGTCCTTCATCAGCAGTGCGGTGCCGCCGGTCATCAGGACCACGGTGAGCACGATCCAGATGACGAACTGGGCCAGACCCACCAGGGCGATTCCGACGATCTTGCCCATCATCAACTGGAAGGGCCGCACGCTGCTGATCAGCACCTCCACGATGCGGTTGCTCTTCTCCTCGAGCACCCCGCGCATCACCTGCACGGCGTACATGAACACGAAGAAGAACATGATGTAGCCGAAGCCGAAGCCGACGATGGCCAGGGCCTGCTCGTAGCTGCGTTCACCGCCCTTGTCGATGTCGAAGAGCTGCACGTTCAGCGCCGTCCTGATGCGGGCGTAGGTGTCGGGGTCCACGTGGTTCACCCGCAGCTTCTCGCGCTCCAGCACACGCTCCAGCTCGCTCTGCACGGTGCGCTGCACGTTGATGCTGGGCAGTTCCTTGTAGTAGAGCTGGATGGTGTTGGTCTCCAGGATGGCCTCGTTCACGTCCACCATCAGGGTGTAGGGCGATGCCTTGAAGGCCGAGTCGCTCAGGTCCTCGTAAGCGTAGAGGAAGCGCAGCTTTTCGGTGTCGCGCAGCTTGCCGGTCACCACGTGGGGCTTGTCCACCACCAGCACCAGATGGTCGTCGCTCTCCTGCATGCCCAGGTAGGCCAGGCCCACCATGGTGCCGGCGATCAGCAGCGGCCCCAGGATGGTCATGATCAGGAAGCTCGGTTTCCGCACACGGGTGATGAACTCGCGCCGGATGATGAGGAGGATCTTGTTCATGGATGCAGGCGGTTCATTCGGTCATGTCGGCGGGCACGGTGCCGTGGGCGTTCACGGCGCGGATGAACACGTCGTGCATGCCGGGGATCTCCTCCTGCACCCCGTGCACCTCCACGGCGGGCAGCAGCTGGCGCAGCACCTGGTTCACGGTCGAGTCGTGCACCAGCCGTACGCGGGCCGTGCTGTATTCCTCGCCCTCGGTGTGCTCCAGCAGCTCGCCGGTGAAGGAGAGGGCGTTGGCGAAGGCCACCCGGTTGCCTTTGTGCTCGATGCGATAAGTGCGGGTGGCGAACTGCCGGCGGATGTCGCGCACCCGGCCGTCGAGCACCTTGCGGCTGCGGTCGATCAGGGCGATGTGGTCGCAGAGCTCCTCCACGCTGCCCATGTTGTGGGTGCTGAGCATCACGGTGGTGCCCTCCTGGCGCAGGCGCAGGATCTCCTGGCGCACCAGGTCGGCGTTGATGGGGTCGAAGCCGCTGAAGGGTTCGTCCAGGATCAGCAGGCGGGGCGCATGGAGCACGGTGCTCACGAACTGCACCTTCTGGGCCATGCCCTTGCTGAGCTCCTCCACCTTCTTGTTCCACCAGGCCGTCATCTCCCAGCGCTCGAACCACTCCCGGAGCCGCTTGCGCGCCTCGGCCTTGGCCATGCCCTTGAGCTGGGCCAGGTAAAGGGCCTGCTCGCCCACCTTCATCTTCTTGTACAGGCCGCGCTCCTCGGGCAGGTAGCCGATGCGCACCACGTCGGCCGCCGTCATGGGCCGGCCTTCCAGCAGCACCTGCCCGGTGTCCGGACCGGTGATGCGGGTGATGATGCGGATCAGCGTGGTCTTGCCCGCGCCGTTGGGGCCCAACAGGCCGAAGATGCTTCCGGCCGGCACGGTGAGGGTGACGTCGTCCAACGCGGTGTGGGCGCCGTAGCGCTTCACGATGTGCTCGCAGGTCAGCATGGCGGGGATGGCGGCGAAGATAGCCGCGCCGCCCCGCGCGTGCGGCGCTGCCCATGGAGGCCGTCGGCCGTCCGTGGATCAGGCGGCGGCCATGGCCCGGCGCAGCTCACGGCCGGTGAGCATGCGCTGCTGCACGGGGTCCCACACCTTCAGGCGCAGGCACCGCACCACGTCCCACGGCCACAGGCTGGTGGTCTTGGCCTGCTGCAGCTCGGGGAAGGCGGCATGCACCTCCGGCAGCCGGTAGAAGGGGATGCGCGGGTTCAGGTGGTGGATGTGGTGGTAGCCGATGTTGGCCAGGAACCACCGCATCACCGGGCTCATCTTCATGTGGCTGCTGCTGTCCAGCGCCGCGTTCGCATAGGTCCATCCCTCCTTGTCGGCAAAGGTCACCCCGGGGAAGTTGTGCTGCGCGTAGAACAGGTAGGCCCCCAGGCTAAGCACCAGCAGGAAGGGGAGCAGGAAGCCGAAGAGGAAGCCGCTCCAGCCGGTGAACAGCACCAGCACCACGCCGAAGGCCACGTGCAGCACCAGCGCGATGATGCTGTCCCAGTGGCGCCCGGTGTTGCTCATCAGGCTGCGGATGCACATGCCGTAGAGGAACATGAAGATGTAGCCGAAGGCGATGGTGAGCGGGTGGCGGATGAACAGGTACACCCGCTGCTCGAAGCGCGAGCTGGAGATGAACTTGGCCGTGGTGACCACCGGGTAGCTGCCGATGCTGCTGGTGTAGAGCTTGCTGTTGTGGGCGTGGTGGTAGTTGTGGCTGCGCTCCCAGATGCTCACCGGCGCCAGCATGAACAGGCCGAAGAGGGTGAAGAAGGCCTTGGCCACGAAGGACCGCTGCAGGATGGCGTGGTGCAGGTAGTCGTGGTAGATCACGAAGATGCGGCCCAGGGTGAGGGCCACCAGCACGCTGCCCAGGGCCCGGCTCCACCAGGGGTCGGTGGCGAACACCACGGCGTATCCCGTGGCGAGCACCACCAGGCTGGTGAACACATGCCACCAGCTCTTCCAGCGCACCTCGTGGGCAAAGGCCCGGGTGGCCAGGATCAGGTCCTTACCGTCGCGCATGGGAACAAAAATAACCCGCCCGCGCCAGTCGCCGTCAGCCGGCCGGCCGGCGGTGCTTCCAGCGGCGGTGCGTCCACAGCCAGGTGGCGGGCATGCGGCGGATGTCCTGCTCCAGCCGCCGGGTGTGGGCTTCGGTGATGAGGCCCTCCGGTGTGGCCGACGGCTCGGGCACCAGGTCCTCGAAACGCATCACGTACCGCCCCCGTGCCTCGCGCTCGATGCCGCAGTACACCACGGGCCGCCCCAGCTTCCGGGCGATCGACTCGGTGCCCCGGAACACGGGGGTGTCCTGGTTCAGGAAGGTGGTCCAGTAGGCGCGTTCGGGCGGCGGCGTCTGGTCGGCGATGAAGGCCGTGGCCGTCACCAGGTGCCGGTCGCGGACCATGCAGCGCATCACATCGGCCATGGGATAGAGGCCGTTGCCCAGCCGGGTCCGCATGCGGGCGATCAGCCGGTCGAAGTGCGGTTCTTGCAGCGGATGGTAGATCACCTTCAGCGGATGCAGCCCCATCTGGCTGAAGCGCGCCCCGCCCAGCTCCCAGTTGCCCCAGTGGCCCATGACGATGATCACGCTCCGGCCGGCCTCGAAGTGCCGCCGCAGCACGTCCTCGCCCTCGGTGCGCACCAGCCTGCGCACCAGCGCCGGGGTGATCGTCAGCGTCTTCAGGGTCTCCAGCGTGAGGTCGCAGAACCAGCGGTAGAAGTCACGTTCGATGCGCGCCAGCGCCGCGGCGTCGCGCTCGGGAAAGCTGTTGCGCAGGTTGGTCCGCACCACCGCACGACGGTAGCGCAGTACATGGAACACCAGCACGAACACCGCATCGCTCAACAGCTGGAGCAGCGGCATGGGCAGCCGCGACACGCCGTGGATGAACGGCAGGGAGAGGTAGTATCCGAGTGCGCCCACGGCGCGAAGGTCGGACGGAACGCCCGGCCCGGCCCTACCGCTTCATCCACCGCACCTGCCCGGTGCGGCCGTCGGTGGTGCGCACCCGCGCCAGGTACAGGCCCGCAGGCAGCGCGGACACGTCGGCCACGAGGCCCCCGTCGTACCGCGACACGGTGGGCACCACCACGGGGCGGCCCTGCACGTCCAGCATTTCCACGGCCCCGGGCACGGCCCCGGTCATGTGCAGGAACAAGGTCCCGTCCGCCGGGTTGGGGAATGCGCTGGCACGCAGTGTCCCGGCCGCATCGACCCCCGTGCTCGTGTTCACGTCGAAGCCGATGTCCTGCCAGGTGGAGCTGGTGGTATTGCCCGTCACGTCGGTGGGGCTCAGGGAGTACAGCTTGCGGCCGTTGTTGGCGGTGCCGTAGCAGCCGAAGTTGGTGGTGAGGCTGCTGGTGAAATGGATGTCCACGATCAGCGTCTGTGCCGGGTCGTACTGGATGTGCGTCTGCAGGGGGATCACGAACCAGTCGCCGGTGGTGTCGGGCGGGATGTCGAAGCTGGCCAGCTGCAGCACGGTGTCCAGCCCGGTGAAGAAGCTGTTGCCGCCGGCGAAGGTGGTGGCCGTGGTCTGGCCCAGGCGCACCATCAGGCCGCCCAGGGTGTTGCCGTTGGCCACGCCCGTGTTCCCGTACCGGTAGTACAACCGGGTGATCTCGCCAGCCACCGCGTTGGTGAGGTCGCCGGGCAGGTACAGGCACTGGGTGTGGGGCGCGATGCCCAGGTTGCCCAGCAGGAAGGTGCTGTTGCTGGTGCCGCAGCATTTCTGCACGGTCTGGGCCGTGACCGGGCTTGTGGCGAGGACGAGCACGGTGAGAAGTGTGGACGGGCGCATGGGTCAGGGATGGGTGTGATCTATCCAAGGTAAGACCATTCGGACAGCCGATCCCGACCGATCTGCTTGCTTTTTTCCGCATGCCTTCTCCGGCGGACCTGTCCCGTAGGCCCCGGACACAACAGGTCTCCTGTTCCGCCTGTGAAAGAACAGCCGCGCATCCGCGGCCGCTCTGGAGGATCTCAAAAACACCCTAAAAGCCATCTCAAAATAGTTTTTGGCAGCGAGCCGGAGGAGTTTTCCGGGCAGCCGAGGCGCGAAACCCGCGCATAGCTGGACGCTCTGTAAGGGTTGAG
>JABWBQ010000038.1 GCA_013360395.1 Flavobacteriales bacterium
CCCTGCGCTGGCTGGCCTGGCGGGTGGTGGCCGGCGCGGCCGATCCGCAGGCCCCGGCCCCCTTCCTGTTCAACCTGCGCGGCACCGCCACGCACGACCTGGGCGTGGGCACCCCCTGGGCCTTCGAGACCATGGCCCCCAACAGCTTCGTGGCCGACCGCTTCGCCGCCCTGCATCTGCGCCTGGGCCTGGGTCCGGTGCTGTGGCACCACCGCTACTCGCAACCGGTGCCCGTGCTCATCGCCTCGGGCGTCCTCGGTGCGCTGGACCACCCCGTAAGGCATGTGGGATGGAGCTTCGCGGCGCCCACCGACGGCTACCAGGAGGTGGGCCTGGCGCTGGACCGTCTGCTGCGCAGCGGTGTGGTGGGCCTGGGCGTGCTGGGGGCCGTGCGCCTGGGGCCCTACGCCACCGGCCGCCTGGACGACGATGCGGCCGTGAAGCTCACCCTGTCCCTCGCCCTCTGACCACGCCAGGGCCGGGGAGGGCGGTGCGCGTACACCCACGGTCGGGCCGCCCAGTGGCGCGGGATCTCGTTCCTTTGACCGGCCCCGCCCGTGCCGGGGCCTTTGCTTCACCGGTAGCATGTGGGCCTGGCTGGCGAGTAGGATCCTGCGCAACCGCATCGCGGTGCTGGTGGCCGTGGCCCTGATCACCGGGTGGATGGGCTACGAGGCCACCCACGTGGCCATGCAGTACAAGCACGGCGGGCTGCTGCCGCGCATCGACAGCGCCTACGTGGAGTACGAGCGCTTCCTGGAGCAGTTCAGCGAGGACGGCAACGTGCTGGTGATCGGCACGCAGGGCGAAGGACTTTACACCCCGAAGGCCTTCGCCGCCTGGCATGCACTGGGCGACTCCCTGCGGCGGGAGGAGGGGGTGGACTCGGTGTTCAGCGAGGCGCACCTCTTCGAGCTGGTGCGCGACGACAGCCTGCGGCGCTTCCGGTTGCGCGACCTCTGGCAGGGCCCGCCGGCGGACCAGGCCGCCATGGACTCCCTGCGGGCCCGGGTGCGGGCGCTGCCCTTCTACGCCGACCTGCTGTACAACGACAGCGCCAAGGCCAGCCTGATGATGGTGTTCGTCAACGCCGAGCGTTTCAACAGCGCGCGCCGCGGCGACGTGGTGGACCGCATCGAGGCGCACGCGCGCCGTTTCGAGGCCGCGCAGGGCCTGCCGGTGCACCTGAGCGGACTGCCCTACATCCGCGTGCGCAGCACCGGCATGGTGAAGGCCGAGATGCCCGTGTTCATGGCCCTGAGCATGGCCCTGTGCGCCGTGCTGCTGCTGCTGTTCTTCCGCAGCTGGCGCGTGATGTGGATCTGCATGGGCGTGGTGGCCATCAGCGTGGTGTGGAGCTTCGGCGCCATGGGCCTGCTGGGCTACAAGATCACCATCCTCATGAGCGTGATCGCCCCGCTGGTGATCGTCACCGGTGTGCCCAACTGCGTGTTCCTGATCAACGCCTACCACTACGAGTACGTGCGGCACGGCAACAAGATCAAGGCCCTGCAGCGGGTGATCAGCCGCATCGGCGCCGCCGCCTTCCTCACCAACGCCACCACGGCGGTGGGCTTCACCACCTTCTGCTTCACCTACAGCGACACCCTCAAGGAGTTCGGCTGGATCGCCACCCTGGGCATCATGGTGCTCTGGGCCCTGAGCATGCTGCTGATCCCGGTGCTCTTCAGTTACATGCCGCCGCCCAAGCCGCGCCACCTCAAGCACCTGGAGCGGCGCTGGCTCGATGCCGTGGTGGAGTGGATCGTACGCACCGTGCGCGACCGCCGGCCGCTGATCTACGCCAGCACCGCCTTCGCCTTCGTGTTCGCCCTCTTCGGGGTGCTGCGCCTGCGCGACGAGAGCCGCATCGTGGACGACCTGCCGGAGAACAACCCCGTGCTCACCGACCTGCGCTTCTTCGAGCGCCACTTCAAGGGGGTGATGCCGCTGGAGATCGTGGTGGGCACCGGCAAGCGCAACGGCGTGTTCCGCGATGCCACCCTCAAACGCATCGACCGCCTGCGCGACACGCTGGCCACCCATCCGGAGTTCAGCCGCCCGTTGAGCATCGTGGACGCCGTGAAGTTCACCCGCCAGGCCTTCTACGGCGGCGACCCCGCGGCCTACCGCCTGCTGAGCGGCACGGACAAGACCTTCATCGCGCCCTATCTGGAAGCCCTGGGCGACAAGCAGGGCATGGCCAAGGCCTTCCTGGACAGCTCGCGCAGCACCACCCGCATCACCGTGCAGATGGCCGATGTGGGCACCATGCGCATGGACACCGTGCTGGGCCGGCTGCGCACCCAGGTGGACAGCCTGTTCCACCCGGACCAGTACGACGTGACGCTCACCGGCACCAGCGTGGTCTTCCTGCGGGGCAGCAGCTACCTGGTGGACAACCTGGTGATCAGCCTCTTCTGGGCCGTGGTGCTCATCGTGGGCATGATGGCCCTGCTGTTCAACTCGCTGCGCATCCTGGTGGTATCGCTCATCCCCAACCTCATCCCCCTGGTGGTGACCGCCGGCCTCATGGGCTTCCTGCACATCCCCATCAAGCCCAGCACCATCCTGGTCTTCGGCATCGCCCTGGGCATCGCCGTGGACAACGCGATCCACTTCCTGGCCCGCTACCGCCTGGAGCTGCGCCTCACCGGCCACGACCTCAAGCGCAGCGTGGACCTGGCCACCCGCGAGGTGAGCGTGGGCATCATCTACACCAGCGCCGTACTGCTGGCCGGCTTCAGCATGTTCGCCTTCTCCCACTTCGGCGGCATCCAGGCCCTGGGCATCCTCACCAGCCTCACCCTGCTGGTGGCCATGCTCACCAACCTGCTGGTGCTGCCCTCGCTGCTGATCTCCCTCAACAAGGCCCTCATGACCAAGGCCTTCGACGAGCCGTTGCTGGAGATCCTCGACGAGGAGGAGGACATCGACCTCATGGAACTGAAGCTGGAGCCCGGACGCGACAACGCCCAGGCGCTGGCCACCGACAACGCCAACGACGACGAATGAAAGGCATCATCCTGGCCGGGGGTTCCGGCACCCGCCTGCACCCGCTGACCCTGGCGGTGAGCAAGCAGCTCATGCCGGTGTACGACAAGCCGATGGTGTACTACCCGCTGAGCACCCTCATGGCCGCCGGCATCCGCGACGTGCTGATCATCAGCACCCCGCACGACCTGCCCAGCTTCCGCAAGCTGCTGGGCGACGGCAGCGCCCTGGGCTGCGCCTTCACCTATGCCGAGCAGCCCGAGCCCAACGGCCTGGCCCAGGCCTTCGTCATCGGTCGCGATTTCGTGGGCCGCGACCCGGTGGCCCTCATCCTGGGCGACAACATCTTCTACGGCCGCGGCTTCGGCCGCATGCTCGCCCAGCACACCGACCCGCAGGGCGGGCTGGTCTTCGCCTACCACGTGAGCGACCCCGAGCGCTACGGCGTGGTGGAGTTCGACCGGGCCAACCGCGTCCTCAGCATCGAGGAGAAGCCGGCCCGGCCCAAGAGCAACTACGCCGTGCCCGGCCTCTACTTCTACGCCAACGACGTGCTGGACATCGCCGCCGCGCTCAAGCCCAGCGCACGCGGCGAATACGAGATCACCGATGTGAACCGGGAGTATCTGCGCCAGGGCCGCTTGAAGGTGGAGATCATGGACCGCGGCACCGCCTGGCTGGACACCGGCACCTTCCGCTCCCTGATGCAGGCCGGGCAGTTCGTGCAGGTGATCGAGGAACGGCAGGGCCTGCGCATCGGCTGCATCGAGGAGGTGGCCTTCAAGAAGGGCTTCATCACCGCCGAACAGCTGCACGCCCTGGCCCGCCCCCTGCTCAAGAGCGGCTACGGCGAGTACCTCATGCGGCTCACCGAAGGATGAGCGACGCGACCCTCGCCGCGCACCGCGCACGCATCGAACGGCGCATCGCGAGCTGGGTGGCCGGGCTGCCCGACGATGGGCTGCACGCGCCCATGGCCTATCTGCTGGGCCTGCCCGCCAAACGTGTGCGGCCCGCCGCCGTGCTGCTCGCCGCCGAGCTCTTCGGCCACGACCCGGACGCGGTGCTCGACGAGGCCCTGGCCATCGAGCTCTTCCACAACTTCACCCTGATGCACGACGACATCATGGACCGCGCGCCACTGCGCCGGGGCATGCCCACCGTGCACACCCGGTGGAACGTGAACACCGCCATCCTGAGCGGCGACGCCCTGCTGGTGAAGGCCTACCAGCTGATGGCGCGGCGGCCCGACGTGTCGGCGGTGTTCAGTGCGCACGCCCTGGGTGTTTGCCAGGGGCAGCAGCTGGACATGGACCTGGAGGGGCGCGACGATGCGGGGGTGGCCGCGTACATGGAGATGATCCGCCTCAAGACGGCCGTGCTGCTCAGCGGCGCCCTGCGCATCGGGGCCATCCTGGCCGACGCCCCGGCGGCCGATGTGGAGCACATCGCCGCCTTCGGCGAGCACCTGGGCCTGGCCTTCCAGCTGCGCGACGACCTGCTCGACGCCTTCGGCGACCCGGACAAGGTGGGCAAGCAGCGCGGTGGCGACCTGCGCGCCGGCAAGCGCACCTTCCTGCTGATCCGTGCCCTGGAGCACAGCGACGCCCGGGGCCGCACCGAACTGCGCGAGGAACTGCGCCGCAGCACCGAGGCCCGCGATGTGGACCGCATGCTGCGCGTGCTGGGCGAGCTGGGCGTGGAGGCCGAGGCCGTGGCCGAGGTGGAACGTCACCACGCGCTGGCCCTCACGGCCCTGGAGGCCATCGCGGTGCCCGCAGCACGCAAAGCCCCCCTGCGCCGGCTCGCGCACGACCTGCTGGGCCGCACCCGCTGACCGTGGCGGTCCCCGACGCTCAGCGCGCCCGCTCGATCGTCTTCAGGTCCTCGGCGATGAAGCCCTCCTTCTTGCCGAAGATGGCCGCATCGTCCCGCAGGTACATCAGTTCGCCGGTGCTCACCTTGAACACGCGCTTGAAGCAGTGCTTGTTCTTGTGCTCGCCCGTGAGCAGCACGTCGGTGACGGCCACGCCGCCCTCGCCCTTGGCCACCGCCGCGTTGAGCTGCATGAGGTCCATGACCTGCGCCTTGTGGGTGTACTCGGCCTTCACGGCCGCGGCATCGGCCAGGCTCTTGTCCAGGTGCTCCTTGGCGATCCACAGGTCGAGCTCATCGCGCACCAGCCGGTTGCGGCCCGCGTACAGCCGGTCCGCCGTGGCCTTGTCCGTGATCTTGCCGGTGGACACCTGTTTCAGGTAGTCCTGCATCGCCTTGAGGTAAAGGTTCAGGAAGGCGGCGGTGCCGTTCGCGGCCATGCCCGCCGGATCGATCTGCAGGAAGGCGATGTCCTGGGAGGGGGGCATGTTCACGATGGCGTTGTCCGTCACTTCCAGCACCTCGCCCTTCTTCTGTTTCCAGCCGCGCATCAACGTCAGGAAGGTGCCCGTGTACTTCTCCGGGTCGTTGCGCAGGGTCTTCACCAGGTAGGTCTTGTCGGTGCCCAGCGGCTGCGTGGCCAGGTCGTTCACCGTGATGAAATCCACGCTCTTGGTGAAGGTCCAGTGCGCCTTCACGGCATCCATCAGCGCGCGGTTGTACGGGCTGTCGCCGGCATCGAGCACCACCAGGGTGGTCGTCGTGGAGGCGTCCTTCACCGCGTTGGCGTCGAAGGTGCCGTACTGGGCGGCGGCGGGCAGGGCCGCAAGGGCGAAGAGCAGGTTCAGGGGGAGGGAGCGCATGTCGTTCTTGTTCGTGTGGGATGGCGGGCGACGAAAATAGTGCCACACCCGGGCGGCCCCCGTCGTAGTTTTCGACACGGTGAACGGGGACCTTGCAACAACAGGCGGGGCGCCGGGGTTGGACCGTGCCGAGGTGCTGGCGGCCACGGTGGCGCAGCTGCGCAAGGACCTCAACGCCCCGATGCCCGTTGTGCCCGGGGTGGGCGATGGGGCTTTCGAGGCCCTGCGTGCACAGGTGCTGCCCGTGCTGGAGGAGCGGCACCGCCAGGGACCGCATGCGCTGGGGGTGGTGCTGTACCGTGTGGACCTGCCCGAGGGGCATGCCAGGCGCAGCATGGCCGCCGGGGGACTGCCGGAGCTCGCGGGCCAGGTGGTGCTGCGGGCCCTGCAGAAGGTGCTGACGCGCCTGCGGTACGCGGACTTGCAGAAGCCCGAGTAACCTCCTGAACTTCAAAGTCGTACAGCGGCGCGGTCCGCTGGCTACCTTTGCCACCCCGGTCCGCCGCCGATGGACAAGCATTCCTACCTGAGCAACGCCGATCCGGCCGCGCTCGAAAGCATCTACCAGCAGTATCTGAAGGACCCCGCCGCGGTGGATCCCGGCTGGGCCCGCTTCTTCGAGGGCTTCGAGCTGGCGCGGACGCACCACGAGGTGTTGCCCGCCGCCACACCGGCCGCCGGCGCGGGTTCCGAGCAGCTGGCCAAGGAGTTCAAGGTCATCGACCTGATCAACGGCTACCGGGAGCGCGGCCACCTGTTCACCCGCACCAACCCGGTGCGCGAACGGCGCAAGTATGCACCGCCCCTGAGCCTGGCCACCTTCGGGCTGGGCGAGGCCGACCTGGACACCGTGTTCGCCGCAGGCGGCGAGGTGGGCCTGGGGCCTGCCCGGCTGCGCGACATCATCGACCTGCTGGAACAGACCTACTGCCAGAGCATCGGGGCGGAGTTCCGTTTCATCCGCGACCCGGAGAAGGTGAAGTGGTTGCAGGAGCGCATGGAGGGCACCCGCAACAAGCCCGCCCTCACCATTGAGCAGAAGAAGGCCATCCTGGCCAAGCTCAACGAGGCGGTGGTGTTCGAGAAGTACCTGGGGAAGAAGTTCATCGGCGCCAAGCGTTTCAGCATCGAAGGGGCCGAGGCGCTGATCCCCGCGCTGGACATGGTGATCGAGCATGGCGCCGCCCTGGGCATCACCGAGTATGTGATCGGCATGGCGCACCGCGGCCGCCTCAACGTGCTGGCCAACACCCTGCGCAAGAGCTACGACCGGATCTTCAGCGAGTTCGACGGCAAGGACTATGCGGACGAGCTGGTGGAGGGCGACGTGAAGTACCACATGGGCTACAGCTCGGTGCGCCGCACCAACAGCGGCCGCGAGGTGCGCCTCACGCTGGCGCCCAACCCCAGCCACCTGGAGAGCGTGGGCCCCGTGATGCAGGGCATCAGCCGCGCCATCATCGAGCGCGACGACCGGTTCCGCAAGGGCGCCACCGCGCCCATCCTCATCCATGGCGATGCGGCGGTGGCCGGCCAGGGCGTGGTGTACGAAACGGTGCAGATGGCCGGCCTCAAGGCCTACGAGGTGGGCGGCACCATCCACATCATCCTCAACAACCAGGTGGGCTTCACCACCAACTACATCGACGCACGCACCAGCACCTACTGCACCGACGTGGCCAAGGTGACGCAGTGCCCGGTGTTCCACGTGAACGGGGATGACGCCGAGGCCGTGGCCCTCACCATGGAACTGGCCATGGACCACCGCCAGCGCTACGGCACCGACGTGTGGGTGGACATCCTGTGCTACCGCAAGCACGGCCACAACGAGGGCGACGAGCCCAAGTTCACGCAGCCCCTGCTGTACAAGGCCATTGCCGCCCACCCCGACCCGCGCGAGATCTACACGCGGAAGCTCATCGACAGCGGGGTGGAGGGCGCCGCCGAGCTCGCCGCCGAGATGGAGCGCAGCTTCACGGCCATGCTGGACGAGCGGCTCCTGGAGGCCCGCCGGCAGGACGTGGGCCAGATCACCAACTTCATGGCCGAGCGTTGGAAGGGTTACCGCCGCGCCACCACCGCCGACCTGCTCGCCGCCCCTGCCACCGGGGTGGACAAGGCAACGCTGCAACGCATCGGTGAGAAGCTCACCGTGCTGCACCCCGACGGCAAGAAGTTCTTCAGCAAGCTGGAGAAGATCCTGAACGACCGCAGGAAGATGATGGCCGACGGGGTGCTCGACTGGGGGATGGCCGAGCTGCTGGCCTACGGATCGCTGCTGGTGGAGGGCCATCCCGTGCGCTTCACCGGCCAGGATGTGGAGCGCGGCACCTTCAGCCACCGCCATGCCGTGGTGAAGGTGGAGGACAGCGAGGAGGAGTTCATCCATCTGAAGCACATCCAGGAGGGCCAGGCCCTGCTGCAGATCCACAACTCGCTGCTCAGCGAGTACGCGGTGCTGGGCTTCGAGTACGGCTATGCGCTCACCAATCCCGACACGCTCACGATCTGGGAGGCCCAGTTCGGCGACTTCGTCAACGGCGCGCAGATCATCCTGGACCAGTACCTGTGCTGCGCCGAGGAGAAGTGGGACACCCAGAACGGCATCGTCCTGCTGCTGCCCCATGGCTACGAGGGCCAGGGGGCCGAGCACAGCAGCGCGCGCATCGAGCGGTTCCTGCAGAGCTGCGCCGACGGCAACATGGTGGTGGTGAACTGCACCACGCCCGCCAACTTCTTCCATGTGCTGCGCCGTCAGATGGCGTGGGACTTCCGCAAGCCGCTGGTGGTGTTCACCCCCAAGAGCCTGCTGCGCCATCCCAAGTGCGTGAGCACGCTGGACGAACTGGCCGGCGGGCGTTTCCAACCCTTCATCGACGACGCCACCGCCGACCCGAAGCAGGTGCGCACCGTGATCCTCACGCAGGGCAAGGTGCACTACGACCTGCGGGAGCACCGCGAGGAAAAGGGCATCCACGAGGTGGCCCTGCTGCGCGTGGAACAGCTGCATCCCCTGCCCGTGGACGACATCAAGGCCGCCCTGGGCCGGTATGCCAGGGCCGAACGTTTCGTGTGGGTGCAGGAGGAGCCGCTCAACATGGGCGCATGGACGCACATCCGCACGCACCTGCAGCCCGCGCTCGAGGTGGAGCTGGAATGCATCGGCCGCCCGGCCAGCGGTGCGCCCGCCACCGGAAGCAGCAAGCGCAGCGCGAAACAGCAGCAGGAGATCATCGCCAGGGCGTTCGCCCAGGGGCCCGCCGCACCGCGCACCCCGGCTTCCCGCACCCCGGGGAAAGCCGCCCGTGCCAGGGCCAAGGCCTGACAACCGACCACGAACAACAGCGCAACGAGCATGCCCATCGTAGAGATCAAGGTCCCCAGCCCCGGAGAGAGCATCAGTGAGGTACGCATCGCCCAGTGGCTGGTGAAGAGCGGGGAGACCGTGCGCAAGGACCAGGTGATCGCCGAGATCGACAGCGACAAGGCCACCCTGGAACTGAGCGCCGAGGCCGAAGGGCGCATCGAGCTGCTCATCACCGCGGACGCCACCGTGAACGTGGGCGACGTGGTGGCCAGGATCGATACCAGCGTGAAGGCGGAGGAGAAGGTGAAGGAGGTGAAAGAACCGAAAGCGGTGAAAGCGGCGGGAGGGGAGAAGGAGGTGAAGGCGGCTCCGGTCCCTGCGGCCGTCCCGGCCCCGGGCGCGACCGCCGCGCACGCCACCCCCGTGGCCAAGGCCATGCTCGAGGAGAAGGGCGTGGACCCCGGCAAGGTGAAGGGCAGCGGCCCCAACGGGCGCATCACCAAGAGCGATGTGGCCGCCTACATCGCCGGTGGTGTCGATGCCGGCGGCCAGCTGATGAACGGCTGGGGCGGCTCGCGGAACGACAACCGCGCCAAGATGACCACCCTCCGCAAGAAGGTGGCCGAGCGCCTGGTGAGCGTGAAGAACCAGACGGCCATGCTCACCACCTTCAACGAGGTGGACATGAGCGCGGTGATGGCGCTGCGCGACAGGTACAAGGACAAGTTCAAGGAGCAGAAGGGCATCGGTCTGGGCTTCATGAGCTTCTTCACCAAGGCGGTCACCGAGGCATTGCGGCAGTTCCCCACCGTGAACGGCCAGATCCAGGGTGACGAGATCGTCACCTTCGACTATGCCGACATCGGCATCGCGGTGAGCAGCCCCAAGGGGCTGATGGTGCCCATCCTGCGCAACGCCGAGCGCCTGAGCCTGGCCGAGATCGAGGCCGGGATCAAGGAACTGGCGGTGAAGGCGCGCGACGGCAAGCTCAGCATCGACGAGATGACGGGCGGCACCTTCACGATCACCAACGGCGGGGTGTTCGGCAGCATGCTCAGCACGCCCATCATCAATCCGCCGCAGAGCGCCATCCTGGGCATGCACAACATCGTGGAGCGCCCGGTGGCCGTGAAGGGCCAGGTGGTGATCCGCCCCATCATGTATGTGGCACTGAGCTACGATCACCGCATCATCGACGGCAAGGAGAGCGTGAGCTTCCTGTACAAGGTGAAGGAGATGATCGAGGACCCGCACAAACTGGTGTTCGGCGGCAAGGACCCCGGCGAGGTGCTGTTGGGTCTGTAGGCCCCAACGGGCGAGGCGTTCCACCGCCGTGCGTGCGGCGGCTGCCGCGTGATCGACATGGAACGTGCGGCGGTGACCGGTTCCGCATAGTTTCGCGGGACAACAACACCCCATGCGCCCGCGCCTCCTTCCCCTGTACCTCGCCGTCCTGATCCCCTGCACATCCCGGGCGCAAGGCCTCGCCAACGGCGGCTTTGAAGCCTGGAGCACCACCGTGCTGTACGAACGGCTGCAGGAATGGCGCACCGGTGGATCGGACCCGGCGGGCCTGGACAACACCACCCGGGTGCCCGGTGCATCGGGCACCCATGCGGCACACCTGGAGACCGTGACCGTTGGTGCCGACACCGCCTTCGGTTATGCGCTTCTGGGGAACATCGACGGGAACGACGACCCCGTGGGCGGCGTGCCCTTCACCACGGCCATCGATGCCATCGAAGGCTTCTATCGCTGCGACCTGCAATCCGGCGATTCGGCCGTGGTGCTCGTGGGCGTGTGGAGCTTCGGTGTGCTGGCCGTGCTCGACCTGCACACCATCGGCGGCGCGCAGCCCGCCTGGACCGCCTTCGACCTGCCGGTGAACCAGGGCGTGCCCATCGCACCGGACAGTGTGATCGTGGCCTTCGCCAGCTCCAACCCCTTCGCGCCCGCCGCCGCCGTGCCGGGTTCGTGGATCGAGGTGGATGCCGTGCGGCTCACCTCCACCATCACCCCCGTTCCCGACCAACTGCCCAACCACGAGTTCGAACTGTGGGACCCGGTGACGAGCGAGGACCCCGACGGATGGAACACATACAACAGCGCGCTCGCCCCCATGCAGCTGAGCGCGGTGACCCCCGCCACCCCGGCCCACGGCGGTGCCTTGTGCGCCCGCATCACCACCCTGGCCACCGGCACCGACACCCTGCCGGGCATCCTCACCAACGGCCGGTTGAGCGCCAATGGCGTGAGCGGTGGGGAGGCCTTCAGCGACATGCCCACCACCATGAACCTCTGGGTGCGCTATGAACCGGCGGGGCAGGACACGGCCAACCTGCTGGCCATGTTCTTCAAGTACGGCCTGCCCGTGGGGCTGGGCTACACCGAAGTGTACGGCACCGTCAGCAACTGGACCCTGGTGAGCGTCGCGACGAACATCTTCATGACGCCCGACACCGTGCTGTTCGCGTTCCAGGCGGGCAGCCAGCCGGGCTCCGTGCTCCATGTGGACGACCTGGAACTGGCGGGCGGCAACGTGGGCCTTGCGCCCGCGCGTGCGAGCGCCATGCGCGTGTATCCTGTGCCTGCGAGCGATGAACTGGTGGTGGAGCCGGCCGTCGGCGCGACGCTGGCCGCGTGGGTCCTTCGCGATGCGCTGGGACGACCGCTGGCGCAGGGTGCCTTCCCGCAGCACGACCGGGGCGTGATCGACCTGCGCGGCGTTGCACCCGGACCGCTGCTGCTGGAACTGACGATGACCGACGGCACGCGCCGGACCGAGCATGTCGTGAAGCGCTGAGATCGCGCGGGGCACCTGCGACAGGCTGCGTGAAGGCTTAGAGCCACGCGGCCATCCCACATCGCCGTGTTGACAAGTGCGGGCATGCGTGCGGCCATGCCCTGCAGGGGCGCGGCTAGGTTTGTCCGGCACCTCAACGGAGCTTGGGCGGATCTCACGCCGACGGTCCGCGCCCGCTTGTCGGTCCCGGCCGATCGGTGACCGGCCTGATGGCGCCCCTGAACAGCAGGGATGCCGACAAGTTCCCGCCAGGGCCACAACAGGCCGGTCCATGACCCGAACGCTACGCACCCTCTGCACACCGCGCGCCGCGCAGATCCTCCGTCGATCCCTGGCTCCCTTGGCCGTGCTGGCCCTGATGGGCGGGGGCCATGAAGCCCGTGCCACCCACGCCATGGGCGGTGAGCTCAGCTACACCTGTGTGGCGCCCAACCAGTACCTGGTGACGCTGGACTTCTACCGCGACTGCAACGGTGTGGCCGCGCCCACCAACTGCAACAACGGGCTCAGCTTCAATGTGCGCAGCCCGCAGTGCGGCGCCAACTTCAACCAGTGCTTCACCTTCCAAAGCGTGCAGGTGATCACTCCCATCTGTGCCAGCGAGACCGACCGCTGCCTGAACTCCAACGGCGTTTACGGTGTGGAGAAGTACACCTACACCAAGTTGGTGAACCTCAGCAACTGGGCGGGCTGCGGCACCGACTGGGTGTTCAGCTGGTCGCTCTGCTGCCGCAACAACGCCATCACCTCCCTGCAGAACCCCGGCAACCAGAACCTGTACCTGGACGCCACCCTGAACAACACCGTGTCGCCGTGCAACAACTCGGCGGACTTCCTCACCAACCCCACGCCGTTCTACTGCCTGGGCCAGAGCGTGAGCTACAATCCCGGTGCGGTGGACCCCGACGGTGACCAGCTGACCTACGAGCTGATCGCCGCCCGCGGCGCCAACGGCAACAACCTCACCTACGCCACCGGTTACAGCGCCCTGCAGCCCGTGCGCAACGGCGGCGGCGCCGGCGCGGTGCAGCTCAACGCCACCACGGGCACCATGACGGTGATCCCCAACCAGCTGCAGGTGGCGGTGGTGACCTACCGCGTGCGCGAATTCCGCAACGGGGTGCAGATCGGCTCAGTGACACGTGACGTGCAGGTGGTGGTGCGGTCGTGCGCCGGCAACACCGCGCCCTCGGCGAGCGGCATCAACGGTTCGGCGAACTACACCGCCTCGGTGTGCGCCGGCGTGCCCATCAGCTTCACCATCAACACCAGCGACCCGAACGCCGGGCAGACCGTGCAGATGACCTGGAACGCCGGCATCGGCGGGGCCACCTTCACCACGGCCGGGTCGCCGTTCCCCACGGGCACCTTCAACTGGACACCCACCGTGGCCGACATCGGCACCAACAACTTCACGGTGACGGTGACCGACGATGCCTGCCCGCTGGTCGGCACCAACGACTTCGGCTATTCGGTGATCGTCACGCCGCCCTTCACCCCGGCCAATGCCGGGCCCGACCAGCAGGTCTGCGGTGGTTCGGCCACGCTGGCCGGCCAGCTGCCCTACAACCAGGTGACCGGGACCTGGACCGTGCTGAGCGGCAGCGGCACCTTCGCCGACGCCAACTCGCCCACCAGCGCGGTGAGCGGTCTGGCGCCCGGGGCCAACGTGTTCCAGTGGAGCGTGGACTACGGCACCTGCGGCATCGCCACCGACCAGGTGACGATCACCAGCTTCAACCCCGGCCAGGCCGCCGCCAATGCGGGGCCGGACCAGGCGCTCTGCCTGCCCGCCACCGGCACCACCCTGGCCGGCAACACGGCCACGGCCCCGGCGGTGGGCACCTGGACGCTGGTGAGCGGCACCGGCACGGTGACCAACCCCAACAGCCCCACCAGCACGGTGAACGGCCTGAGCGTGGGCGCCAACACCTTCCGGTGGACCATCAACAACGGGCCGTGCGGTGCACCCACGACCGATGAAGTGACCGTCTTCGTGTACAACAACGCCCAGGCCGCGGCCAACGCCGGTCCCGACCAGCAGCTGTGCACGCCCACCACCGCCACCACCCTGGCCGGCAACGCCGCCATCTTCCCGGCCACGGGTACCTGGACCGTGGTGCAGGGCAGCGGTGTGTTCGCCAACGCCAACAGCCCCACCAGCGGTGTTTCGGGTCTAAGCATCGGGGTGAACCGCTTCCGCTGGACCATCAGCAACGGTCCCTGCGCCCCGCCGAGCACGCAGGACGAGGTGACCGTGACCGTGTTCGACCAGAACAGCCCGAACGCCAATGCCGGTGCGGACCTCACGCTCTGCTCCCCGCCCAACAGCATCACCCTCACGGGCAACGCGCCCATCGCGCCCGCCACCGGCACGTGGACCCTGGTGAGCGGACAGGGCACCATCGCCTCCCCCGGGAACCCCAGCACCCTGGTGACCAACCTGGGCCTTGGCGTCAACATCTTCCAATGGACGCTGAACAACGGGCCCTGTGCGAACGGCGTGACCCAGGACCAGGTGAGCGTGACCGTTTTCAGCAGCGCGTCGCCCTCGGCCAACGCCGGTCCCGACCAGGAGATCTGCAGCAGCACCAACAGCACGCAGCTGGCCGGCAACACGCCCATCGCGCCCGCCCTCGGCACCTGGACGCTGGTGAGCGGCAGCGGCACCATCGTGAGCCCCAACAACCCCACTTCGCAGGTGACCAACCTGGCCGTGGGCAACAACGTGTTCCAGTGGACGGTGAACAACGGGCCCTGCGCCAACGGCCTGACCAATGACCAGGTGACCATCCGCGTGTTCGACGTCAACGCACCGGCCGCCAACGCCGGGCCCGACCAGTCCATCTGTTCCTCCACGACCTCCATCACCCTGGCCGGCAACACCCCCACCTTCCCCGCCACGGGCGTGTGGACGTTGGTGAGCGGCAGCGGCACCATCGTCAGCCCCGGCAACCCGGCCAGCATCGTCACCGGCCTGGGCCTGGGCGCCAACGTGTTCCAGTGGACGGTGAACAACGGGGCCTGCCTGAACCCGGTGAGCACCGACCAGGTGACGGTGACGGTGTACGACGTGAACCAGGCTGCGGCCAATGCCGGACCGGACCAGGCGCTCTGCGGGGTGACCACAGCCACCCTGGCCGGCAACGCTGTGTCGGCGCCGGGCACCGGCACCTGGACGCTGGTGAGCGGCAGCGGCAGCATCAGTACACCGAACGACCCCAACAGCGCGGTCACCGGTCTGGCCGTGGGCAACAACGTGTTCCAATGGACGGTGAACAATGGTGCCTGCGGCACGCCCACGACGGACCAAGTGACCATCGCGGTCTTCGATCCGGCCATGCCGGCGGCCAACGCAGGCCCCGATCAGCAACTGTGCACCCCCACCAACAGCACCACGCTGACGGGCAGTGCCGTCATCTTCCCGGGCACCGGCACGTGGACCCTGGTGAGCGGCGCGGGCACCATCGTATCGCCCAACACCGCCAGCACGGCCATCACGGGCCTGGCCGTGGGCGTGAACGTCTTCCGGTGGACGGTGAGCAACGGCCCCTGCGCGGGCACCAGCACCGACGAGGTGACCATCACCCTCTTCGACAACACCAACCCGGTGGCCAATGCCGGACCCGACCAACAGATCTGTGTGCCCACGGTGCCCTCGGAGGTGAACCTGCAGGGCAGCGCCGTGATCCCGCCGGCCGTGGGCACCTGGACCCTGGTGAGCGGCACGGGCACCATCGCCGACCCCAACGATCCCAACACCTTGGTGACCGGCCTGGCCGTGGGCATCAACGTGTTCCGCTGGACGTTGAACAACGGCGCATGCGCCAACGGCCTCACCACCGATGAGGTGACGGTGTTCGTGTTCGATGCCGCCAATCCCGTGGCCAATGCCGGGCCCGATCAGAACCTGTGCACGCCGGTCACCGGCACGGTGCTCAGCGGCAGCGCGCTCATCGTGCCGGCCACGGGCACCTGGACCCTGGTGAGCGGCAGCGGCACCATCGTGGACCCGGGCAACCCCAACAGCCAGGTGACCGGCCTGGGCCTCGGGCCCAACGTGTTCCAATGGACGGTGAGCAACGGCAATTGCGCCAACCCCATCACCAGCGACCAGGTGACGATCAACCTGTTCAATGGCAACGCACAGCCGGCCGATGCGGGTGCCGACCAGACCATCTGCAGCACCACCACCAGCATCACCCTGGCGGGCAACGCCCCCGTGGGCCTGGCCACCGGCAGCTGGACCGTGGTGCAGGGCACGGCCACCTTCATCGATCCCACGAGCGCCACCACCCAGGTGACCGGCCTGAGCGTGGGCACCAACGTGCTGCAATGGAACATCGACAACGGGGCCTGCGGGGTGAGCACCGATGTGATGACGGTGACGGTGTTCGATGCGACCCAGGCCAGCGCGACCGCCGGCCCCGACCAGAGCATCTGCATCCCCAACGTGCCCAACCAGGTGACGCTCGCCGGCAACGCCGTGACCTTCCCCGCCACGGGCACCTGGACCCTGGTGAGCGGCAGCGGCACCATCCTGAACCCGAACGATCCCCTGACCGTGGTGACCGGCCTGGGCATCGGTGTGAACGTGTTCCAGTGGACCATCAACAACGGCCCCTGTGCGAACGGCACCACCAGTGAGCAGGTGAGCATCACCGTGTTCGACGGCGGCAGTGCCGTGGCCGATGCGGGCCCCGATCAGGAATTGTGCACGCCCACCAGCACCACCACCCTGGCCGGCAGTGCGGTGACCTTCCCCGCCGTGGGCACCTGGACGGTGGTGAGCGGCAGCGCCGTCATCACGGACCCCAACGACCCCGCCTCCGCGGTGACCGGCCTCGGTGTGGGTGAGACCGTGTTGCGTTGGACGGTGGACAACGGCGTGTGCGGCACGCCGAGCTTCGACGAGGTGAGCATCTTCGTGTTCGACGAGAACAACCCGGTGGCCGACGCGGGCCCCGACCAGGAGCTGTGCATCCTCACCACCCTCACGGTGGTGAACGGCAGCCCGGTGACCTTCCCGGCCACCGGCACCTGGGCCGTGGTGAGCGGCAGCGGCACCTTCGCCGACCAGAACGCCCCCTTCACCAACCTCAGCGGTTATTCGGTCGGCTCCAACGTGTACACCTGGACGGTGAGCAACGGCCCCTGCGCCAACGCCCTCACCGTGGACACGCTGCGGGTGGTGGTGTACGACAACAACAACCCCAACGCCAACGCGGGTCCCGACCAGCAATACTGCACCCCGGACGATGCGGCCGTGCTGGATGGCAGCGAGCTGCTGGCCCCCGCCACCGGGGTGTGGACCCTGGTCTCCGGAAGCGGCATCCTGGCCGATCCCACGGACCCCAACACCACGGTGGACGGCTTGACGATCGGCATCAACACCTTCCAATGGTCGGTGGACAACGGTCCCTGCCTCAACGGCAACACCAGCGACCAGGTGAGCATCCTGGTGTTCGACGCGAACCATCCGCCGGCCGATGCGGGCCCCGACCAGGAGCTGTGCACGCCGAACACCACCACCACCATGGCCGGCAGCGCGCTCACCAGCCCGGCCACCGGCACCTGGACCCTGGTGAGCGGGGGCGGAACCATCGACACGCCAGGCAGTCCCACCACCACCATCTCCGGACTGCCGGTGGGTGAGAACGTCTTCCGCTGGACGGTGAGCAACGGGCCCTGTTCCAACCCGATCACCTTCGACGAGGTGAGCATCTTCGTGTTCGACGAGAACAACCCGGTGGCCGACGCGGGCCCCGACCAGGAGCTGTGCACTCCCGATGTGAACGCCGTGATGGCCGGCAGTGCCCTGACCTTCCCGGCCACCGGCACCTGGACCCTGATCGCCGGCAGCGGCACCATCAACGACCCCGGCGCGCCGAACGCCGTGGTGAGCGGCCTGGGCGTGGGCGAGAACGTGCTGGTGTGGACCGTGAGCAACGGCCCATGTGCCAACGCGATCACCTCGGACACGGTGAGCATCTTCCTCTTCGATGCCAACAATGCCAACGCCGACGCGGGCCCCGACCAGGAGCTCTGCACCCCGGCAAGCAGCACCACCCTTGCGGGCAACACGCCGGTCTTCCCGGCCATCGGCACCTGGACGGTGGTAAGCGGCAGTGCCGTCATCGCCGACGCCAACGACCCCAACACCGCGGTGAGCGGCCTGGGCGTGGGCGAGACCGTGCTTCAATGGAGCGTGGACAACGGCCCCTGCGCGAACGGCACCACCACGGACCTGGTCAGCCTGTTCGTGTTCGACGATGCCAACCCCGTGGCCGATGCGGGTGCCGACCAGGAACTGTGCGCGCCGGACAACACCGTGACCCTGGCCGGCAGCCCGGTGACCTTCCCCGCCGTGGGCACCTGGACGGTGGTGAGCGGCAGCGCCACCATCGTGAACCCCAACGACCCCAACAGCACGGCGACCGACCTGGTGGTGGGCGAGACCATCCTGCAATGGACCGTGGACAACGGCCCCTGCGCCAGCGGCACCACCACGGACCAAGTGAGCATCCAGGTGTTCGACCCCCAGAGCGCCAGCGCCGATGCGGGCCCCGACCAGGACCTGTGCACGCCCAACACCAGCACCACGCTGGCCGGCAGTACCGTCATCTTCCCGAGCGTGGGCACCTGGACCGTACTGGCCGGTGCCGGCACCTTCGCCGATGCCAACGACCCGGCCACCACCGTGAGCGGGTTGATCGTGGGTGAGAACGTGCTGGTGTGGACCGTGGACAACGGCCCCTGCGCCAACGGGACCACCAGCGACACGCTCAGCATCTTCCTCTACGATGCCAACAACCCCGTGGCCGACGCCGGCCCTGACCAGGAGCGCTGCACGCCCGACACCACCACCACCCTCGCCGGCAGCGCGGTGACCTTCCCGGCCACCGGCCTGTGGACGCTGGTGAGCGGCAGCGGCACCCTGGTGGACCCCACCGACCCCAACACAGCGGTGACGGGCCTGAGCGTGGGCGAGAACGTCTTCCTGTGGACGGTGACCAACGGTCCCTGCGCCAACCCGGTGACCAGCGATGCGATGAGCGTGTTCATCTACGACAGCACCAACCCCGATGCCAACGCGGGTCCCGACCAGGAGCTGTGCACGCCCATCACCAGCGCCACCCTGAGCGGCAGCCCGGTGACCTTCCCGGCCACGGGCCAGTGGACGCTGGTGAGCGGCCAGGGCACCATCACCGACCCCAGCGACCCCAACACCACCGTCACCGGCCTGGGCATCGGCCAGAACGAGTTCGCCTGGACGGTGAGCAACGGCCCCTGTGCCAACGGCCTCACCACCGACAACATGGTGATCGACCTCTTCGACGAGAATGCGCCGCCGGCCGATGCGGGCCCCGACCAGGAGCTCTGCGCACCCACCAGCACCACCCTGCTGCAGGGCAACGCCGCCGTGGGCGTGGCCATCGGCACCTGGACCGTGGTGCAGGGCACCGGCGTGTTCACCGATGCGAACGATCCGCTGACGGAGGTCACCGGGCTCACCGTGGGTGAGAACATCTTTCAGTGGACCATCGACAACAGTGTCTGCGGCATCAGCGACGACCTGGTGAGCATCTTCGTGTTCGACCCCAACAGCCCGGCGGCCGACGCGGGCGTGGACCAGGAACTGTGCGTGCCCACCGACAGCACCTTCCTGGCGGGCAACACGCCCATCTTCCCCGCCACCGGCACCTGGACGGTGATCGCCGGCACGGGCGTGTTCGCCGATGCCGGCGATCCCGGCACGCTGGTGAGCACCCTGAGCATCGGTGTCAACACCTTCCGCTGGACGGTGGACAACGGCCCCTGTGCCAACCCCATCACTTTCGACGACGTGACGGTGATCCTGTATGACGACAGCACCAGCGCCGCCGATGCGGGTCCCGACCAGGAGGTGTGCCTGCCCCTGACCAGCACCACCATGGCCGCCGCGCCCCCGCAGGCCCCGGCCACGGGCAGCTGGACCATCATCGGCGGTTCGGGCACCATCGCCGACCCGACGAGCCCCACCTCGGCGGTCACCGACCTGGCCGTGGGCATCACCACCCTGGTGTGGACCCTGGACAACGGGCCCTGCCCGCCCAACGGCATCATGAGCGACACCATGCAGGTCTACGTGTACGACCCGACGGCGCCCACGGCCGATGCCGGCGCCGACCAGGAGCTGTGCACCCCGCAGGTGAGCACCATGATGCAGGGCAACATCCCCGCGTTCCCGGGTGAAGGCACCTGGACGCTGGTGAGCGGCACCGGCACCATCGTGGAGCCGAACAACCCCTTCAGCATGATCACCGACATGGCCGTCGGCGAGAACGTGTTCGTGTGGCAGATCTACAACGGCCAGTGCGGTTTCGGGCCGCCCAGCACCGACACGGTGAGCATCTTCATCTTCGACGAGAACCAGCCGCCCGCGCAGACCGGCCCCGACCAGGAGCTGTGCACGCCCACCACCGGCACGGTGCTTACGGCCAACGACCCCATCTTCCCGGCCACCGGCCAATGGACCGTGCTGCAGGGCGGCGGCACCCTGGCCGATGCCAGCGACCCCAACACGGCGGTCTTCAACCTGAGCATCGGCGACAACGTGTTCGTGTGGACCATCGACAACGGCCCCTGCCCCAACGCGGTGACCACCGATACCATGCAGGTGACGCTCTTCGATGAAGGCTCGGCGGTCGCCGATGCCGGTCCCGACCAGGAGATCTGCATCCCCACCTTCCCCAACACGGTGACCATGGCCGCCACGCCGCCCACCTACCCGGCCACCGGGCTGTGGACCCTGGTGAGCGGTTCGGGCACCATCACCGACCCGGCCAGCCCCACCACCACCATCACCGACCTGCAGGTGGGCGTGAGCGTGTTCGAGTGGACCGTGAGCAACGGGCCCTGCCCCAACGGAGCCACCACCGACCAGGTGACCATCAGTGTGTTCGATGCGGCCCAGGCCGCTGCGGATGCCGGTCCCGACCAGGAGCTCTGCACACCCACCAGCAGCACCACCCTGGCCGGCAACGCGCTCATCTTCCCGGCCACCGGCACCTGGACGGTGCTGGCCGGCAGCGGCGCCGTGACCGACCCGGCCAGTCCCACCAGCGCCATCACCGGGCTGACGCCGGGCACCACCCTGCTGGTATGGACCATCGACAACGGTCCCTGCACGCCGGGCATCACCAGCGACACCCTGATGATCCAGGTCTTCGACAACACCGCCGCCGCGGCCCTTGCCGGCGACGACCAGAGCTTCTGTTCACCCGCACCCAGCACCACCATGTTCGCCAGCTCACCCGTTCCCCCGGCCGTCGGTCTCTGGACCCTGATCAGCGGCACCGGCACCTTGGCCGATCCCACGAGCCCCTTCACTGCGGTATCCGACCTGGGCCTGGGTGAGACGGTCTTTGAGTGGACCATCGACAACGGCGCCTGCGGCACCACCAGCGACCAGATGAGCTTCTTCGTGTACGACAGCGCCCTGCCACCGGCCGATGCCGGCGATGACCAGGAGTTCTGCCAGCACCTGTTCACCGGCACCGCGCTCGATGCCGAGCCCGTGTTCAGCGACCTGGCCACCGGCGTGTGGTCCGTGGCGGGCGGCACGGCCACCATCAGCGACCCGGCCGACCCCGCCGCCTTCGTGGACGACCTGGCCCTGGGCAACACCTGGTTCACCTGGACGGTGAACAACGGGGTGTGCGGCACCACCATGGACTCGGTGCTCGTGCGCCTGAAGGACTGCCTGACCGTGATCGTGCCCGACGCCTTCAGCCCCAACGGCGACGGGGTGAACGACACCTACGTGGTGCACAACCTGGAGAGCTATCCGGACAACAGCCTGCAGGTGTTCAACCGTTGGGGCGCCAAGGTGCTGGACCGTTCGCCCTACACCAACGACTGGGACGGCCGCAGCGAGAACAGCCTCAACTGGGGCGAGGAGCTGCCCGAGAGCACCTACTACTTCATCCTGGACCTGGGCAACGGTGAGGAGCCCTTCACCGGTTACATCTACATCCGCCGCTGACCATGCGCACCCCGAGGAACCATCCCCGCAACACCGCGCCCTCCGGCGTTCAAACCATGGCGACCATGGCCCCCCGTTGGAAAGCCCTGCTCCTGGCCCTTGTGCTCGCGGCGCCCGTAGCCGCCCAGCAGGACCCGCAGTTCACCCAGTACATGTTCAACCTGCTGGCCATCAACCCGGCCTATGCCGGCGGGGCCGAGCGGGTGAGCATCAAGGCCCTCACACGCCATCAATGGGTGGGCTTCGAGGGTGCCCCCAGCACGCAGACCCTCACGGTGCACGCCCCGCTGGCGCGGGAGACCGTGGGCCTGGGCGGCACCATCATGCGCGATGAGCACGGGCCTGTGAGCCAGTACGGCTTCATGATCGACGTGGCCTACCGCATCCACTTCGCCAACGAGCGCAAGCTGGCCTTCGGCCTCAAGGGCGGCATGACGCTGGTGCAGGGCCGCTTCGGCGAGCTGAACCCCCTGCAGACCGGCGACCAGGTGTTCCAGCAGAACGTCAACACCAAGCTCGACCCCCAGTTCGGCTTCGGTGTGATGTACTACGGCGACCGCTTCTACCTGGGCCTGAGCACCCCCAAGCTCCTGCGCACCGAGTTCTTCAAGGACGCGCCCATCGACACCACCGGCACCGCCTGGCAACAGGGTCAGCGCCCGCACTACTTCCTCACCGGCGGCTACGTGTTCAACATGGGCATGTACCACAAGTTCAAGCCCACCTTCCTGGTGAAGGCCGTGCAGGGCGCCCCGGTGAGCTTCGATCTGAGCGCCAACTTCCTCTTCTTCGAGAAGTTCTGGCTGGGGGCCATGTACCGGCATGAGGACGCCGTGGGCGCCCTGGTGCAGTACTACTTCACCGACGGCATCTACGCCGGCTACGCCTACGACTACCCGGTGAGCCCCCTGCGCAATTACAGCGGCGGCAGCCACGAGGTGATGCTCGGCTTCGACTTCGGCAAACGCTTGAAGGGCATCCGTTCACCGCGCTACTTCTGAGCCATGACGCAGACCCACCGAACGATGAACCGCACCACCGCCCGCACCTTCGGCCTGCTGTTCCTGGCCCTGCTGCCGCTGGCCTCCGCCGCCCAGAAGCTCAAGGAGCGCGTGGCCGACCGCTACGCCGAGCACTTCGACTACCCGACCATGGCCCGCATGTACCAGGACATGGCCGACAAGGGCAAGGCCGATGCCACCGCCCTGCGCCGCCTGGCCATGGCCTACAAGCGCATGGGCCGCATGGACATGGCCGAGGCCACCTACGCCAAGCTCACCGCCGGCACGCCCAGCGCCCAGGACCTCTTCGACCACGCCGAGGTGTTGCGCGCCAACGGCAAGTACACCGAGGCCGGCCAGCTCTATGCACGCTTCCTGGAGCAGAACCCCGGCGATCCCCGCGCCGAGGCCTACGTCAAGCACCCCGACCTCTTCGACCGTCTCAACCGCGACAGCAGCAGCGCCAGCATCCGCACGGTGCCCATCAACAGCCCCCAGGCCGACCTGGGCCTCACCGTGCTGGACGAGCTCCTGATCTTCAGCAGCGCCCGCGGCGAGGGTGCCGGCGGCAAGGCCGCCTACAAGTGGGACGAACAGCCCTACCTCAACCTGTACAGCGCCCTGCTGAAGGGTCAGACCGCCGAGGAGCCCATGGTGATGCGCAAGGACGTGAACAGCCGCTTCCACGACGGCACCGCCAGCTTCGACTCCCTGGCCGACCGCCTCTACTTCACGCGCAACAACTTCTTCTACGGCACCAAGGACCTGGCCGACAACGGGGAGCTCAAGCTCGGCATCTTCTTCAGCGACATCACCACCGGGGAGTTCGGCAACCAGGAGTGGGGCAACCTGATCCCCTTCGACCACAACAACCCCCAGTACAGCACCGGCCATCCCTGCGTGAGCCATGACGGGCGCCGCATGTACTTCGTGAGCGACATGCCCGGCGGGCAGGGCGGCACCGACATCTGGTACTGCGACAACCTGGGCAACAACTGGGGCGCACCCCAGAACATGGGGCCCAAGGTGAACACCCCGGGCAACGAGATGTACCCCTATATCGGCCAGGACAGCACGCTGTTCTTCGCCAGCACCGGCCATCCCGGCCTGGGCGGGCTCGACCTGTTCCGCGTGAAGCTGCTGCCCGCCGGCCCCGGCACCGTCTTCAACCTCAAGGCCCCGATGAACTCGCGGCACAACGACTTCGGCCTGCTGCTGCTGGCCGACGACAGCACCGGCTTCTTCGTGAGCGACCGCCCCGGCGGCAAGGGCAGCGACGACATCTATGGCTGCACCGTGCGCCCGCCCATGATGTACCTGGCCGGCATCGTCATCGACAAGGCCACCCGCCAGCCCATCGAGGGCGCCACCATCCTGCTGAAGGACGAACGCAACGAGCATGTGAAGCGCTTCCAGCTGGAGACCGAGCCCGGCGGCAGGTTCAAGATCGACGCCGAGTACCGCAGCAAGTACGTCATCGTGGCCAACAAGAACGGCTACTTCCAGCAGGAGGTGTCGGTGATGACCGACAGCGACCCCCTGGAGGACATCGTCGTGGAGATGACCAAGTACGACTACGCCGCCGAGGGCCTGGTGCTGCACGGGGAGACCGAAGCCCCGTTGGAGGGCGCCCAGGTGACCCTGCTGGACGGCAACGACCAGGTGCTGGAGGAGCGCATCACCGACGCCACGGGCAAGTACGCCTTCGCCCTGAAGCCCGAGAGCGACTACCGCCTGCGCGTGGAAAAGGTCGATTTCTTCAAGCAGAGCGCACGCATCAGCACCAAGGGCAAGCCCAGCGCCGTGATCCACACCGATTTCCGCCTCTTCCCGCTGGAGATAAACCAGGTGGTGCGCCTGGACAACATCTACTACGACTACAACAAGTGGAACATCCGCCCGGACGCGGCCCTGGAGCTGGACAAGCTGGTGCAGACCCTCAACGACAACCCCACGGTGAGGATCGAGCTCAGCAGCCACACCGACTGCCGCGGCAAGGATGCCTACAACCTCAGCCTTTCGCAGAAGCGGGCCAAGAGCGCCGTGGACCACATCATCCGCAAGGGCATCGCCAAGGACCGTGTGACCAGCAAGGGATACGGCGAGACGGCGCCCAGCGAGAAGTGCGTGTGCGAACAGTGCAGCGAGGAGCAGCATCAGCGCAACCGGCGCACCGAGTTCAAGGTATTGTCGAAATAGGGTAGGGGGGGTTAGTTGGAAGAGCGGCGGGCCTCTGCGTGGCAGGGGCCCGTCCTCGTTCCGGACCCCCGCCCACGGCCCTCATTGCCCCACCCGCCGCCGTCCGCCTATCTTCGGGGGTATGATCGCCACCCGCATCCCCCAGAAGGACGCCCGTTTCTATTTCGTGAGCTACCCCGCCGAGGACCTCCTGCGCCGGGTGCGTTTCATCAGCCGTTATTATGCCGAGGGCGAGGCCGGCATCAACGCCGATCCGGGGGGGCGGGACGATGAGGTCGCCGCCTTCATCGGCCGCATCGAGCGCAGCGACGCCGCCTTCCAGCGCGCCATGAGCAAGGCCAAGGTGAAGGCCATCCGCAACTTCTACGAAACGGCCGTCACCCAGCCCCCCATCCCCGGCACCGTGCTGTTGTTCACCAGCGAAACGCTCGACTTCAGCCCCCTGGGCCACTACCAGCATGTGGGCGACCTCAAGGAACCGCGCGAGAAGTACCTCATCATCGACGGGCAGCACCGCCTGGCCGCCCTGGAGTTCTTCTTCCGCAGCCACCCCGAGGAGGCCCGCAGCATCCATGTGCCCTGCGTGGTGTTCGACGGGCAGAGCGAGGACTTCGCCGCCGAGATGTTCGTGATCATCAACAGCACCCCCACCCGCATCAACAAGAGCCACCTGATCGACCTCTACGAGAAGGTGAGCTGGGAGAAGCCCGACAAGCGGTTGGCCGCCAAGGTGATCGAGCGGCTATACGCCGATCCCGACAGCCCGCTGCGCTACCGCATCAACCGCCTGGGCAACCGCAGCAAGCAGGAGAAGTGGATCATGCAGGCCGAGCTCTTCAACGAGGTGCACCGTTGGATCGTGCGCAGCACCAAGCGCGGGGAGACGGTCGATGCCAGCGCCCGCACCGTGGAGAAGCGGTACCGCACCGTGCAGGAGTTCCTGCGCGCGGCCCGCAGCGCCTGGGGCGATGCCTGGGGCCACCCCAAGTACCACGTGACCAAGCCGGTGACCCTCAAGGCCATGCTGCGTGTATGCGCCGACCTGGCCCTGGCCGACGACCTGGCCGACGAGGGCCGCGAGCGCCGCTGGGCCCAGCGCCTGGCGCCCTGGGGCGAGGTGGCCCGGGAGTTCCGCGACGAAGGCTTCTACGAGCGCTTCGCCGCCAAGGGGCAGGTGGAACGCGTGGCCAAGGTGCACCGCTACCTGGCACAGCGCGTGGGCCTCTGATCACGTGCGCCGGAAGAGCAGGTTGAAGAGCGTGCGGTCCACATACACCTCGCGCAGCACCCCGCCCCGGTAGGTGTAGTGGTTGGTGCTCTTGTCCGGCATCGTCAGCACATACCGGCCATCCCCGAGCGCCACCAGAGGGCAGTCGCGCAGCACGCTCTCCACGAACACACTGTCCTGCCCCACGGGCTCCTCGTAGTACATGCGGGCCACGGTCCAGTCGCCCCTGGCGTTGCCCACGAACACCTCGCCCGGATGCACGTAGCACAGATGCCGCCCGGCCACGGTGCGCATGGAACTGCTGTCGCGCAGCTCGGCGTCCACCCGGTAGGTGCTGTGGCAGCGCGTCAACCGCCCGCCCTGGTATTCGGTGGCGAGGTCGCTCCGTACGTCGTGCGTCCACAGCACGGCGATGGAGGAGCGTGAGGTCATCCGGTACAGCGCCCGGTCGCCGACCTCCGTACGCCTCACGTCGATCCGGCCCACGGGCTTGCCGCCCTTGATGATCTCGAAGACGCCGTCCTGCGCGGGAGCCAGTAGCGCCAGCAACAGCAGGGGGACGAGGCAGGCGCGGCGCACTGGGCAGCAAGATAGGGAGAGGGGCGATCGCTGCCAGGAGGGGCGTTCACACGATCATGGGTGGTCCCCCGCCGCACGGCGTTCGCCGCTGGGGCGAACCAGATCTTGGAGGTGAAGAATGAGGCCAACCAACCGATCGAGTTTTACACGGACTTGGTCCGACGGATGCTGCTCGCGCCGACGGTCACCGGACAAACGGTGAATGGCTACCCCGGTGTGGACCTGACCGGGTTCCTGGGCATCGGCCCCTTCGGCAACGCATTGGTGAACCAACCCCAGGCCATGTTGCACCTGGACGGAGGGGGCGACCAGGACAGCGGATGGCGGCCTTGGCAGCGGCCGGGCATGACCATCACCACCGGTTGCAGTGCGCTCGATCCATCACTGACGGCATGGGGCGCGCGGGGTGAAGGTGCCAACGCGCCGCCCTTCCCTCCCGTACCTGTCTCACCGTTCTCACCAGTCTCCCCCTTCTCACCCTTCTCACCCCTCTCACCCTTCTCCCCACTCTCACCGTTTTCACCATTCTCCCCGTTCTCACCATTCTCACCGTTCCCCGGCCGCCGCAAGGGAAGACATGCATGCGTGCTGATCGCACGGTGCATCGTAGTTTCACATCAGGGGACCGGACACTGCCGGTTACCGCGAACTTCACGCCATGCCCAGGCCAACGAACATGCACGTGCCGTACCGCCAAACGATGGCGGTGTTGGTTCCATGGGCCGTGGCCTGGTTTTGCTTCCTTGCCCTCCCGCGCTGCGAAGCGCAGAACCTGGTGCCCAACCCCAGTTTTGAGGAGACCGACACCTGCCCCAACACCTGCTGTTTCAATGTGGGCGACCGTCCGTTGTTTTGGAACCGCTGGGACCAGAGCCCGGACTATTTCCATGCATGCGCGGGCGACCTTGGGGGTATTGACACCTTGATGGATGTGCCTTGGAACGGTTTCACCTGGCAGTACGCCCACGACGGGGAGGCCTATGTGGGGATGGGGCTGTACACGGTGGATGACTTCCGAGAATTGGTGGGTGCCCCCTTGATCGAACCATTGGTGGTGGGGCAGACCTACTACGTGAGCTACTGGGTGAACCTGGCCACGGAGGGTTCTTATTGGTGGGTGCGCTGGGCTTGCAACACCAGGGGCCTCGGTTACTCATGCTCCACCTAACCCTCGCTAAAAGGTAAACGAAACAGAGCAGCGCGAAGATATGGAGCCTCCCCGGCAGCGCCGGGCAGCGCCCCCGCCACCCAAGCGGTCTTTTGGGCGGGCACGCAGAAGGCGCCATGGCCGCGGACAACCCGAAGAACCAGGAGGCGGGCCGGATCGATGCTCCCGGCCGATACGAACTTGACGATGATGAACTCCGCCAACACACTGTTCCCCACGGGTAGCAAGGTGCTCGCCATGGCCGTGGCAATGGTGCTGTGCTCCATCACCTCAACCGCGCAGGCCCAGAACCTCGTGCCCAACGGATCGTTCGAGGAGTATTTGACGTGTCCAGAGTTCTTTGGTCAGTGGGCCTTAGTAGAGGGCTGGACCAGTCCGTACACCCTGAGCAGCGATTATTTCAATGCCTGTTCGGCAGGGGTGATCTCGGGCGTACCCCTTAACCAATTCGGGTATCAGCTACCCTTCGATGGTGACGGGTACATGGGTTTGGCCACCTATGCTCAAGGCGATCCGGACTACCGAGAGATCATTGCTACGGAACTTCTGCAGCCACTACAGGTAGGGGTTCCTGTCTGTGTCTCCATGAAAGTGGCTTGCGGAGGCTTCGTCGCGGCTTCGGCGAATTCCGCAGCTTGGAAGGCACGAGGTCCTGGGCTTCGGTTTTTCGTGAACCTCCCTACGGATTGGGGTGCGCTGCTCTACCCGAACGATGCGGCGATCCACATGGATACGGTGCTAGCGGATACGGCCAATTGGGTCGACGTTAGCGGAACGTTCGTGCCGGACTCCGCCTATCGCTTTCTGGCGATCACCAATTTTTTCGCCGACTCTCTGAGCTGGCCTGAAGTACAGGATATTGATGGAGGGTTTCCCTTAGCGTACGCTTTTGTGGACGATGTGCGTGTGTCTGAAGACCTAGCCTACTGTGGATCGAACGTCGGCGTGGTTGAGCACGGTGTCATGGGTGCTCAGGTGACCTGGGACGTGTTCGGAAGCGTTGTAACAATACGCTCCGACGAGCCGGTGTTGCCTAGCGCTCGGATCGACCTGCGTAATGGGCAAGGCCAGTTGGTGCGCCAGGTGCAGTGGCCCAGGGGTGCGTCGCAAGTCGTGCTCTCAACGGGGGACCTCGCCGCTGGCTTTTATGTGTTGACCTACGGCGGTAGTCGAGGCGCCGCCCGATCCATACGGCTCGTTCACTCCACACCTTAACCCGTCGATGCCATGAACAACTTCCTTCCGCGAACAGTGCCGCTCGCCATGGTGCTCGCACTATGCACACCGTCGTTCGGCCAGGGCAACAACATGTTCCAGTCCACTGGGGCCGGTGATCAGTATCTGGCGCCCTCGCCGCCGCTGTTCCCGTTCGCACCGCGCAGTGTGAACATCGGCACCTTGCCGGTCGGCTTGGCAGCCACCCTCCGCGTGCGCGGCGATCAATTGCCGGTTAACGATTTCTTCGACCCCACCTACCGATGCACCTTTCGAACGGATGTCGGCAGTGGGATCAACCAGAACTGGAGCATGGTGCGGGGCGCGGAGGAGATCGGGCGGCTGTGGCATAAGGGCCGGCGAACGATTGCGGATTTTTTCTGGAGCTGGGCTGAGTAATTTGAAGAACGCCAAGCATAGCTTGTGAAC